>CBDUYD010000027.1:0-22719 GCA_965371355.1 uncultured Ilumatobacteraceae bacterium
AATCAACAACAGGAAGCACGGCGTGCCTGAGGTCGATGTGCCTGGGATCGATGTGCCTGGGATCGATGTGAGGGAGATTGCATGAACCTGTCATTCATCCGTGGACTGGTGGCCGCAGTGAACCCCTGCGGCTTCATCCTCTTGCCCACCTATCTGATGTACTTCCTCGGCATCACCGCCGGTGCCGGCGGATCGCAGCGGGCGACGATCAGGCGTGCCCTCCTCGTCAGCGCCGCTGTGTCGGCCGGATTTCTCTCGGTCTTCTTCGTCGCCGGTCTGATCTCGTACAACTTCACGAGCTGGATCAACGAGAACGCGAAGTACGCGACGGGAGCGATCGGCGGGGTCCTCATCGTGCTCGGCATGGCGATGCTCTTCGGCTACAAGCTGCCGTTCATGACCCCGCAGGTCGGCGTTGGCAAGAAGGAGAGGACCGTGCGGGCGATGTTCGTCTACGGCATCGCCTACGCCGTCGCCTCGATCGGTTGCACGATCGGGCTCTTCATCGCCACCGTGTTCAGCACGACCCAGAGGGAGGGCATCGTGCAGGGGGTCGGCAACACGGTCGCCTACGGCGCCGGCATGGCGCTCCTCGTCAGCGCGCTGACCGTGTCGCTCGCATTCGCCAACACGACGCTCCTGCGTTGGCTGCGCGGCAGCCTCGCCTATGTCGACCGGGTCGCGGCGGCGTTCGTGCTGCTGTCGGGGTTCTACCTGATCTGGTACTTCTACTGGGTCGACCTGCGCGAGGAGGGCGACCCGATCACCGACTGGGCGTTCGAACAACAAGCCCGCGCGACCCAGTTCCTCGACGACAACTGGAAGCCGGTGGCGATCGTGCTCGGTACGGTCGTCGTCACCGCTGTCGCCTACGTCATGTTCCGTACCGGCGATGACGACGGTCCCGAGGAGTCGACCGTTGATGTCGCCGGAAACGGCTCCGGAGAGTTGCCGGAAGATGTCGCCGCAAACGGCTCAGGGGAGTCGACCGTTGATGTCGCCGGAAACGGCTCCGGAGAGTTGATCGGGGATCTCGCCGGAAACGGCTCGTCGGCGACGCCCCAGCCGGTCGAGGAAGTTGCCGATCCGGCAGTGGCCGACGCCTGAGCCGCCGCTCCGGTCCTGCCGCTCCCGTGCTGCCGCTCCCGTGCTGATGGCAGCCCTCGAGCGGCGATTCGATACCGTCGGCTCGAATGACCCGCACCGGCCGCGACGGCGACGACTTCGACCCCGCGATCGTCCCGGTCAGCCCGGCAGCCACGGTGATGCTCGTTCGCGATGCGCTCGAACGCCCCGGTACAGAGGTGTTCATGATGCGCCGGACCGCCAACGCCTCCTTCGGTGCCGGGATGTACGTCTTCCCGGGTGGTCGCGTCGACGGTGTCGACTACGCCGACGAGATCTCGCCGTACTGCCGTGGCCTCGACGACGAGGTTGCGTCGCGGCGCCTCGGAATCGAGGCCGGTGGTCTCGCATACTGGGTCGCCGCGATCCGCGAGTGTTTCGAGGAGGCGGGTGTGCTGATCGCGCGGCGTTCTGAAGGTGGCCCGCTCACATTGCGCAACGACGACCGCCATGCGGTGCACGACGGCGAGCTGTCGCTCGTCGAGCTGTGTCGGCGGGACGACCTCGTCCTCGATCTCTCGACCACCCACTACGTCGCCCACTGGATCACCCCGGTGGGCCAGCGTCGACGATTCGACACCCGATTCTTCATGTGCGAGATGCCCGAGGGGCAGGAGCCGCTACACGACGACAAGGAGACGGTCGACAGCCTGTGGGTCCGTCCCGCCGACGCGCTCACGATGGAGCGGGCGGGCGAGTTGACGATGATGCCGCCGACGATCGCCAATCTGCGCTTCCTCGAGCCGCATCGGTCGGCCGAAGCAGCGCTCGCCGCCGGTGCCGCGGTCGGCGAGCCGCCGTGCATTCTTCCGAAGGTCCGGTTCGATCCCGACGGCGCGGTCGTCGGCCTCGCGATGCCGGGCGATCCCGACTACTCGGATCGCTGAGCGACCCACGCCCTCGACGTAGTGGCGGCGTTCTCGGTCCGAGATCCGGCGGAAGGGCGCGTGATCGGGACCGAGAACGAGAATCGCGGCAACCGAGAGGTGCGCGCCTCAGGCGGGGGATCGGCTCAACGCCTCCTCGACGGTGGCGAGCAAGCGCGCCGAGCAGCCTGCCATGTCGATCCCGGTCGTGTCGGCGGGCGGCGCGATGTCGTCGGCGATCCGCCGGGCGATGGCGCGGAAGGCGTCGGCGGCCTGCCCGGTGCCACCGATCGCAACCGGTTCTCCGGTGTCGCCACCGATGGCCACCGCCGGCTCGAGCGGCACTTCGCCGAGCAGCGGCGCGTCGATCGCCGACGCCAGCGCGGCGCCACCGCCCTCGCCGAACAGTGCGTAGGTCTCGCCGTGCTCACACGTGAACGCACTCATGTTCTCGATCACGCCGACCACTCGGAGGAAGCTGCGTCGGGCCATGTCGGCGGCGCGTTGGGCGACCTTCTGGGCGGCGATCGCCGGTGTCGTGACGACGATGAGGTCGGTGCGCGGGAGCAGCCGTGCGAGGCCCATCTGTACGTCGCCGGTACCGGGTGGCATGTCGATCAACAGGTAGTCGAGGTCGCCCCATCGAACGTCGCGCAGGAACTGCTCGACCGCCTTGGTGAGCATCAGGCCGCGCCACATCAGGGCGGTGTCCTCGTCGACGAGGAAGCCGGTCGACACCACTTCGATCATCCCTTCGCCGACCTTCCGACGATTCGGCACGATCAGCGGCTTGCCACCGCCGTCGGCGGGTTCGGCCTCCATACGTTCGGAGATTCCCAGCAACCTCGGGATCGAGAATCCCCAGATGTCGGCGTCGAGCACACCGACGGTGTGGCCCATCTCGGCGAGCGCCGCCGCCAGGTTGACCGTGACCGAACTCTTGCCGACGCCACCCTTTCCGCTGGCGATCGCGAGCACGCGGCAACCCGCCGGAACCTGGGTGTCGGGCGCGTTCCGGCGTGCGTTCCAGCGGGCCTTGGTCATCACCTCGCTGCGTTCGTCGGGATCCATCTCGCCCCATCGGATCGCGACCTCGGCGACCCCTGGATGCAGCGACACGCGATCCTCGATCTCGCGCTTGATCTCCGCGCGGAGGGGGCAGCCCTTGATCGTCAGCTTCACGTCGACGGTAACGATGCCGTCAGCGGACACCTCGACGCCGGGAACCATGCCGAGCGTGACGATGTCGGCGCCGAGTTCGGGATCGATGACCGACCGGAGGACTTCGGTGACGTCGGCGACCGATGGCGGCGCGGGCGATGGACTCGCGATCGATGAGCGCGGGGTCGCCGGCGGGATGATCGACATATTCTGGAGTTTACCCGGCTGATTCCGTGTAATCTTGAAACGTGGATGTTGATCGATCGAGCGACCGGATGCAGCTCGACGTCCTGAAGGCGCTCGGCGACAACAGCCGGTACGCGATCTACCTCGAGATCGCCCGTTCGCCGCAGCCACTCACGACGGCGCAGATCTCCGAGGGACTCGGGCTGCACCCCAACACTGTGCGGCCGCATCTCGATCGGATGCGCGACGTCGGGCTGCTCGACGTCGAGGTCGGCGGTCGGGGCGACGTCGGGCGACCCCAACACCGCTACTCGACCGCGCACGACTCGCCCTCGCTCGGACTCGAACCGCCGACGATGCCGCTACTCGCCAGGATGGTGTTGGCGATGGCGCAGCGACTCGACGGGCGCGCCGCCGATGCCGAAGCGGTCGGACGCGCCGAAGGCGCGAACCGGGCCAGACCCTTCGAGCGCGCCCCGTCGACCCTCGAGGCGCTCGTCTCCGATCTCGATCGGCTCGGCTTCGACCCGGTCGTGACCGATGCACCCGGCGACGAATCCGCCGCCGTCGTCGCATTTGCCAACTGTCCCTTCGCCGATCTGGCCGAGCAGTACTCCGATCTCGTCTGCGGGCTCCACCATGGCCTCGTCGCCGGCTTCGTCGCCGAGATGGGCGACGCCGAGATCCGCGAATTCTGTCCGATCGCCAACCGCACGCCGTGCCGCGTCACCGTGGCGTCGCGTTGACCTCACTCCCGATCCCCGACCACGACCCGATACTCTGTACACACCCACGCAGGAGGCATTGAACAATGATCACGCTCACCGATACCGCAACCAGCAAGGTCCGCCAACTGCTCGACGCCGAGGGCGCCGAGGATCTGGCATTGCGTGTCGCCGTCCGTCCGGGCGGATGCAGCGGGTTCTCCTACGAGATGTTCTTCGACGGTGACATCGCCGCCGACGACACGTCCGCCCAGTTCGGCGACGACGGCACGGTCAGGGTCGTCGTCGACCAGGCGTCGGCTCAGCTCCTCGAAGGAGCCACGCTCGACTACAAGGACGGCCTCGACGAGTCGGGCTTCGCCATCACGAACCCCAACGCCTCGCGGACCTGCGGCTGCGGCCAGAGCTTTTCCTGACGCCGAGGTCGCGACCGTGACGAAGCCGGCCGGTCAGCCGGTGGCGCGCAGCAGCGTCTCGCGCAGTTCGGTCACGTTCCACACGGCGTCGAGTCGCTCGACTATCACGCCGTCAGAGCCGGTGACGAACAAGACGGGCTCGTAGTCGAGACCGACCGCTTCGACCGCCGGCGCGATCTCGGTCGCCGCCGTATCGGTGTACACCTCGGCGTGCACGAAGGTGACCGAGTCGGCGAACTCTTCCTGCAGGTCGATCATCGATTCGAGTGCCGGCGCGCAGCTCCCGGTCTGGCAGAACGCGGGGGTGCCGACGTAGTACGCGACGACGCGTCCGCCGTCGCTCGCAGCGGCGAGCGCCTCGGTGAGCGTGATGTCGTGGAACGGGCACGGATCGGGTTCTCGGGTACAGATCGGATCGACGCCCCGGTCGTCGTCGACCGTCGGCGTGTCGAACGGTGGAAGCGGTTTACCGGCGCCGGGGACACTCACATCGGCGGGCGCGGTGACCTGGAAGTTGGCGCCGTCCTCGGGGCCTCCGTCGACGACCAGCGCGTAGACCCCCACGTCCGTGATCGCCGTGCGGAAGTCGTAGTACGGCGCCGGGGAGACGTCACGGCGCTCGGCGGTGATGCGCGGGCCGATCTCGTTTCCTCCGAGGTCGGTGACGATCGCCCCGAGCGTCGCCGGCCCGTCCTGGATCAGTTCGGCCTGGCCGGTCGAGAGGCTCATCGGGAGCCGTTGGCCGCCCGGCACCTGCACGTGCTGCGGGAAGCGCTGTACGACCGTGTACGTGCCGACCGCGAGTGCGGCGGTGGACTGATCGCCGCCGTTCGACCCGGAGTCGTCGCCGGATCCACCCGCGTCGTCAGATTCGGAGTCGTCACCCGATCCGCCGCAGGCGGCAAGGGCGCCGGTGGCGAGCGCGCCGATGAGGAACACTCGTCGGCTCCATCCCGGGTACGGCAATTTCGGGTCGGTGTCGTTGGGGGTTCTCGGCGTCGTGGGGGTTCTCGGCATCGTGAGGGGCTCGATTCGATTGCTTGTGAGTGTCGCGCCCGACGTGAAAGGGTGGTCGTGCGATGAGCGCGGACGGCGACGTCTCCTACCGAAGATACCGGCGCCGGATCCTGGGATGGGGCGCGGCAGCCCTGGTCGTCGTCTTCGGCGTCGGCGCCACGCTCACCCTGACACGGGTCGAGGACGATCTCGAGGGTCGGATCATCGGCCAACTCGACGGCGCCGGGATCGCAGGTGTGCGGGTCTCGTTCTCGGGCCAGGACGGGACGCTCACCTGCACAGTGCCGCTCGCCGATCCCGATGCGCTCGCCGATGTGGCGGCCGCGGCGAACGACCTGCGCGGCGTGCGCAGCATCGTTCTGGTCGGAAGCTGTGCCACCGATCCTCCCACCGGCCCGCCGACCGGCCTGGCAACCGACCCGCCAACCGGCCCGCCAACCGGCACGACCGATGCCGAGAACTCCGACTCCGACGATGCCGCTCCCGTGCCGACAGAGCCGCTGCCCTCCCAGACGATTCTCGAGCTGATCGCCACCGACCCGCAATTTTCGGCACTCGATCTGGCGATCGTTGCGACGGGCCTGGCATCGCTCTCCGACGGCTCCCCGGTCACGCTCTTCGCGCCGTCCAACGATGCGTTCGACGCACTCACCCCCGACCAGGCCGGCCGTCTCAACGCCGACCCGGAGCTCCTCGCGGCGATCCTCGAACAGCACGTCGTCGCCGGCGAGCTGATGCTGGCCGATATCGAGAAGGGGCCGTTGACGACGGTCGGGGGATCGCGCGTCGTCGTCGACGGCGACGGCGACGAGGTGGTCCTGCGCAGTGCGGGGAGCACCGCCACCGTCACCGATGCCGACCTGGTGATGTCGGACGGAATCGTCCACGTCGTCGACGGATTGCTGGTGCCAGCGCGGCTCCGCCTCGATCCCGTCGACCCGGCCGCGGAGGCGGCGTCGCGGGCAGCGGCACTCCAGCTCGACCTCGACGGCATCGTCGACGCGACGCAGATCGGGTTCGCCCCCGGGAGCGTCGAGGTGTCGATCCTTTCGGGGCAGACGCTCGATCGCGTGGCCGCCGCGATAATTGGGCGGCCGGGCGTCGACGTGGAGGTTCGCGGACACACCGATTCCGGCGACACCGAACTCGCCGATCTGTTCGTCAGCACGGCCCGGGCACAGGCGGTCGTCGAGCAACTGCTCCTGCGCGGCGTCGCGCGATCGAGGATGACCGTCGTCGGGATGGGCGCCACAGAACCCGTCGTCGTCGACGGTGTCGAGGACCGCGTCGCGAGCCGGCGTGTCGATTTCCTCGTCGGGACCGAGTAAGACACAGACCGTGCCGTACACCCTCACGATGTTCTTCCTGTGGGGCCTCCTGATGGCCCTGACCGGCGGCGTGATCGGATGGATGCTGTGCAAGGTGCGCAGCCGAGCCCGCCGTGCCCGCGATACAGCGCGCGAGACCGCCATCGACACTGCGAGCCCGACGGGGTGATCGACTTCGTCCTCAATGGCGTCGACGTCTCACTCGCCGACGACGGGTGTTCGCTGCTCGACGCCCTCCGCGAGCGACTGGGCGTCAGGTCGGCGAAGGACGGGTGCAGCCCCCAGGGGCAGTGCGGCTGCTGCACGGTGTGGGTCGATGCGAAGCCGAGGGTTGCCTGCGTGACGCCCGCCGGTCGCGTGGCCGGTCGACACGTGACCACGATCGAGGGACTCGACGACGCCGACCGGTGGGCGGCGGAGTTCTGTGCGAGCGGGGCCAGCCAGTGCGGATTCTGCACGCCGGGAATCGTGATGCGGCTCGCCGCTCTCGGCGATGCACGCGGTGACCGAGCGGCGGTCGAGAAGGCGTTGCTCGCCCATCTCTGCCGCTGTACGGGGTGGCGGTCGATCGTCGATGTCGCGACCCGGCGTGCGACGCCGCCGGCCGTAGACCGCGATGTCGAGGCGGCGTCGCGACGCTCGGCGCTCGAGGGGCGTGTATCCCAGGCGGTGTCACCCGACGCGGCGCTGGGCAGGGGAGGCTTCGCCGCCGACACGGCGCCCGCCGACGCGCTCGTCGCGCTGCGACGCGGCGACGGCGAATGGGTCGTGGCGGAAACGCTCGGCGAGGCGCGCCGCGAGGCGGGCAGGGTGCCGGGCCGCCGCACCACGATGCCGGTCACCTGGCCGATCGCCGTTCCGGAAGGATCGTGGGCGCGCACGCTGCAGACGACGTGGGTCGAGCCCGCCTATCTCGAGCCCGATGCGGCGTGGTGCGTGCCGGGCGGCGAGGCGTCGAACCCGCTCGCCAACGGCGGGGCATTCGGTGGGAAGTCGGAGTCGCGCGTCGGTGAGGTCGCCCGCCGCCTCGCCGACGAGCACGGTCGGACGGTGTTCGCCTCGTGGACGCGCGAGGACACCGTGCTCCTCGGTCCGAAGCGCCCTCCGGTCGCGGCCGGCGTCGATGCCGCCGGGGCCGGCGTGCTGCGGATCGCGCGACCACCCGACGACCAGCGCGCAGGGATGCTCGACGCGATCGCGTCGGTCGCGCCGTGCCTCGACGTCGAGTTCGTCGACGTCACCGGTCCACCGGTCTCCGCAAGCCTCCGGGCGAGCGGTTGGGCGGAGGCTGCGCTGCTGGTCTCGAGCCTCGCTCCCGCTCCCGACCGGATCGTCTCGCCGCAGGGCGCGGTCGCGAGCGCCGCCATCGAGTTCGGGCCGGATGGTGGCGAGGTCGTGTCGATCGAGATCGCGTGCGGCGAGATGCTCGACGAGGTCGTGCTCCGTTCGTACTGCGTCGGCGCCGCGCACATGGCGCTCGGCTGGGTCCGCAGCGAGCGCCTCGCCGTCGATGCCGCGGGGGTGCCGCTCGATCTGACGATCCGCTCGTTCGGCATCCTGCGGGCGAGCGACACACCCGAGGTCGAGGTGCGAATCGAACGCGACGATCGTCCGGCGATCAACGGATCGGACGCGGTGTTCGCCGCTGTCGCCGCGGCGGCATGGCGAACGTCGGGGTTCGCGCCGCGCTTGCCCACCGCCGCCGACGCGGGTTGATCGCGGTTAGATTTCGAGTATGACCAAGCCAATCGGTCCCTACAGTCCGATCGTGCGCGCCGGTGACTTCCTCATCGTGTCGGGCCAGATCCCGATCGCCGATGGCCGCAAGGTCGACGGCGGGGTCTCCGCTGAGACCACGCAGGTGATGAAGAACCTCGCCACGCAACTCGCCACGATGGGGGCCACGCTCGGCGACGTCGTGAAGACGACGTGCTTCCTCACCGACATGGACAATTTCGCCGCCTTCAACGAGGCCTACGTCGAGGCGCTCGGCGATCATCGTCCGTCGCGTTCCACCGTCGAGGTGTCGGCACTCCCAGGCGACTTCGCGGTCGAGGTCGAGGCCTGGGCATATCTACCCGAATGAGACCCGCGTGACGGCGAACCGCTGTGACTGGGCGCTCGGCGGCGGCGCCTCGATCGGCACGAGGTACATCGACTACCACGATCATGTCTGGGGTGTTCCAGAGCGCGACCCGAAGGTGCTGTTCGAGTTCCTGATCCTGGAGGGCGCCCAGGCCGGGCTGTCGTGGTCGACGATCCTCAACAAGCTCGACGGCTATCGAGCGGCGTTCGCCGGCTTCGACCCAGCGGTCGTTGCCGCGTTCGGCGACGCCGATGTCGAGCGCTGCATGGCTGACGCCGGCATCGTCCGCAACCGGGCCAAGATCAACGCCACCGTCGGCAACGCGCGCGCCTGGCTCGACCTCGACGATCCGGTCGAGCTGCTCTGGAGCTTCACCGGCGGCGGGACGATTCAGAACCGCTGGACCTCGATGGCCGAGCTGCCCGCCTCGACCGACGCGTCCACAGCGATGAGCAAAGAGCTGAAGCGGTGCGGGTTCCGGTTCGTCGGTCCGACGATCTGCTACGCGTTGATGCAGGCCACCGGGATGGTCAACGACCACGTCGTCGGCTGCTTTCGCCACGACGAGTGCGCGGCACTAGCCTGACCGTCATGGCAGGCGTCGTCGCGATCGTCCTCGTTCTCCTCATCATCCCGATCATCGTGATCATCAGCGGCGCGATCGCCTCCGCGATCCTCGGCGAGTCGATGTACCGCGACGGGCGCGCCCGATACCAGGGCAGCGAGCTGCTCGATCTTCCCGACTGAAACTCGCTCTGAGCAGGTCCGACGCGTCCGCGTGACCAACGACCGGCGCGTCGCGTAATGGGCCTGCCACCAAATCCGCCGCGATCCTCGCCAGACTGTGCCCGATGAAGTCCCCCCGTCCGCTCATCGCTGCGCTCGCATGCCTGTGCATCGTGGCCAGCGCCTGCACGGCGACGCAGTCGTCGGCGTCCGAACTCAGCCCGCCGTCGACGATCGGGCTCGGGTTCGAGTTCGACGACGCGACCGGCACGGCGCAGATCGTGGTCAGTGGTGCGGCCGACGTCCGTGCGGTCGACGCCGACGAGATCGAGGCGATCGTGATGGTCGGCGACTCGATCACGGTCGCGTCGAGGCCGGCGCTGGCCGACCGGTTCCGGCAGCTCGATTTCGACGATGTCCTGATCGAGGCCGAGACCGGCAAGCGGATGACCGTGACCGATGGGGGGAACTCGTCCGGTCGGTCGATCGTTGCGTACCTCGCGGGCTCCGACGACGATGGTGATCACTCCGACGAACTGTGGATCATCGCCCTCGGCACGAACGACATCAATCAGTACGGCGGTCTCGAACAGATCGCGGCCGAGGTCGACGCGGTGATCGCAACCGTCCCCGACGACGCCGCGCTCGTGTGGGTCGACACCTTCTACCGCCAGGAGGCCGAGGGCGCGGCCCGGATGAACCTCGTCATCTCCGACCGGATCGCGGCGCGCGGCAACGCCGTCGTCGCGCCGTGGAGCGCATACGCCGCCGACGCGATCAGCGTCGACGGACTGCATCCGAGCCCCACGGGCCGAGAGGTCTTCGCCGACGTGGTGGCCGGCACGGTCGCAGGCTTCCTCAGCGACTGAGCAGCCGAGAACCTGTCGACTGATCAGGCGTCCCAGCGGGACTTACCGAAGCGGTACCCGACCGAGCGGACGGTCTGGATCAGCCCGGCGTGTTCCTCGCCGAGTTTGGCGCGCAGCCGGCGGACGTGTACATCGACAGTGCGTGCGCCGCCGTAGTACTCGTATCCCCACACCCTGCTCAGCAGGATCTCGCGGGTGAACACCTTGCCGGGGTTCTGGGCGAGGAACTTCAACAGCTCGTATTCCATGTAGGTCATGTCGAGCGGTCGCGTGCCGACGTACGCCTGGTAGGTCTCGAGGTTGAGCGTGAGGTCGCCGTACTCGACGAGGTCTGCGCGTTGGAGGTCGACCTCGGAGGCGAGGAGGTGCCGGAGACGCGCCTCGAGTTCGGCGGGATGGAACGGCGTGAGGCAGAAGTCGTCGAAGAGTCGGTCGCGATGCTCGAGGTCGTCGAGCTGTGCACCGCCGACCAGCACGAGCACGGGGACGAGCGCATGGTCGCGCCGGCGCAGCCCGCGCAGCGACGACCACGGCGCTCCGGAACCGGTCGACGCGTCGACGATGACGCCGGCCCACGTGGCGGACGTGTCGTCGAGTTCGTCGGCGGTGGCCGCCTTCCACGGGTAGCCGCCGAGATCGAGGGTGCGCGCCAGATCGGGCGAGATCGGGTCGGCGACGACAAGGATGATCTCGTCCGGCCGGCCCTCGCTGCGGCTCATAGGGCGGTGAGGTACCGATCGTGCTCGAACGCCGAGACATGGGTCTTGTACGCCCGCCACTCGCTGCGCTTGTTGCGCAGGAACCACTCGAAGATGTGCTCGCCGAGCGCCTCCTGCACCAGCGTCGAGCGTTCCATCACGCCGAGCGCATCGGACAGCGACTGCGGCAGCTTGTCGATGCCGAGTTTGTCGAGCATTGCGTCGTCGATCTCGAACAGGTTGGCGTCGGCCTCGTCGGGGAGTTCGTAGCCCTCCTCGATACCGCGCATGCCGGCGGCGAGCATCAGGCTGAAGGCGAGGTAGGGGTTACAGGCCGGGTCGGCGGAGCGGTACTCGACGCGGGTTGCCAGTGGATTGCCCCGCTTCGCGATCGGCACGCGGATGAGGCCGCTGCGGTTGTTGCGCGCCCAGCTGAGGTGGACCGGCGCCTCGAAGCCGGGCACGAGACGCTTGTAGCTGTTGACCGTCTGGTTGGTGACCGCCGTGATCTCGGCGGCGTGGCGCAGCAGACCCGCCATGAACGCCTTGGCCTCGTCGGACAGGTTGTAGCCGTCGCCTTCGTCGTAGAAGGCGTTGTCGTCGCCGCGGAACAGCGAGAGGTGCACGTGCATCCCCGAGCCCTGCACGCCTTCGAGTGGCTTGGGCATGAACGTGGCGTGCACCTGGTTGCGGGCGGCGACCTCGCGCACCGCGAGCCTGAACGTCATCACGCTGTCGGCCATCGTGAGCGCGTCGGTGTGGCGGAGATCGATCTCCTGCTGGCCGGGTGCGTCCTCGTGGAAGCTGTACTCGACCGGGATCCCCATCTTCTCGAGCGTGCGGATCGTCTGCTTGCGCAGGTCGCCCGTGACGTCGCTGGTCGTGAGGTCGAAGAACCCGCCGTTGTCGATCGGGACGGGTGCCGCTCCCGGCACGGGCGGCTCGAAGTAGAAGAACTCGATATCGGGCGCGACGTAGAACGTGAGGCCGCCGTCGTGGGCCGCCTGCACGTGCCGGCGCAGCACCTGGCGCGGGTCGCCCTCGAACGGGGAGCCGTCGAGGTTGTGGATGTCGCAGAACACCCGCGCCTCGGGCGCCTGCGGGTCGCCCCAGGGCAGCACCTCGTAAGTGTCGGGATCGGGGATCGCGAGGACGTCGGCCTCTTGGGTCCGCGAGAATCCGTCGATCGACGAACCGTCGAACGTCATCCCGTCGGTGAGCGCGTTGTCGAGCTCGGCCGGCGAGATCGCGAGGCTCTTCAGGTTGCCGAGCACGTCGGTGAACCACAACCGGATCAGGCGGACGCCGCGCTCCTCGACGCTGCGCAGGACGTAGTCGCGGTGTTGTTCGAGCATCGCAGCGTCAGGCGCTCACGACATCGCGCTGCACACGGTGTCGACCATCAGCCGCGACACGACGTACGGGTCGATGTTGGCGTTCGGCCGACGATCCTCGAGGTAGCCCTTCTTGTCGACGGCGACCTGCCACGGGATGCGGATCGACGCACCGCGGTCGGAGACGCCGTAGCTGAACTCGTCGTGGCGCTGCGTTTCGTGTGCCCCCGTCAGACGGTCTTCGACGCCGACACCGTAGTTGGCGATGTGCAGGGCGGTCTTCTTGCCGAGCGCCTTGCACGCCGCTTCGATGTACTTGTATCCACCGTCCTCGCGCATCTCGATCGTCGAGAAGTTGGTGTGCGCGCCGGCACCGTTCCAGTCACCCTTGACCGGCTTGGGATCGAGCGTGACCGTCACGCCGTAGTTCTCGGCGAGGCGGTAGAGCAACCAGCGGGCGACCCAGAGCTGATCGGACACCTCGAGCGGGCCGAGCGGGCCGATCTGGAACTCCCACTGACCGGGCATCACCTCGGCGTTGATGCCCGACAGCGCGATTCCGGCGGTGATCAGGGCGTTCATGTGGTCTTCGACGATCTGTCGGCCGTGGATCTCGTCGTCGCCGACGCCGCAGTAGTAGCCGCCCTGAGCGGCCGGGAAGCCGGCGGGCGGGAAGCCGAGCGGCCGACCGTCCTTGAAGAACGTGTACTCCTGCTCGTAGCCGAACCACGATTCGTGCTGCTTGTACTTCTTCGCGGTGCGGGCCGCCGCGGCACGGGTGTTGGTCGGGTGCGGCTTGCCGTTGACGAGCATCACCTCGCACATCACGAGCTTGTCGTCACCGCCACGGATCGGGTCGGGGTAACTGGCGACGGGCTTGAGTACGCAATCGCTCTTGTCGCCGGTCGCCTGATTGGTGCTCGAACCGTCGAAACCCCAGATCGGCAGGTCGTCGCCGTCGGGCAGGACCTTCGTCTTCGAGCGGCAGATCGCCGTCGGCTCGGTTCCGTCGATCCAGATGTACTCAGCCTTGTAGACCACTGGTGCCTCAATCCTTCATGTCCGTGTCGGTGTCGGGGGTGTCGGTGTCTCGGGGGTGGCGAAAGTGTGTGAAGCGGCAAGGCTATTGCCGAGCCGGGCAGAACGGGAATCGTCGCAGGGGGCCGTTGCGTTCCGGTTGCCCGATCGTGAACGCCGTGTTAACACGCGCGAAACCGTGGCTGCCCGCGCGCTCCGATCCGACAGCCGCCAACATTGCGATTACGTTACGGGCATGCGTCGAGCTCTTCTTCCTATCTTGGCCCTCGTCACCGGTGTCCCAGCGCTGCTCGCGTTGGGCGCCGGTTCGGGATCGAACGTCGTCCACGCCCTCCCGGCCGGATTCGCCGATGGCTACGTCGGTGCGGTCTCCTCGCCGACCGGGCTCGAACAACTCCCGAACGGCCGCGTCGTCGTACTCGAACAGCACACCGGCCGCGTGCGGCTGATCGATTCTGTGACCCGCGCCGTGCTGCCGACGCCGGCCGTCGATCTCGCCGTGTGTTCGGGATCCGAACGCGGTCTGCTCGGGTTCACCCACGATCCCGACGTGGGCAGCAACCAGCGCGTCTACATGTTCTACACACGGCCCGCGGGCGGGTTTCCCGGCGGGTGCGTCAACCGCGTCAGCGCGTTCACGATGGTCGGCGACACGATCCTCGCCAACAGTGAACAGGTGCTGATCGACAACATCTCCTCGGTCAACGGCAACCACAACGGCGGCGACATCGAGATCGGCAACGACGGCTTTCTCTACGTCGCCACCGGCGATGCCGGCCGCGATCCGCGCGGCAATTCGGGTGCCTCCGGTTCCAACAACGCGGCCAAGGACCTCAGCCTTCTCAACGGCAAGATCCTCCGGCTCAACCGGTTCACCGGCGCACCGGCACCGGGCAACCCGCTGTCGGGTGCCGGCACGGTCGCCTGTGGCAGCCGCGGGAACCTGCCGTCGACGCCGACCACCTCGTGCCGCGAGATCTTCTCATGGGGCATCCGCAACGCCTACCGGTTCGCCTTCGATCCGAACACGCCCGCCACCCGATTCTTCATCAACGACGTCGGGCAGGGCACCTACGAAGAGGTCGACGACGGGATCAAGGGGGCGAATTACGGATGGAACGACCGCGAGGGCCCCTGCCCGCAGGGTCAGGTCGTACCGTGCGCCGGCCCGCCCGCCGGGATCACCGACCCGATCACCGCCTACGGCCGGGCGCTCGGTCAGTACATCACCGCCGGCGCATTCATCCCCAACGGTGTCTGGCCAGCGCAGTACGACGGCGGATACCTCTTCGTCGACGGTGGCAGCGGGCGGATGTGGCTGCGCACCGCCAACGGCGCTGTCAACTACGGTGCCCCGTTCGCCAACGTCTCGCGCGGTGTCGCCGACATGGCGTTCGTGCTCGAACCCGACGGCTACTCGCTGTGGTACGCGCTCAACGGTTCGTCCGCGGTGCGGCGCATCTCGATCAACATGCCGGCGCCGTCCGCCAGCGGCCCACAGCGTTTCGACCAGCTCGACAAGCCGCGGCGCGCGTTCGACAGCCGCGAGCAGAACCCGGCAACGCGGATCAGGGGCGGAACGACGCGCCTGATCGATGTGAATGCGCCCGCCGGCGCCACCGCGGCGCTCGTCAACTTGACGATCGTCCGTCCCGCGGGGCCGACCTTCGCGACGGTCTGGGAGCCGCGCACCGATCGGCCGGCGAGCTCGAACGTCAACGCACCGAACGGTGAGGTGGTCGCCAACAGCTCGATCGTGCCGGTCGACGCGAACGGGAAGATCCTGCTCTACGTGCGGGCGACGACACATGCGATCGTCGACGTCACGGGCTTCTTCGTGCCGTCGCCGGGCGCCACCAGGGCGGGTCGCTACAACGTCGTCGATCCGAAGCGGCTGATCGACTCGCGACAGCCATCGAGCGCGAGCAACGGCTACGCGCGAACCTCCGCAGGCCCGGCGGACGATTTCTTGAACGTGCCGGTCGCCGGCAAGAACGGGGTACCCGCGAGCGCCGACTCGGTGGCGCTGATCGCCACCGGTCTGAGCGGGAGCAACCCGTCGTCGGGTTTCGTCAGCGTGTACGCCGGTGGCACCGCCGCCCCGGCGACGTCCAATCTCAACGTCAACGGTCGCAAAGGTGGCATCAGCGATCGGCGGGCCAATCTGGTCGTCGCGCCGATCGGCGCCGACGGGTCGATCGACGTGCAGCTGCACAATGTCGACGACATCGTGCTCGACGTCGTCGGCTGGTTCAGCGACTCGACCGCCGGGTCGTCGACCGCCGGGCGGTTCGTCCGCCTCGCCCCGACACGCGAGGTCGACACCCGGATCCCGAAGGGGTTCGGCACGCTCGGCCCGGGGGCGACCAAGACCCTCAATCCGGTGTCGGTGCCGAACAACGCGGCGGCGGTAGCGCAGAACATCACGCTCGCCGGCACGTTCTCCGACGGCTTCCTCACCGCCTGGCCGAGCGGACCTCGGCCGCTGGTGTCGAACGTCAACAGCACCCGGGCCGGTCAGATCCGTGCCGCGCTCGCCTTCACCAAGCTGGCCGGCGGTTCCGAGCGGTTCTACTCACAGCGGGGAACCCAACTCGTCATCGACGTCTTCGGGTATTTCCAATAGCCCACCGCACTCTCGACGTCACAACCGTCGACCATCGACGGAATCGACGTCGAGACGAGTCCTATCGCGCTACCCGTCAGTCGCCGGTGACCCGTTGCTCGGTGAGCTGCGGATCGGCGGCGATCTGTTCGTCCGTGTAGGCGACCGTGCGCCACGCCTTGTCGCTGAACCGGATCGTCTGTACGTCGAAATCGGGTGACGTGCGGTCGCCGGTCTGGCCGTACGTGAGCAGTGCCCACGCCCGCACCTCGTCGCCGGACAGATCGACGGTCATGATGAAGCTCGAGCCGAAGTTGACCGGGTAACCCTCGCCCCGCAATGCACCACCGGGAGCGACGGCGGCGCCGCGGGTGGGGGCCGGCTCGGTCGACGACGAATTGTTCGACCACGACACGATGTTGGTGACGCCGTCGCTGTTCAACCCGCCGTGCAGCGAGATCCTGGTCTCGGAACGATCGGTGAACTGCGCCGAGCCGAGCGTGGTGTCGATCCCGAAGCCGATGAGCGGGAGCGTCTGCACGGCCCGCGCCAGCGCGGTGAGCACCGGAACGGTGTCGGGCGCGAGCACCGAGGGCGTCTCGGTCGGCCGACCCGGGTCGAACGGATCGCCGAACAGGGGGCCTGTGCTCTTCAGCTCTTCGGAGTTGAATCGTGACATCGTCTCGCGCCACAGCACGGCGCCGCTGCGATCGAGATCGAAGCGCCCGTCCCAGCCGGCGAGTACGTTGCACGCCTCGGTCAGATCGACAGCTTCGGCGGCCAGCACGATCTCGCCGTCGTCGTCGAGTACCTCGGCGACATCGATCACCGGTGTCACTCGACAGGCCGCTACGACACCGTCCCGCAACAGCAGCGCATTGCGTGAACTGTTGTCGAACACCGCGTCGCGGAGCTCTTCGGCGGTGAAGACGGCGTCGTCGCCACTGAGTCCCATCGTGTTGGCGGCGTCGAGGACGGCGGCGTTCTGACGCGTGCGCATCGTGAGCGGTGTGCCCTGTTCGCCCTGCAGGATCGAGTAGTCACCCTCGAGGACGAACTCGGCGCTCGGCACCCAGAAGCTGTCGTTGGCGTTGAACACGTAGTCGGCGCGCACGACCCCGGGCATCTCGTCGTACGGAATGAGTCCGGGATCGCGGGCGCCAGGGGCGTCCTGCCAGGCGAACAGGCTGTTCGAGCCGTCGAGCAGTGCAACGCCGTTGTCCCAGGCGAGCCTGGTCACCGGATCGAGGAAGAGTCTTTCGCGAAACGCCTGCTCGGCTTGCGGGCTGAGGTTCGGCGTGGCCGACGTATCGGCGTACCAGACCGCGCCGTCGGAGCCGGTTGCGACGGTGTTGAAGAGTGGCATTCCCTGGTACTGCGCGTTGATCTCGATCAGGTCGAGCAGGCTCTCGACCTCGACGAGCGCGCTGAACTGTTCGATGAACTCGTCGTTGTCGATGTTCGCGTCGCGATAGGTGAGTGCGCTCGTCGCGGTCCAGCCGAATCCGGGGAAGTCGATGATCGGGCCGTACTCGCTGCGCCACAGCGTGCGTACCTCGCTGTCGACGGTTCCGTCGGGGCGGAGGATCTCGATCGTGTAGTCGGTCGGGGTCATCGCCCGCGACTCGCCGTCGACGATGTACGACGTCGGCGAGGCCGGGTCGAGCGTGAGCGTGTATGCGGTCATCCGCTTGCCGGCCGAAACCGTGTGGGTCCAGGCGACCCCCTCGTTGAATCCGATGCCGACCCCGGGAACGCCGAGCAGTTGGGCGCCGTAGACGTCGACCTCGCCGGGCACGGTGAGATGGACCTCGGCGAAGCGCAGCTCACCCTCCCAGGGGAAGTGCGGGTTGGCGACGAGCAGGCCACCCGTGCCCCCCTCGGTTCGCTGGCGCCCGACCGCCCATCCGTTGCTCGCCGTCCCGAGTGGCTCGAGCACACCGAAGTCGGGCTCGGGCGGGGCGCTCTCGAGGCGGGCGAAGCCGACCGCTTCGTCGCCGATCGCTTCGTCGTGGGTCGGCTCGGGCGGCGTGGCCGATGGGATGAAGGGCGCCATCCGCGCGCCGCTCGCGAGCAACGCCAGCGACCGGGCGTACACGTAGACCTCGACCGGCTGGATCGGGCGTACCCAATCGGATTCGCTGCACCAATCGGTGAACCCGTCGTCGCCCGCGCTGGAGAGGAAGCCGTTCCATCCGGCTGCGAACGCCTCGAACCGCTCGACCAGTTCGGTGGGGGCGTCGTCGAAGTCGGCGGTGGCGGTCGTCGCGATGTCGATCGCCCGCCAGGCGAAGTCGCTCTCGATGTTCGCGCCGTCCTCGCCCGGTCCGAGGTTGGCCGCGCGGACCCCGTAGACCTTCAACACCTGGTCGATCAGCGAGCACCCGTGATCCTCGGCACTCGCCCAGCCCTGTCCGAACGTGACGCTCTCCAGATCGGCTCCGCTGATGTGCGGCACACCGTCGGTCGTACGCCTGATCGTCGCGTCGTACCTCGAGGGAACGATCGTCGTGGTCGTGGTCGTCGGAGGGATGGTCGTCGTGGTGGTCGTCGGGAGCGTGGTCGTGGTGGTCGTGGTCGTGTCAGCGGAGGTCGGCAGCGGGATCGACTTCGGGCCCTCGCTCGGCGTGCACGCGGCGACCAGCACACCACTGGCGACCACTAGCGAGATCCAACGCACGAACTCCCATAGTGCCAGATCAGAGGCCGTTTGTTGCAGAGGGAACGAACATTCGGGTGAGATCGCCGGGAGCCGGCCGAAGATGGTCCGAGTAGCCTTGCCGACGTGACGGTGCTCCGTGTCGCGCTCGCCCAGCTCAACCCGACGGTCGGCGATCTCGACGCCAACCTCCAGCTGCTCGGCGACGCCTACGACCGTGCCGACGAGGCCGGATGCGACATCGTCGCCTTCCCCGAACTGGCGACGGTCGGCTATCCACCCGAAGACCTGGTACTGAAGCCCGGATTCGTGTCCGACAACGTCGAGATGCTGTCGAAGTTCGCCACCCGCACCCGGCGATGTGCTGCCGTCGTCGGATTCGTCGACCAGGATCGCGATCTGTACAACGCGGCTGCCGTGTGCGCAGGTGGTGAGGTCGTAGGCACGTATCACAAGCGCTTGCTGCCCAACAGCATGGTGTTCGACGAGCAGCGCTACTTCACTCCGGGCTTCGATTCCGACCCGCTCGAGCTGTACGTGATCGGCGGTGTCAAGGTCGGAGTGTCGATCTGCGAAGACATCTGGAGCCCGACCGGCCCGCTCGCCGAGCAGGCGGCGGCGGGCGCCGAACTCAACATCAACATCAACGGCTCGCCGTTCCACGCAGGCAAGCTCGAGCTGCGCGAACGGATTCTCGCCACCCGGGCGGCCGACTCGCACTGCGCGATCGTCTACGTCAACCAGGTCGGCGGCCAGGACGAACTCGTCTTCGACGGAGGCTCACTCGTCATCGACCACGCTGGCGAGGTGCTCGGCCGGGCGAGGCAGTTCGAAGAGCAGCTGCTGATCGTCGACGTGCCGATCCCGCCCGTGTACCGCAAGCGCCTGCTCGACCCGCGGGGGAGGGTGACCGAGGCGCTGTTGCCGACCGTGTCGGTGTCCGATTCGCCCGTCGTGCACGATGCACCGCTGCCGCCGGTGATCGCCGAGCGCCTCGATCCCGACCGCGAGCTGTACGACGCGCTGGTGCTCGGCACCCGCGACTACTGCGCCAAGAACGGCTTCTCCGACGTGGTGATCGGGTTGTCCGGCGGCATCGACTCGACGATCGTCGCCTGTATCGCGGCCGATGCGCTGGGCGCCGAACATGTGCACGGCGTTTCGATGCCGTCGCGCTACTCGAGCGACCACTCCAAGAGCGATGCCGCCGATCTCGCCGAGAACCTCGGGCTCGACTACCGGACGATTCCGATCGAACCGGCGTTCCAGGCGTATCTCGAAATGCTGGCGCCCTCGTTCGAGGGCCGCGAGCCCGGACTCACGTACGAGAACATCCAGAGCCGCTGCCGTGGGCAGCTCCTGATGGCGTTGTCGAACGAGTTCGGGTGGATGGTGCTGACCACCGGCAACAAGAGCGAGATGGCTGTCGGCTACTTCACGATCTACGGCGACTCGGTCGGTGGCTACGCGGTGATCAAGGACGTGCTCAAGCTGCGCGTCTACGACCTCTGTCGTTACGTCAACCGGCGCGCGGTCGCTGCGGGTGACGAACCGGTGATCCCCGAGAACGTCATCACCAAGCCGCCGTCGGCCGAGCTGCGACCCGACCAGCGCGACGACCAGAGCCTGCCGTCCTACGAGGTGCTCGATCCGATCCTCGAGCTGTACGTCGAGCAGGACCGCACCGCCGGCGAGATCGTCGACCTCGGCTACGACGAGGCGCTCGTGCGCCGTATCACGCGGCTCGTCGACATCGCCGAGTACAAACGGCGGCAGTCTCCGCCGGGCGTGCGGGTGACGAGCAAGGCGTTCGGCAAGGACCGCCGCCTCCCGATAACAAACCACTACAGCGGCTGATCCGGAGCCGAGATCAAGATGAGGGAAGGACAGCCATGAACACGCTCGAAGAGGTCGCGCCGGCTTTCGTCGAGACCGCCCACCGGATCGTGTGGGCGACCGTCGCCACCGTCGATTCGAACGGTCATCCGCGGACTCGCGTGCTGCACCCGATCTGGGAATGGGACGGCGACGCGCTCACCGGCTGGATCCTCACCAGTCCGATCTCACCCAAGGCCGAGCATCTCCAGCACGAGTCGCGGATCTCGCTCACCTACTGGGACCCGGCGCAGGATGTCTGCACGGCAGACTGCGCCACGATCTGGGAGAACGACCCGGAGTCCAAGCGCGCGGGTTGGGACCGTTTCGTGAACGGCCCCGAGCCGGTCGGGTACGACCCGGGCATCATCCCGGCCTGGGAGAGCCCCGAGTCTCCCGGCTTCGGTGTGCTGCGGCTGCACCCCACATCGCTGCGGGTGTTCCCCGGCACGCTGCTGATGCAGGGCACCGGGAACCTGCTCACCTGGCGGGAGTGATTCGTGGGTCGCGACCGGTTCGATGCCTCCACCGCCCCCACTACCCGTTCTCGTGAGGATGTTGCGCACATGCGGCGCAACATCCTCACGAAGTCAGATCAGCAACGGGCGTGCGGGGCGAGTTGATGGCCGGTGCTGTTCCGGCGCACCCGGACTGACAAGGTGGGGGCATCAGAGACCCGAGCCCTCCCGATGAGCCGAACGTTCCCGAACCCGTCGAGTTCGGCACGCCGCTGCGCGAGCGGCTCCTCACGAATCTCGCGCGTCACGAGCGGCGCGAGGTGGCGCTCGACGGTCGACGGCATGCGGCGGTCGCGATCCTCGTCGTCGACTCCGAGCACGGGTCCGACAGCGACGACCCGCACCGGTGGGACGACGCCGACATGTCGATGGTGCCTTCCGACACGACCGGGCTCGACGGCCGCATGTCGGGGGTCGCCGGCGGTGCGTCGTTCGTGCTGTGCCGTCGTAGTGCGGGGCTGAACAAGCACGCCTCGCAATGGGCGCTCCCGGGCGGGCGGCTGGACGAGGGCGAGACCGCCGTCGAGGCGGCGCTGCGCGAGACCGACGAGGAGATCGGTGTTCGGCTCGGCGAGTCGGCGGTTCTCGGCGTGCTCGACGACTACCCGACCCGCTCGGGGTACGTGATCACGCCGGTCGTCGTCTGGGGCGGGCATGACGTCGTGATGCGGCCGAATCCCGATGAGGTGCACGCGGTGTACCGGATTGGCGTGCACCAGCTGACGCGTTCGGACTCGCCGCGTTTCGTCACGATTCCCGAGAGCGATCGTCCGGTCGTGCAGGTGCCGCTCGGCGGCGATCTGATCCACGCGCCCACGGGCGCCGTGCTCGTGCAGTTCCGCTGGGTCGGGCTCGACGGCCGGATCAACGAGCGCGTCGACGAGTTCGAACAGCCGGTGTTCGCCTGGGGCTGAGCACGCTCGCGCTTCAGCGCCCCGAATGGCCGAAGCCGCCGCCGCGGTCGACGCCGTCGAGAGAGTCGGTGACCTCCCACCCGATCTGCTCGACCGCCTGGATCACGAGCTGTGCGATGCGGTCGCCGCGATGCACGGTGTAATCGTCGTCTGGATCGGTGTTGACGAGGATCGCCTTGACCTCGCCTCGGTAGGCCGCATCGATCAGCCCCGGTGCGTTGACGACGCTGATCCCGTGCTTCAGGGCGAGGCCGCTGCGCGGGAGCACGAACCCGCCGTAGCCCAGAGGGATCGCGATCGAGATCCCGGTCGGCACGAGCGCTCGGCCGCCGCCGGCTGCGAGTGTGGTGTCCTCGGCCGCGTACAGGTCGAGCCCCGCGTCACCCTCGTGGGCGTATGCAGGTAGCGGGAGGTCGGCATCGAGCCGGACGATCGGGATCGTCAGCAGCGGCTGGTTCGGCGGTGTCACGGACCGGCAGGCTACGGGCTCGCGTGGACCGGCGCATCTCCATACCGCCCGGTCGGGTCCGCATCGCGCGGCTCGGTCGGCATGGGCCTGCGACATACGGGTCG
>CBDUYD010000028.1:0-22640 GCA_965371355.1 uncultured Ilumatobacteraceae bacterium
GATCGACGAGCTGTACACCTGCGACGGTGACGACATCTCCCCGGCGATCAGTTGGATGGCGGTGCCCGACGGTGCGGTCGAACTGGCATTGGTGGTAGTCGACGACGGCGCGGACGGTTCGGTAAGCGACCCGCCGTTCGTCCACTGGGTGATCGCCGGGTTCGATCCGGGAGCGATCTCGCTCGCCGAGGGGGAAGTGCCGATCGGAGCGATCGAGGCGACGAACTCCTTCGGCGACGTCGGCTGGGGCGGACCGTGCCCACCCGTCGGCGACGGACCCCACGAGTACCGCTTCACGCTGCACGCGCTCGCGCAGCAGATCGAGTTGGGCGACGGCGCGCCGGCTGACGAGATGATGCCCTATCTCGACGACCTCACGATCGCCACGGCCGAGTTGACCGGCACCTACGCCCGCTGACCCCCCGGCCGCCGACGATCCGCCGCCGCTGCCCGACGGGGTCGCCGCGACCGCGGTCGATACCCTGTGGCCGTGCCTCTCCCCCCACCGCCGCCACCGCACGGCGTGCCCGCTCCCCCGCCGTCCGAGCGGCCCGGGGGAACGGCCTCCTGCTACCGGCACCCGGACCGCCAAGCGGGAAGACGCTGCACGCGGTGCGGAAAACCGACCTGCTCCGAGTGCCTCGTCCAGGCGAGTGTCGGGAGCCATTGCGTCGACTGCGCAAAGGCCGCACGACCCGACCTCGCGACGCGGGCCCGATTCTGGTCGGCGGGCCAGCACAGCCTCGTCACGTACACCCTGATCGCGGCCAACGTCCTCGTCTTCATCGGTGTCATCGTCTGGACCGGCGACACCGGGGCCCTGACCGGCCAGGTGACGACCGCCCACCTCGATCTCGGGCTCAGCAAGGAGGTGCTCGCCGAGCCGATCGTCTGGAACACCGGCGAGGGGCTGTTCGTCACGCAACCCGACGGCTGGTACCGGCTCATCACGTCCGGATTCCTGCACTTCGGGATCCTCCACCTCGCGTTCAACATGTACTTCCTGTACGTGCTCGGGCCGATGCTCGAACGGCCGCTCGGCCGCGTGCGGTTCTCACTGCTCTACTTCGCGTCGCTCCTCGGCGGGTCGCTCGGCGTCATCATCTTCGGCTCGCCGGCGATCAGCGCCGGCGCCTCGGGAGCCGTGTTCGGCCTGCTCGGCGCCGCCACGGTCGGGCTCTGGCGGCGAGGCGTCAACCCCTTCACCACGGGCATCGGTAGTGCCCTGCTGATCAACCTGTTCATCACGTTCGCGGTGCCCGGCATCTCGATCGGGGGCCACCTCGGCGGCGCCGTGGCCGGCTCGCTGTGCGCGCTGGTGATGCTCGCTCCCGCCCACCAGCGCGTTCCCCGGTGGGCGACGTATGCGACGCCGGCCGCAATCGGCGTGATCAGCATCGTCGCCAGCGTGATGCTGGTGAACAGCGTCTGACGATGAGCGCGGATCGATCGGGGATCCGCTCCCGGTTGGGGCCCGCCCGATCCGCTGCGACGATGACCACATGACGCTTCGCGAGGCACACATCGATCGGATGCGCGACGGCGCATTCGACGTGCTGGTCGTCGGCGGGGGCATCAACGGCGCGGTGAGCGCGGCATCGCTTGCGGGACGCGGGGCGTCGGTCGCGCTGATCGACCGTGGCGACTTCGCCGGATTCACGAGCCAGGCATCGTCGAACCTGGTGTGGGGTGGCTTCAAGTACCTCGAGAACTACGAGTTCCTCCTCGTCCGCAAGCTGTGTCGATCGCGAAACCGCCTGATGAAGGCATACCCGGACAACATCAGAGAGGTTCCGTTCTACGCCGCTCTCGACGAGTCGGCCCCCCACAGCCCTCGTTTCGCCGGGCTCGGGGCGCTCGCCTACTGGATCATCGGTGGGTTCGGGACACGGCCTCCGCGCCTCCTCGACACAGCTCGCATCGAGGCCGAGGAACCCGCGATCGACACCACGTCGGTACGCGGTGGGATCGAGTATCGCGACGGTCTCCTGACCGACAACGACGCCCGCTTCGTCTTCGCGTTCGTCCGATCGGCGATCGAGGCGGGAGCGGCGGCTGCCAACTACGTCGAGCTCGTCGGCCTGCAGCGCGACGGCGACCGTTGGATAGCGACACTGCGCGACGTCGATCGCGACGAGGTGTTCAGCACGACCGCGTCGACGATCGTCAACGCCGCCGGACCGTTCGTCGACGAGCTGAACCGCGAGTGGGGCATCGCGACGAAGCGGCGGCTCGTGTACTCGAAGGGGATTCACCTCGTCGTCCCGCGTCTCACCACGCGAGACCATGACAAGGTGCTCGCCTTCTACGACGACACGCAGCGGCTGTTCTACGTGATCCCGATGGGTCGCCGCTCGGTGATCGGCACGACCGACACCCGCGTCGACACCCCGTACACCGACGTGACCGACGACGATGTCGACTTCCTGCTCGGCCAGATCAACTCCCGTCTCGACCTCGACGCGCCGCTGACGAGGCACGACGTGATCGCCGGCCGCACCGGTGTACGGCCGCTGGTCGTCGGCGTCCGTAGCGGTGACCATGCCGATGTCGACTGGACCAAGCTGAGCCGCAAGCACGCCGTCGAGGCCGACCGGGCGAAGCGGATCGTGACGATCTTCGGCGGGAAGCTGACCGACTGCCTCAACGTCGGCCACGAGGTGGCCGCCGCTGTCGAGCGCCTCGGGATCCCGCTCGAGCACGATCTGCACAACTGGTACGGAGAGCCCGCCGCGGCGACGAGACTCGAGTTCTTCCGCCAGGCGAGGCTGATGAAGCTCGACGACGCCCGCGACAAGCCCGACACCGAGCCGCTGTCCGACCGGCTGTGGCGACGCTACGGTCGTCGGGCGTTCGCGATGCTCGACTCGATCCGGCAGGATCCGACGATGGCCGAGGATGTGATGGGTTCGGCCGACTACCTGAGGGTCGAGTTGCACACCGCCGCGCAGTCCGAGATGGTCACCAAGCTCGAGGACTTCATGCGTCGCCGATCGAAGATCGAGCTCGTCGTCCCCGACGCCGACATCGAGGCCTCGTCCGGACTCCGCGAAGTCGCCGAGATCCTCTTCGGCCACGATGCCGACCACCGCCTGGCCGAGTACTTCGGCGGGGCCGATCAGGTTCCGGAGGCGATGCGCTCGCCGTCGACGTCGAATCGGACGGGCTGAGCGGCGTGCTGTCGCGCCTGCGCCGCCTCCTCGTGCGCCCGGAACCCGAGTTCGACCCGCGCTGGGACGAACTGCTCGCCGCCGAGTTCCAGCATTGGCGGGCCCTCACGGCAGACGAGCGCGAACGGATGCAGTGGCTGCTGAGCGGGTTCGTCGACGGATGGAGGTGGGAGGCCGCGAAGGACTTCGACCTCACCGAGGAGGTCAAGGTGCTGATCGCTGCCCAGGCCGCGATGCTGCTCCTCGGCCTCGAGATCGACGAGTTCCCGTACCTCAGCTCGGTCATCGTGCACCCGTCGACCGTGCGACTGTCGGGTCACTACGCGATGGGGGGCGGCCTGATGTCATCGAGCCCGCGGACCCTGCTCGGCCAGGCCCAGTACCGGGGACCGGTGGTGCTCTCATGGTCGGCCGCGAGGTCCGGGGCGCGCCGGCCCGAGCGCGGGCAGAACGTCGTGTACCACGAGTTCGCCCACCGACTCGACATGCTCGACGGCGTCACCGATGGCACGCCACCACTCGATGACGAGGCCGACCGCCGACGATGGGTCGAGGTGTGCACGACCGCCTACGACGCCGTCCGCGCCCAGGGCTCGCCCGTGCTGCGCCCGTACGCCGGCACGAACCCGGCCGAGTTCTTCGCCGTCGCAACCGAGGTGTTCTTCAACCGTCCGCACGACCTCTGCGAGCACGAACCGGCGCTCTACCAGGAGCTACGCGGGTTCTACAAGCAGGACCCCGCAGCCCGCGGACCCTCGGCGAACCGAGTGTGACACCCCTCGTTCATCATTGGGGTATGAAGAACATCGTCGCAATCCCCCACCGGGCCGACGCCCCGATCGAGGCGGCCGAACAGCTCAGCCTGCTTCCGAACCACGAGGTGGCCTCCCGCTTCCGCCTCGCCGAGGAGACACGCCAGCTCGGGCTCCGACACATCGCCGAGATCCGCGAGATGCTCGCCGAGCGTGAGACGGCCGCCACGAAGAACATGGTCCACCGGCTCCCACCGCGCACGCGGCGTGCGGCATGAGTCGGCTGTGTGGTCAGCGGGCCGCCGCAGCCGCGTTCCAATCGATCGTCAGCCGGCGCTCGGCGACAGGTCGCGCACCGCCGTCCAGTAGTCGAGTTCGGGGTCGAATGGCATGATCGCCAGCGAACTGGTCGTCACCCCGTTGTCGAAGTATGCCCGGATCTTGTCGCGGCACTCCGCCGCTGAGCCGTGCACGATGATCTCGTCGACCACCGAGTCGGGGATCTGGGCGAGTGCCTCCTTTCGGTCGCCCGCCCTCCAGGCGTCCCACATCCCACGGAGCTGATCGCCTCGACCGAGCCACTCGTGGAACGCCGCGTACACCGGCACGTTGAGGTACGCCGCGATCGCGAACTTCGCCGCCGAGCGCACCGCCTCGGTGTTCTCGCTCGGACACACGAAGATCCGGGCCACGATTTCGCGATCGGCACCCCCGGCGGCATCGTTGACGATCTTCACCACCGTCGACACGTCGTCGGGTGACAACCAGTTGATGATCGCGCCGTCGGCGTCGCGGCCCGCGAGCCGCAACATTCCTTCGCGCAGTGCCGCGACGAGGATGGGCGGCGTCTGCGCCGGTCGCACGCCGAGCCGGAAACCGTTCACCTCGAAGGTGTCGTATGTGCGCCGCACCTTCTCGCCGCTGAGCGCCTCCTTCAGGAACATCACGACGTCGCGCACCTTCTTGTACGGCTCCTCGAAGGGCACGCCGTTCCACCGCTCGACGATCACGCTGCTCGACGATCCGACGCCGAACGCGAACCGCCCGGGAGCCGCATCGGCCAGCGATGCGACGCTCTGGGCGAGGCAGGCGGGCGCGCGTGTGTAGGCGGGGACGATCGCTGTGCCGAGTCGCAGCCGCGGCTCCCATGCGGCGGCCAGCGCGAGCGGTGTGAACGCGTCGGCGCCGTCGGACTCGGCCGACCAGATGTCGGTGTAGCCGAGGTCCCAGACCTGCGATAGTCGCTCGCGGTGGGTGTGGAGTGGACCTGGGAGCGGAACGGTGAGGCCGGGACGGATCGGAAGCGCCATGTTGCCGACACTACGCAGGCGCCGGAGCGGCTGGCGACCCAGCTCTTCGCCTCAGCCGTCGTCGGTCCAGAAGCGCACGATCACGCTCTGGCTGGCGGACGCCAGGAGCGTGCCGTCCTCGGCGAACATGTTGACCAGCCCGTGCCCGAATCCGCGCTCGACCGCCTGCACGCGGATGTCCATCAGCACCCATTCGGTCGGCACCATCCGCCCGACTCGGAGCGTGTTGTCGAGGCTGTTTCCGCCGCCCCGGACACCGAGCGCCTGCCCGATCCCGCTCGGCACGAAGTCGCCGAGAATCGCCAGCGTCGTCGCGTCCATCCCGGTCAGCACGTCGGGAATCCGTGCCCACAGCACGAACTGCCCGTCGCTCTGGGTTCCGTCGAGTTCGTCGATCCCGCGGCCCTTGACCAGTCGCTGGTCGAGGCGTTCATTGATCGTCCCGGCCGAGTCGGAGTGCGTCGGGCGGGGTGGGCACTCCGACGGAGGGGGCAGCTCGGAGGGCATCGCCTCCCACTGGCCCGAGTACTCGATCGGCCGCTCGCCGAGCGCTGCGTTGACGGTGAGGATCTCGCGGTCCGCGACGTGGCAGACCGCCCGGGCCTGGGTGACCTGATTCCCCTCGACAGCGATCCGCACGTCGACGTCGACCACCTCGCCCGGCCTGGCGTAGGACAGGTACTGGGCGGTCGCCCAGATGCACTGCCTACCCGAGGTGCCCTCCATCGCCGAGATCGCCGCGGCGAGTCCCGAGCCGCCGAACAGGAACCCACCCGAGGTCGAGATACCCGGTGTGACGGGCAGCTTCCAGCGGAACCGATTGTGTGTCGGCTCGAGGCCGAGGAAGGTGCGCGAGTCCATGCGGAGAGGATCGTAGGCGCAACGTAGAGTCCGCCGAATGGACACGAACGAGGCCACCGACACGATGCCCGACACCTGGCACGGTGACGCGGTCGGACTGGTCGAGGCGTTCCGCAACGGCGAGCGGTCGCCGGTCGAGGAACTCGGGGCCACGTATCGGGCGATCGACGCGAGCGATCTGAACGCCGTCTGCTACACCGACCGTGACGCGGCGATCGCCGCGGCCCGCGCCGCCGACGTCAGCCTCCCCTTCGGCGGAGTGCCCCTCGGTGTCAAGGAACTCAATCAGGTCGAGGGCTGGCCCGACACCGAGGCATCCGTACCGCTCAGGGATCGGATCGCGACGCACACGACCACACAGGTCCGGCGGCTCGTCGAACTCGGCGGCGCAGTGCTCGCCGGGCAGACCACGTCGAGCGAGTTCGGCGGGGTCAACGTCACGCGCACTCACCTGCACGGCGTCACCCACAACCCATGGCAGCACGGTCGCACGCCGGGCGGTTCGTCGGGGGGCTCGGCCGCCGCGGTCGCCGGCGGGATCTTCCCGATCGCCACGGGCGGTGACGGCGGCGGGTCGATCCGCATCCCGGCAGGTTTCACCGGGCTGGTCGGGCTGAAGGGCACCTTCGGCCGAATCCCGCTCGGACCTCACCACGAGTACGGCAACCTCACCGTCGCAACCGGGTGTATGGCGCGATCGGTGCGCGACACCGCCCGCTGGTTCGACGTGGCGAACGGCCACGATCCCACCGATCCCCTCAGCCTGCCGCGTGTCGATGGCTGGGAACTCGCGCTCGGGTCCCACGGCGAAGCGCTGCGCGGCAACAGGGTCGCGGTCGTCCCCGACTGGGGCGGCGCAACCGTCTCACCGGTGATGTGGGAGCTGCTCGACGAGGCGGCGACCCTGCTGATCGGCGATGTCGGAATGCGCCGCGTGGATGTCGACAGCACCCTGCCGCGGATGGGAGGAGCCTGGGCGATATCGGGCAACCTCGCCACCCGTGCGTTGCTCGGCGACCTCTGGCCCGACTGCGCGGACGACCTCACATTCGAGATGCGCCGCGGACTCGAGGCTTCCGAGGGCCGCTACGGCGAGGAGTCGCGGGCGCGCATCGAGCGCCGACGAATGGAACTGAACGAGGCGATGGCTCGCATCTTCGACCCGGGTCGAGACGGGGTCGACTTCATCATCGCCGCCGCAAACCCCGACACCGCCTTCGCGGCGGAGGGACCGTTGCCCTCGGTATTCGGCGGGATCGACGCGGGTGCGCGCAACAACGGATTGCTCACCTTCCCCGCGAACCTCCACGGCAATCCCGCGATCTCCGTCCCGGCGGGCACGATCGACGGCTTGCCGATCGGACTGCAGATCATCGGTCGCCACTTCACCGAGCCTCTCCTGCTCGAACTCGCGCTCACGATCCAGCGCAATCGCCCCTGGCCGCTCGTCGCTCCCAATCGGTCCGCGTAACACCACCCGCCCGCTGCGCGATTACCTTCGCCATCTATGAAGATCGCGCTCACCGTCAACGATTTCCTCCGCCGAGCCGAGCTCGTCTACCCGGATCGCGTGGCGATCGTCGACGAACCGGACCAGCCCGCCGAGTCCTGGGGCTCGATCACCTTCCGCGAGATGGCGCGGCGGGCGCGAGGGATGGCAGCGGGCCTCGACGACCTCGGAATCGCTGTCGGCGAGCGGGTCGCGATCGTCAGCCAGAACTCTGCGCGCCTGCTAACCGCGCTGTTCGGCGTATCGGGATCGGGGCGCGTGCTCGTACCGATCAACTTCCGCCTCGTCGCCGAAGAGGTGCGCTACATCGTCGAGCACTCCGGCGCACGCATCCTGCTCGTCGATCCCGAGCTCGCCGACGACCTCGCCGACGTCGAATGCGAACGCACGATGATCATCGGCGCCGACAGCGACGCGGTCCTGATGAACTTCGACGCCGACCCCGTCGTTTGGCATCGCGACGAGGACGCCACCGCCACGATCAACTACACCTCCGGCACGACCGCACGCCCGAAGGGCGTCGAGCTGACACACCGCACCGTCTGGCTGAACGCCAGTGTCTTCGGGTGGCACATGGGCGTCAACGATCGGGATGTCTACCTGCACACCCTCCCGCAGTTCCACTGCAACGGGTGGGGGATGCTCTACGCGACGACGGGGATGGGAGCCCGTCAGATCATCCTGCGCAAGGTCGACGGCGCCGAGATTCTACGTCGGATCGACGAACACGGCGTGACGCTGATGTGCGGAGCCCCCGCCGTGCTGAACATGGTGCTCGACGCGGCCGCCGACTGGGAGGGGCCGATCCCGGGCCGCGGTCGAGTACGGATCGTCGTCGCCGGCGCCCCACCGCCCACGATCACGATCGAGCGGACCGAGGTAGAACTCGGGTGGGAGTTCGTCCAGATCTACGGCCTCACCGAGACCGCCCCGGTGCTCACGATGAACCGCGGGCGCGAGGAGTACGACGACCTGTCGCCCGCCGAGCGGGCGGTGAAGCTCAACAGGGCGGGCGCGCCGGTCATCGGATGCACGATGGACGTCGACCCGGGCGGCGAGATTCTGGCCAGGGGCAACATGATCATGAGTGGCTATTGGGAGCAGCCCGAGGCGACCGCTGCCGCGATCAGCGACGACTTCTTCCGCACCGGCGACGGCGGACTGATCGACGACGACAACTACGTCGTGATCTCCGACCGCAAGAAGGACGTCATCATCTCGGGCGGCGAGAACGTGTCATCGATCGAGGTCGAGGACGCGATCTTCCAGCACGCCGACGTGACGGAGGTGGCGGTGATCGGGATACCCGACGAGAAGTGGGGCGAACTCGTCACCGCGCTCGTCGTCAAGGTACCGGACAGCTCGCTCACCGAGGACGACGTGATCGCCTGGTCGAAGCAGAAGCTCGCCGGCTACAAGTGCCCGAAGCACGTCGAGTTCCGCGACGAACTGGCCCGCACGTCGACCGGGAAGCTGCAGAAGTTCAAGCTTCGGGCGCCGTTCTGGGAGAGCGAGACCAGGCAGATCAACTGAGGGCGGGCGGCGACCCGATCGCTCCACACGCCAGCGGGCCCGGACGGGTTGGGCGGCGGCGGGTCAGCTGACCCGGTAGACCTCGTATTCGACCCCGTCCGCGGCCACCCGCCCGCGGCCGACGAAGACGGTCGTGTTCACCCAGGCGTAGTCCGGGTGACCCGTCTCGATGGTCGGCGTCGTACGGAAGTACTGGTCGTCGAAGCCGGTCTCGCCGCCGGCGAGCGCGGCCTGCACGGCGTCGTTCAGTTCGAGCAGTCCGGTGTATGCGAGGTACAGCACGGCTCCGTCATCGGTCTGGATCTGCACGCGAACGTCGAGCCGGCTGAAGCCGTCGGGACCGATCAGCACCCAATCGGCGCCGGCGCCGACGACCGAGCCGGTGATTCGATCGCCGCGCGCCCAACCACCGGTGACCGATGCGACCGCCCGCGTCCCGAACGGTCCGGCACCGACGAAGAGCGTGTCGTCGAGGTGAGCCTGAAAAGTGAATTCGTGGATCAGTTCCATCGTGCCTCCATGGGACGGTCGATCGCCGCCGCGACCGACGCGCACCGTATCGAACAGCACCGGATCGGATCGGATCGAACAGGATCGGAGCGGACGCGGCAGAACCCGGCCCGACCCTCGACACGTCGAGCGAACGCGACGGTATCCACCGCCCCCGACCCCATGGAATGCAACCCTTGCGCCATGTCGTCGGGTTCGAAATGGCGGTCGGGTTCGATCGCACTGGTGGTCGCGGTGCTCGTCGCCGCTTGCGCTCCGGTTGCAGCCGCGCCGCGGGCGATCGACCGCGCGACATCGCCGACCCTCGCCCCGCCGCCGAGACCAGCGACGCCGACGACGGCGATCGGCACTTCGACGGCGAGCAGCACGACGGCGAGCTCCACGACTGCCGCCACGACCACCACCACCGGCACGACCACCACCACCACGACGACCGAGTTGTTGCCGCCGCGGACGCTGACGATGGCGTTCACCGGCGACACGCTCACCCACAGCCCGCTCTGGCGCGGCGCCCAGCGGCATGCCGCGGCGGCAGGACGCGAGGGCTTCGACTTCGTCCCGATGCTGTCGGAACTCGCCCCGCTGCTCGAACCCAGAGATCTCGCCGTCTGCCATCTCGAGACGCCGATCGCACCGCTCGGCGAGGAGTACTCGACCGCGCCGCGCTATGGCGTGCCCGAGGAGGTGGTCGACGCGATCGCGCTGGCGGGCTATGACCGCTGCTCGACGGCGAGCAACCACACGCTCGACCGCGGTACGGCGGGGGTGGTGCGCACGATCGAGGTCCTCGAGTCGCGCGGTCTCGGACAGTCCGGCATGGCGAGGACGCCGACCGAGATCCTCCCCTCGGTCGTCGATGTCGCAGGTGTGGCGGTGGTCCATCTCTCGTACACGTTCAGCTACAACGGACTCCTCCCGCCGTTCGGCGAGGAGTGGAGATCGGCGATCATCGACCCCGAACGCATCGTCGCCGATGCCTCGCTCGCCCGCGGCGCGGGTGCCGAGGTCGTGATCGTCAGCATGCACTGGGGCAACGAGCGTCAGCACCCGGTCACGCACGAGCAACGCCGAGTGGCCGAGATCATCACCGCGAGCGGGCTGATCGATCTCGTCGTCGGACACCACGCGCACGTCGTTCAGCCGATCGAACAGGTCAACGGCACGTGGGTCGTGTTCGGGCTCGGCAACATCTTGTCGAACCTCCATCGGTCGAGTGGCTGGCCGGCCGCCAGTCAGGATGCGATGGTGGTGACGATCGACCTCACCGTCGAGAGCGACGGCTCGACAATCGTCGCACGGCCCGTGGCGCACCCGACATGGGTCGACCTCAACGCCGACTGGGTCGTCCGGCCCGTGGCACTCACACTCGCCCGACCCGACCTCCCACCGGGGCTGCGAGCCGAACTCGAGCGATCCCTCGCGAGAACCGCCGACGTCGTCGGCGACTTCATCGCGCCGCCGTAACCCGTTCCGGGACTCCGTTCTGGGTCCCGATCGCACCGCAATCCGGCGTGATCGGGACCCAGATCCCCGTCGCCGTGTCAGCGGTCGTCGCGCAGGGCGGCATGACACACGTCACACCCATAGTTGTTAGGCATCCTTGACAGATTTCATCAAGGGGTGCCTACACTGCCGGTATGTTCACATCACACCCCCTCGCAACCGCTGTTGCAGTGGTGGCGACACTCGGGCTGTTCGCAGGGGCCTGCGGCAGCGACGACTCCTCCGGCAGCGACTCCCCCGGTGAGGCGGACAGCGTCACGATCTACTCCGGACGCAACGAGGACCTCATCCAGCCGATCCTCGATCGGTTCACCGAGGCGACCGGTATCGACGTCGAGGTCAAGTACGGGGACTCGGCCGATCTGGCGCTGCTGATCGACGAGGAGTCGGCGGCCGACAACGTGCAGGCCGACGTATTCCTCTCGCAGAGCCCCGGTTCGATCGGCTTTCTCGAGCAGAGCGAGCGGCTCGCGACACTCCCCGATGACACTCTCGCGCTCGTCGACGAATCGGTTCGCGACGAGGAGGGGAAGTGGATCGGGTTCTCCGGACGCCAGCGCGTGCTCGTCTACAACACCGAACTCGTCGACCCGGCCGACCTACCCGAGAGCGTGTTCGACCTCACCGAGCCCCAGTGGAAAGGTCAGGTCGGTGTCGCGCCGAGCAACGGATCGTTCCAGGACTTCGTCACCGCGATGCGCGCCACAGAGGGTGACGACGTGACGATGGCGTGGCTGGAGGGGCTCGCCGACAACGACCCCGTCTCGTATCCCAAGAACTCCGCGATCGTGGCAGCGGTAGGGCGCGGTGAGGTCGAGGTCGGGCTGGTGAACCACTACTACAACTACCGGGCTCTCGAAGAAGACCCGGGCCAGCCCAGCGCCAACCACAACTTCCCCAACGACGACCCCGGTGCGACGCTGATCGTGACCGGTGCGGCGATCCTCAACGGCACAGATCGTGCCGCGGTTGCAGCGCAACTGATCGAGTTCCTGCTCAGTCCCGAGGGTCAGCAGTACTTCGCCGCGGAGACGTTCGAGTACCCGCTCGCGATCGGTGAACCGCCACCGGCCAACCTGCCCCCGCTCGACTTCGCGGCGGTCGGAGCCGTTCCGTTCGACGATCTCGCAGGCGGACTCGAGCAGACCCGCCAGATGATCGCCGACTCCGGCCTCGAGGGCTGATCGACCAAGACCGGGGACCGCGGCGTCGATAGCGTGCTGACAGTGACGAACACCGGTGCCGCTCCGCCGTCACGATCGCCGTCCGCGAGTGAGCCCACCAGCGGTTCGGCCAGTGCCCGATCGCGGGCCACGGGGAGCGATCGACGCCGTCGGCCCGAGCCAGGAATCGTCGGTGGGCGACTGGTCCCGCTGGCCATCGCCGTCGTCTTCTCCGGACCAGCGGTGTTCGTGCTGTGGAGAACATTGCGGCTCGGCGCACTGTCCGAGTCGATCGACGAGATAGTCGATCCGCTCTGGCGCACCATCCAGCTGGCGGTCCTCGTCTCGGGATCCGGTGCGATCATCGGCACCGGACTCGCTTGGCTGACCACCCGCACGAACCTCCCCGGCCGCCGCTTCTGGCGCGTCGTGCTTCTGCTCCCACTGGTGTTGCCCTCGTTCGTCGGGGCCGCTGCGTTCATCGCGGGCCTCGCACCGGGTGGCATCATCCACGATGCGCTCGCCGCGATCGGTGTCGACGCGCCTCGACGATTCCGCGGCCTCGGCGCATCGTGGTTGGTCCTGACCGCGTTCACCTATCCGTACGTGTTGCTCCCGGTCACCGCCCGGTTCGCGAACCTACCGGCCAACCTGGAGGAGAGCGCACGCCTCCTCGGACTCTCCTCGACCGCCACGTTCCTGCGCGTGACACTCCCCCAGCTGCGGTCCGCGATCCTCGGCGGGGCGCTGCTCGTCTTCCTCTACACCGTCAGCGAATTCGGCGCCGTGCAACTGCTGGGCTACGACACGCTCACACGTGTCATCTACTCGACACGCCAGACCAACCGGGCCCTCTCGTTCGCGGCGGCCAGCGTCGTGCTGGTGCTCGCGCTCGGAGTCGTCGCTCTCGAACGGAGCCAACGTGGAGCGGCACCCCCCGACCGGCGGGCGACCGTGAGGAAGGCCCGCCCTATCACGCTCGGCTGGCGCGCCGGGCCCGCGCTGCTGATCTGCACGTTCGTGGCCGGTATCGGCCTGTTCGTTCCCGTGCTGAGCCTCGGCACCTGGGCCAGACGTGGCCTGATCGACGGTCGCATCGGATTCGGTGAGTTCGTCGACCCCATGATCAGCACCGCATCGGTCTCGGTGATCGCCGCGGTCTTCGCGGTGGTGGTCGTTCTCCCGGTCGCGATCGCGACCACGCGCCGGGCGACAGCCTCATCACAGGCGGCGGCGATCGCGGTGATCGGCGGCTTCGCCATCCCCGGGCTCGTCATCGCGCTCGCGCTCGCCGTCCTCACGCTCAACACACCGGCGCTCAGTCACTGGTACCAGACCCTGCCGCTGCTGATCGGCGCCTACGTCATCCACTTCGGCAGCCAGGCGATGGCCAGCACCGAGAGCGCTGTCCGCGCGGTGCCGGACGACCTGCGTGAATCGAGCGTGCTGCTCGAACCGAACAGGCTGCGCCGATGGCTGCGCGTCGATCTTCCGCTGATGAGACCGGGGCTCGTGGCGGGCGGGGGGCTTGTCATGCTCGCCACTTTGAAGGAGCTCCCAGCCACGCTGCTGCTGTCACCGATCGGGTTCTCGACCCTGGCGACCGAGATCTGGGCGGCGTACGAGGAGGGTTTCTACGCCGCCACCGGGCTGGCGTCGCTCGTGCTGATCGCCTTGTCGGCGCTGCTCACCTGGGTGCTCGTACTCCGCCGGAGCGACGTGGTCCGGAGCTGAGCAACCCGGCTCGCAGTGCACTGCCCGGCGTGATCGTCAGGAAGCGTCGAGGCTCTCGATCGCGGGACGAGCGAGCGCACTTCCGTAACGGAACGCCCCACTCGACCAGACCGGGCAGTCTCCGGTGACGCCCCTCACGGCATTCGCTCTCGCCGGGCAGAAGTGCAAGCCGTCGGGAGAGCGAACCGCATTGACCCCCATCCCAGCAGCGTCAACTCCACCGGTGCAGGGCTCGAACGCGAAGCACGGCAGCGTCGACGTCCAATGACCGTCATCGAGCACCTCGGCACCCGCGTCGGCGTAGTGAACGCCCGCATGGGCGCTGGCCGTCCGCCGGTAGAGGGCGTTGAGCCCGCCCCCTCCCGGAGGGGTGTGGTCGGCCTCAGCGCGGGAGGCCGGGGATCCGGCGAGCACGACCTGGGCTCCGATCGCAACGAACGTCGCGATCACGGTCTCCAAGTCGGCCGAATAGCGCTCGACGACAGCCGTGCCGGTCAGGAACTGGCCGGCGGCGTCGCGCATGCACGGCGTGAAGCTGTTGCCGACGAACTCGATGATGACCATGCCGGGCTTCAGCGCGGTGACGTCGGCGGCCATCTCGTCGAGCCAGTCACAGATCGCCGTGCCGCCGTAGGTTCGCTCGACGACCTGCATTCCGGAGCGATCGGCGAATGCCCCCTTGAACGCGTGCCGAGCCTCCCAGGCCAGCGAATCGCCGTAGAGCACGACCACCGGGCGCGCCAGCGGGCGGACCTCGAGAGGTGTTCCCATCCGATCCCCCTGCTGGAGATTTGCGCTCGCATCGGCCGGCGCGGCGACCGAAGCAGCCAGCTCGGCATCCGTCCGCTCGGCATCCGCCCGGCCGGCATCCGACACCTCGACATCCGTCCGCTCGATTGGGATGACCGCCGGCCGAGCGCGCACGGCCCGGCCGGAGCCGTGAGCCGGGGCCTCATCGTCGATCGGGGCGGCGTTCGGCACGGTCCGGTCGGCAATCGTCCCGACGAGGTACGACAGGTCTCCTCGGGCGGTCGCCGGGTCGGCCGCGACCGAGCCCGACCCGAACACCAACGCAGCAGCGGCGACGACGGCGCTTCCGCACGCAAGGCAACGTCTCAGCGATCGCGCTCGCCCCGCCCGGGGTCGACCGCCCGGTGGCCGATCGCCACACCCCGTCGCATCGCTCGCCATCGGAGTCCCTCCCTGTCGCGCCCTGCGACCTGATGCCATCGTCTGCTCGTCTCGCTCCCGCGACCGTCGCCCCGGGCACACTCGGTGTGTGTCGCACACGCCACACGCCCCGGGAGGCGAGGCGGTACGTGCGCAGGTGGCGAGGGAGTAGCGTCCGCCACCGTGGGGCAAGCGGAGCGTGCGGCATCGCCGAAGCCGGACTGGCGAACCCTGATCGCAGGGGCGGGACTCGACGAGCGCGCGTTCCGCGCCGCGTGCCGTAGACGGCGCTACGCCGCTGGCGAGACGATCTTCCACGAAGGAGATCCCGCGAATTCACTCCATCTACTCGATGTCGGGCACGTCGCGATCCGGCTGACGACGCTTCGCGGCGACGTGTCGATCATCGACGTCCTGGGACCGGGCGACACATTCGGCGAGCAGGCGCTGGTCGATGACGACCCCGTTCGCACCGCGTCGGCCACACCGATCGGCAGGGTGGAGACGCTGAGCCTGGATGCGAACCGCTTCGGGGCGCTCCAGGAGAGCAGCCCGGAGGTCGATCGCTTCCTCCTGATGGTGATCAGCGGCCGCCTGCGGGACACGACGAGACACCTGCTCGAGGCCCGATTCCTTCCCGCCGATCAGCGCCTGTGGCGATGCCTCGAGCGGCTCGCCGGGCAGTTCGACGCCACGCGGGACGGGTTCATCCCGCTCACGCAGACCGATCTCGCAGCGATGGCCGGGACCACACGATCGACGGCCAACCGCGTGCTCGGTCAGGCGGAGGGCGATGGCGTGATCGCGATCGGACGGAGTCGGATACGCGTCACCGATCTCCCCGAGCTGAGACGGCGGGCCGTGGGACCCTGATCGATTCGACCCGATCAACCCGGCCGGGAATCGACCGGGACAGCGACGGGATCGATCGTTCCCATGATTCGTCTTGTTGATCGCAGCACCGGGTTGTCAAGCTAGCCTTACAAACGATGGCGAGGATGCCCGACACGTCGACCGGCGCGGCCGGTGGTGACGCGCCCGCGAGCGGCGCGCACCGGTCGGGCGTCGAGGTCGTCCTCGACGGCGTAACCGTCTCGTACGAGGCCGGCGTCGACGCGGTTCGCGACGCATCGCTCGTCGTGCCGGCCGGATCGATCACCGCTCTGCTCGGCCCGTCCGGGTGCGGCAAGACCTCGCTACTGCGGGCGATCGCCGGGCTCGAACGGCCTACCTCGGGCACCGTCCGCATCGGCGATCGAGTGGTCAGCGGGCCGAACACGTGGGTCCATCCCGAGCGGCGCCATGTCGGGATGGTGTTCCAGGACGGCGCCTTGTTCCCCCACCTCACCGTGGCGCAGAACATCGAGTTCGGGCTGCGGGCCAGCTCGCGCCACGGCACCAGGCTCAACAGGTCAGCTCGGGCCGAGCGCGTTCGCGAGACGCTCGATCTCGTCGATCTCGGCGGCCTCGGCGATCGTCTCCCCGACACTCTCTCGGGAGGTCAGCAGCAGCGGGTGGCACTCGCCAGGTCACTCGCGCCGCAGCCGGCTGTGCTGCTGCTCGACGAGCCGTTCTCGGCGCTCGACGCGACATTGCGCGTCCAGGTCCGAGCCGAGGTGGCGACGATCCTGCGCGAGGTCGAGGTCACGTCGGTGTTCGTCACCCACGACCAGGACGAGGCCTTCGTACTCGGCGATCAGGTCGCCGTGCTCCGCGAGGGTCGCATCGAGCAGGTCGGAACCCCCGACGACCTCTACCGCCGTCCGGCCACGCCGTGGGTCGCCGGATTCGTCGGTGAGGCCAACCTCGTCCGGGGCCGGATCGGGTCGGCCATCGATACCGGCGGCAGCGAGCACGGCGACGATCAACCGCTGCCCGGGTACGCGGCAACCCTGCTCGGCGCGGTCCCGATCTCGCTGCACGGCAACGATCCGGGCGATCGACCCGCCGACGTGAGCGTACTCGTTCGGCCCGAACACGTATCGCTGCTGGCCGGCGGCTGCGCGTTGGTGACCAACGTCGAGTACTACGGCCACGACGTGCGCTACGAACTCGAGTTGAACGACGGCTCGATGATCGCCGCCCGGGCGAAGTCAACCGTCCTCCACGATCGCGGCGACCGGGTGTGCGTTCGGTACGACGGAGGCACCGCCGAGGCCTGGCCGGCATGACCATCCCCTCCGGCACGGCGGTCGACCCGACCTCGTAGGGTGCCCGGGTGCAGCTCTCCGACCTCCGCATCTTCACCGAGCCCCAACAGGGCGCCACCTACGACGATCTCCTGGCGGTCGCCCGACGCGCGGAGGATCTCGGCTTCGGCGCATTCTTCCGCAGCGACCACTACCTCCACATGAGCGGCGACGGGCTGCCCGGCCCGACCGATGCCTGGGTGACGCTCGCCGGACTCGCGCGCGACACGGCGACGATCCGCCTCGGCACCCTCGTGACATCCGCCACGTTCCGCCACCCCGGCCCCCTCGCGGTGAGCGTCGCGCAGGTCGATCAGATGTCCGGAGGGCGGATCGAACTCGGATTGGGCGCCGGCTGGTTCGAGGGTGAACACACTGCGTTCGGCATCCCGTTCCCACCACTCGGCGAGCGGTTCGATCGCCTCGAGGAGCAACTCGAACTGATCACGGGCATGTGGGCAACTGCCCATGGCGACACCTTCGAGTCACCGGGAGGCCACTACCCGATCAGCAACTGCCCAGCGCTGGTGAAGCCGACCCAACCCGACCTTCCGATCATCATCGGGGGTGGAGGACCCAAGCGGACGCCGGCGCTCGCCGCACGCTTCGCCTCCGAGTTCAACGCGCCGTTCGTCCCGCTCGAGTTCTTCACCGACCAATGCGAGCGCGTCCGGTCGGCCTGTGTGGCCATCGACCGCGATCCCGCGTCGATGACGTTCTCCGCGGCGCTCGTGCTGGCTTGCGGCGCGGACGAGGCCGAATTCGTCCGTCGCGCCGAGTCGATCGGACGCGAGCCCGACGAGCTCCGACAGAACGGCGCGGCCGGCACGCCGGACGAGGTCGCGGCCACGCTCTCGGCATGGCGGGATGCGGGCGCCGAACGGATCTACCTCCAAGTGCTCGACCTCGCCGACCTCGACCACCTCGATGTGGTCGCCGCCGAGGTCGCGCCGCTTCTCTCCTGAGACCGGTTTCGAGCGACCGGCCAGTGCCCTGGCCACAAACGTTCGGCGGGGTGACGACGGCCAGGAACCCCGCTCGCGGCGTCCTCGTCCTCGACGTAGCTACGGCTATGCCTGCGTCCTGGTCCTGGCGACCGACGCCCCTGACCCGCCGTCACCACCACCAACCTTCATGGCCAGAGCACTAGCTTGCGGCCGTGGAGGAAATCGCGATCTATCCCGCCCGCACCATCGTCACGATGGACCCTACGCAGCCCGATGTCGAGGCGATAGCGGTACGAGAGGGCCGGATCCTCGCCGCGGGAAGCCTGGAGGAATGCAAGAGTTGGGGCGCGCATCGAGTCGATAACCGGTTCGCCGACCATGTGATCGTGCCCGGGATGATCGAGGCCCACGCCCACAGCCTCGAAGGGGCGTTCGCCCTGCTCCCCTACGTCGGCTGGTTCGACCGCCACAACGCCGAGGGCGGAATCACCGGCGGGATCCGCACATACGACGGTCTGCTCGACCGGCTCCGCGAACTCGACGCCGAGACCGCCGGCTCCGCTGAGCCGATCGTGGTCGGCGGGTTCGACCCGATCTACTTCGTCGACGAGGAGCGACTCACCCGCCAACATCTCGACCGCGTCTCGATCGAGCGGCCGATCTTCGTGTTCCATGCGAGCGCCCACCTCGCCACGGTCAACACCGCGATGCTCGAGTTCCACGAGATCACACGCGACGTCGCGACCCCCGGAGTCGCCCGCGACGCCAACGGCGAACCGAACGGGGAGCTGCAGGAAATCCCCGCGATGTCGCTGGCGACCAGCGCGCTCGTCCTGATCTTCAAGATGATGAACGATCCGAGGGCGATCGAGGTGCTCGGACAGATCTGTGCGAACCAGGGCATAACGACGCTGACCGATCTCGCGTCATCCGGTCTCCAGAATCCCGATGGCCAGAAGTTGTGGCACGACACGGTCGACCGCGATGACTATCCCGCGAGGATCCTCCAACGACACGTCGCCGCGATCCCCCCGGGGGGCGAGACCTGGGACGATGCTGCCGAGCTCGTGCTGCAACTGGCCGCCGCCGACACCGACAAGCTGCGCACCGCCGGGCTGAAGGTCATTCTCGACGGCTCGATCCAGGGCTGGACGGCGAAGATGGACTGGCCTGGCTACTACACCGGTACCGACCACGGGCTCTGGATCACCGCACCCGACCAGATGCTCGACGTGTGCAGGCCGTTCCACGAGCGGATGATCAACATCCATACGCACTGCAACGGAGACCTCACGATCGACGTCTGGATCGACACGGTCGAGCAGCTGCTGCGCGAATCGGCGTGGCTCGATCACCGCCACACCGTGCAGCACTCGCAGCTGACCAAGGCGCACCAATTCCGTAGGATGGCGAGGCTCGGGATGTGCGCCAACATCTTCACCAACCACATCTGGTACTGGGGTGATCAACACCGCGATCTCACGATCGGCCCCGAGCGGGCGCGGCGCATGGAACCGTGTGCCACCGCCGAGCGCGAGGGCGTCTCGTTCTCGATCCACAGCGACGCCAATGTCACCCCGCTCGGTCACCTGCACACGATGTGGTGCGCCGTCAACCGGGTGACGGCATCGGGTCGGGTACTCGGTGAGTACGAGCGCATCTCGGCCGAATCGGCTCTGCGGGCGGTGACGATCGGCGCCGCGTACCAACTGCACGCCGACGACGAGTTCGGCACGCTCGAGTGCGGCAAGGCGGCCGACTTCACCGTGCTCGAGGAGAACCCGCTCACCGTCGACCCGATGACGATCCGCGACATCGGCGTGTGGGGCACGGTCGTCGGCGGAACCCCGTTCGCCGCGAAGCGACCCTGACTCAGCCCAACTCGACGCAGGCGAGTCCGGAGAGTTCCACTGGATCGAGCGCACCGCGGAGCCCGATCACGACCATCTCGGACGTGTCGGGCGGGGTGCCATCCCACGCTGAGACCTCACGCCGCCGACCGACGACGTCGACGAGCACGGCAGCGGCGGAGCCGACGTTGACGATCCCCTTCGCGCGCACGACGGTGTCGGGCAGCGCGGCGACGAAGCGCCTGACGCTCTCTTGCCCGACCGGGCGATCGGACGACCACGACCAGCGCACGTAGAGCTCGTCGTGCGACGACGGCTCATCCGTCGAACGCCGCAGGTGTTGTGGGCGGACGCCGAGGACGACATCGGCCGGAACGTCGCCGTGTACGGCGGCGAGTCGTGGCACCGCTCCGGCGACGCCGTCGAGCCACGCTTCCGTCTCCGCCAACTCGTCGGGCGTTGTGAGGTCGGCCTTGGTCAAGATGATGAGGTCGGCGCCCTCGAGCTGGCGCAGCACCTCGCCGCCGACGTAGCCGTCGCGGGCGCGGGCACGCACCGTCGAGGCGTCGGCGAGCACGATCACTCCTCCTGGAGCGAACGGTGCGACCGTGCCCCACGCCGCGGTCGCCGCTGGGTCGGCGACACCGCTGACCTCCACGACGATCTGCTCGGGTGGCAATGGTCGATCGATGAGCGAGCCCAGCGCGGAGTGCAGATCGGCGCCGAGCGTGCAGCAGACGCAGCCATTCGGCAGGCTCACGAGACCGTCGGTCGCGTCACCGAGGAGCGCTGCGTCGATCGCGAGCGACCCGAAGTCGTTCACGACGACGCCGAGCCTCCGGCCACCGGGATCCCGCAACAGGGCGTTGATCACGGTCGTCTTACCCGCCCCCAGATACCCGCCGATCACCGTCAGCGGCACGGGACTTCGGAGACGATCCACGCCCCCATGCTCCCACGCGAGGTCGCATCGGACGCACCCGCGCACCGTCCCCCGGCATCAGTGTGAGCCACAACACCCAACGAGGCGACAATCGCTCACGCAGAACCGCGGTTTGTGTCGGCGAATATCGCGGGCGCAGCGAATATCGCCGACGCAAACCCGGAACGCATCCGGCACCCGCGGTTTGTGTCGGCGAATATCGCGGGCGTACCGAATATCGCCGACACAAACCCCGAACCGACGGCGGCCGGGCTGGGTGGGCACTGCGAGCGTCAGGGGGAGACGAAGCCTGCGGCTTGGAAGGCGCGGTTGATGATCGTCTCGAGCTGTGGCGTGTCGTCGGGATAGGGGCCGCTCACGGTGATCGCCCAGGTCACTCCGTCGCCGCGGTTCACCGCCATCGCGTGGGTCGCCTCGATCGTTCCGGTGTGGCCGTACCGCTCGCCGCCGTACAGCAGTAGGCCGAGCCCGTATCCGCGCTGGCCGCGCTGTCCACCGACGGGGGTCTTCATCGACTCGAGCGTGGCGTCATCGAGAAGCTTGTGCCCCGGCGTCGACGGGTCGAGCGTGTCGAGCACGGTCACCAGATCCTCGGGCGTGGCGATCCAGGCGCCGGCCGCGCCGAGGGTTTCCATGTAGTTCCGTCCGAGGGTGGCGGGGTGCAGGATCTCGTTGGGGCCGGGGTCGAAGGTGGCAGCGAGTCGCGGGCCCGAGATCCCGAGCGGAGCGAGCACCCGCTCGTACACGACGGCGTCGTAGTCGTCTCCGGTCAGGGCCTCGATCACCTGGCCGGCGACGCAGTAGTTCATGTTGCTGTACCGGTAGGTGCCGCCGGGCGTCGAACTCGGCGATCGCCCGAGCCCGATGCGCGCCGCGTCACGGCAGTCGACCGCTTGCCCACCGAAGAACACCGATCGGTACTTGCCGAACCCCGCGGTGTGATTGAGCAGCTGACGAACCGTGATCGACTCGACCGCCCGCGTGGGATCGGCGACACCAACGTGCTCGGCGGCCCGCCGACCGACCGGCTCGTCGAGGCCGACGAGGCCTTCCTCGACGAGTTGCAGCAGCGCGATAGCGGTCAGGGTCTTGGAGATGCTGGCGATGCGGAACCGGTCGTCCGGCTCGGCCCGGTCGCCGTCGCCCCGGTCACCGTCGCCAGGTGTGCGGGCGCCCATCGCTGCCCGATGGACGACGTCGCCACCGATCGAAACCGCCACCGACGCAGCGGTGTTGCCGTTGCGGAGGAGTGCGTCGGCGAGGAAGAAGTCGAACGCCGCCCATCCGGTCGGGAGGCTCTCCAGGTCGACGAACGGCTGCAACGGTTCGACGTCGAAGATCGGCTCGTCGTCGCCGAAACCGAACGCGGAGGAGATCGGCCCGTCGGGAGCATCCCCTCCCACCTCGGTCGGTGGCCCGGTGGCGGTCGGGCGTGACGCCACGCTCGATGTCGGGACGATCGATGACGTGCCGGAGTCCGACGTGCCGGAGTCCG
>CBDUYD010000029.1:0-22543 GCA_965371355.1 uncultured Ilumatobacteraceae bacterium
CACCCCGAGCGCGTCCCCGTCACGCTCCTCCGCCGCTGACCCGGGTCCGCCGTTCCATGTGAGCAATTACCTACGACGAAGCCGCTTGCGCTCACCCAGACCCGGAGGGCGGCCCGATCCCCGTTCTGTGTGAGCGAACACCTATGACGAAGGCGTAATCGGTCACGCAGATTCGGAGGGTGGCCGGTCAGGGCAAGAGGATCGGGGGCGGGTCGGCGGTGGTGACGAGATCGAGGCGCTGCACGGCGCGGGTGAGGGCGACATAGAGCAGGCGGGCGCCTCGCGCGGTGAAGGCTTCGGCTGAGCCCTCGGACAGGATGACGTGCGGCTGCACGACGACGACACCGTCGAACTCGAGCCCCTTCACCGCCTCGGGGGAGAACAGCGGCACGTCGGTGGCGCCAAGATCGTGGACGTGGTCGACGGCGACGAGATCAACCTCGAGCAGGGCGGAGCGCACCAACTCGTGCAGTCCGGTCGGAGCGACGATGCCGGTCAGCCGGTGGTGTGACTTCACCCCGGCAACCACGGCCGCCACCGCGGCGCCGAGTCGATCGGGATCGGCCCGGTGCCATGCAGGGGGATCGCCCGCCGTGCGGACGCTGATGCTCTCGGTCGCATCGACGCCGGTGAGCGGCAGCAGCCGATTGGCCACCGCCAGGATCGGGGCGGGCACGCGGTAGCCGATCGTGAGGTCGGCGACCGACCCGTGGTCGTGGGACCCGGCCGCGGCCAAGCCGCTGAGAACATCCGACCAGCGCTCCTGTCCGGCCGGGGTGGTCGACTGGGCGACGTCGCCGACGAGTGTCATCGAGCCGCTCGGGCTGCGGCGCCCGATGACGCGCAGCGCAACCGCGGAGTGATCCTGCGCCTCGTCGACGATCACATGGCCGTAGGTGAACGGTGACCCGTTGAGGATCGAGTTCGCCTCGTCGACGAGTAGCTGGTCGGCACGGGTCCACACCCTCCGTTTCCCGGAAGGACCGGGCAGCAGACGGTCGACCAGCTCAACCGGCTTCTGTGTAGGCCACGCCTTGGTGATCGCCTTCTTCAGCTCGGACGCCCGGGCCCACGAGTCGTCCGAACCGGTGCGCCGGAGCATCTCGCGTCGCGCGAGCACGCGCACCCGCTCGCGCCGTTCGTTGATCGGGATGACGCCGCCCTTCGCGGTGTCGAGCCACCCGGCGAACAGCTCCCGCGCGATCACATGGATACGGGCTCCGATCGCGACCCTGATGTCGTCCGGAGGGGGCACGATCGCCGCGAGCGCGGCCGATTCGAGCTCGATCAGACGCTCCGAGGAACCCTTCCAACGGGCCGTCTCGACATCGTCGAGGCCGGTCACGTCGACCCGTGGGATGCACATCTCGTCGACGGTGGTCTGGCGCACGCTGCGTTCGCCGAGCGAAGGCAGCACGTTGCCGATGTAGTCGAGGAACGCCCGGTTGGGCCCGATGACGAGGACACCATCGCGCGCCAGGCGTCCCCGGTACTCGAAAAGGAGATACGCGGCGCGGTGCAACGCCACGGCGGTCTTGCCGGTGCCGGGGCCGCCCTGCACGATCAGTACCTGGTCGAGCGCTGATCGGATCACCACGTCCTGCTCACGCTGGATCGTGGCGACGATCTCGCGCATCTCGCCCCATCGTTCGGCCCCGATCTCGGCGAGCACCGGATCGGGAATCCCTCCCGCCACCTCGCACTCGGAGGGATCGTCGAGGTGCTCGTCGAGGTATGCGGTGATCTCGCCCTCGTCGAGCGTGAACCTCCTCCGGAACGCGATCCCGAGCGGGTCGACCGCGGTGGCGCGGTAGAACGGCGCCGCGATCGGCGCCCGCCAGTCGACGACGACGGGATCGTGTCGGCCGTCCTCGATGTGGCGACGACCGATGTACCACCGATCGTCGCCCTCGTCGATCCGTCCGAAGAAGTCGCCCGCACCCGGATCGGAGAGGTCGGCGAGGGCGTCGGCGACGGTGACCTCGATGTACTCCTTGGTGATCGCATCGGCGGCACCCTCGGGATCGACCCGCGAGAGCCGATCGATCATCCCGTCGCGCGACGCCCGCGCAAATGTCAGGTGGGCGTTCTCGGCGCGCAGATCGGGGAAGAGTTGCTCGTGCACAGGGGGCGACAAGCTACCGCGTGGCAAACGGCGAACCGCTCGGAGATTCGGCGAAGTCGCCGGAACGGCCGGGAGATGGCAGGATCGTGCGCGGTGCCGCTGCTGTTGATCGCCTTCTCCTACCTGATGGGCACGTTCCCGAGCGCGATCCTCGTCGCCAAGGCGAACGGCATCGACATCGCCTCGTTCGGCTCGGGGAACCCCGGTGCATCGAACGTCACCCGCGCGCTCGGCTGGCGCAAAGGCGTCTGGGTGTACGTGCTCGACGCACTCAAGGGCGCCATCCCGACCGCGATCGCACTCGTCGTCGACGGGCGGCCGCTCGCCTACTGGTGCGGCGCCGCCGCGATCATCGGCCACATGTTCCCCGTGTTCCGACGATTCAAGGGCGGAAAGGGTGTGGCGACCGGCTCGGGCGTACTCGTCGTGATGTTCCCGATCCTCTTCGTCATCAGCGTCGCAACCTGGTGGATCATCACGAAAGTGACCGGCAAGGCGGCGATCGGTTCGATCGTGGCCGCACTCATCATCCCGATCGGCTTCGCCGTCGCGGGTGTGGAGGCGTGGGAGTTCGGCGCCGTGCTCCTCCTCTCCGCGCTCGTCGCGATGAGACACTGGGGCAACGTCGCGCGCATGATCCGGCGCGAAGAACACTCGCTCAGCCGGGACTGACCCTCGATGAAGCTGCTCGAACCACTCCAGCTCGGACCACGAACCGCCCCCAACCGGATCCTGTTCGGTCCGCACGTCACCAATCTCGGCGACGACGAGCGCCGACTCACCGCCCGCCACGTCGCGTACTACGAACGCCGCGCCCGGGGCGGGTGCGGCACGATCATCGTCGAGGGCGCCTCGGTGCACACCTCCGATCACCCTTACGAGCGAGCGCCGCTCGCCGAGCGCTGCGCTCCAGGGTGGAGCGACATCGCCGCCGCCTGTCGGCCCCACGGATCGCTCGTGATGGCGTCGCTCGACCACGCCGGCGGTCAGGGCTCGTCGGCGTATGACCAGACGCCGCTGTGGGCACCGGGCCGCGTGCCCGAGGTGAACACGCGCGAGGTGCCCAAGCTGATGGAGGTCGATGACATCGAAGCCGTCATCGGGGGCTTCGGCACCGCCGCCGGCCTCGCCGCCGAGGCGGGACTCGATGGCGTCGAGGTCAATGCCGGACAGTTCAGCCTCGTGCGCCAGTTCATCTCCGGGCTCACCAACGAGCGCGATGACGAGTGGAGCGGCGACAAGATGCTGTTCGCCCGGCGTGTCGTCGCGGCCACCCGCGCCGCGCTCGGAGACGAACGTATCCTCGTCGTGCGGCTCTGCTGCGATGAGCTCGCGCCGTGGGCCGGCATCACACCCGAGATGGCACCCGACATCGCCGAGGCGCTCGTCGGTGTCGGCGCCGACGCGATCGTGGTGACGCGCGGATCGATCTACTCCGTGTCGATGACGCGGGCGGACTTCCATCACCCGGGCGGCTACAACGTCGACGTCGCGCGGGCGGTGCGCGAGCGGGTCGACGTGCCCATCGTGCTCCAGGGCTCGATCGTCGAGTGGGGCCAGGCCGAGTGGGCGCTCGGCGGATTCGACGACGACGCGAGCTGTGACGGCGTCGAGATCACGCGCGGCCAGATCGCGGACCCGGACTATGTCGCGAAACTGGCATCCGGAGAGCCCGACCGCATCCGCCCGTGCACGCTCTGCAACCAGACCTGCCAGGTGAGAGATGCGCGCAATCCGATCGTCACCTGTGTCGGCGAGCCCTCGAGCGGCCGCGAGACCGAGGACCCGGACTGGTACGTCCCGGCCACCGCGCCCCGCGAGGTGACCATCATCGGCGGGGGTCCGGCGGGGCTCGAGACCGCGCGTGTGGCTGCCATCCGGGGTCACCGGGTACGGCTCCTCGAACGACGCGGGCGACTCGGGGGAATGGCCCGGATCGCCGGTCCGCACGGTGCGCTCGTCGACTGGTACGGGCGCGAACTCGAGCGGACCGGGGTCGAGGTCGAACTCGGTGTCGGCGTCGCAGAGGCTCCCGATGCCGTGTTCGACGCCGCGACCGTGCAGTGCACCGGTTCGCGCCGCGGAGTCGCCACCTACGACATCGATGACGACGCTGTGCCGGTGCTCGACATCGCCGAGATCCGCGAGGGTGTCGTCGAACTGCCACCCGACGGCGATGTGGTCGTGTTCGATCCGATCGGCGGACCGATCGGTGTGGCGATCGCCGAGGAACTCGGATCGCGGGCCGTGCTCGTCACCCAGGACAACATCCCCGGCAACGAACTGTCGCGCAGCGGCGACCTCGCGAACGCGAGCGTTCGGCTGGCGCGGTCGGGGGTCACCGTCGAACGCCGGACCCTGCTGCGGGCGGTGACCGCGACCGGTGCCGACGTCGAGGATCGGTACAGCGGTGAGCGACGGATCATCGAGTGTGCCGCTGTCGTCGACTGCGGGTTCAGGCTCGCGTACACTCCGATCGACGACGTCCGGCTGCGCGCCGGCGACGCGGTTGCCCCTCGAACCGTCCATGAAGCGATCCTGGAGGGTCGCCGAATCGCTCTCGGCCTGTGACGCGATGATGCCCCGTGGTCGTCCACGGGGCATCTTCGGTACTCGAGTGGTCTCACTTGCTGCCGGTGACCCTGGTGACGTTGTGGTACTTCATGGTTCTGCTTCTCCTGTTTGGTTCGAGTTGTTGCTGTCGTGATGTGCTCTCGTCGACGGTCTCCACGATGACGGAACCGCACGATCGAGTCTTGGAGGAGGCGTGGAGAAGATCTGTACATCCCCTGGAGCGTCCGCGCCCTGCCACACTCTCGACATGGCTGAGGATCTGTTCGACCTGACCGACCGCGTCGCCGTCGTCACCGGCGGCTCACGGGGACTCGGACGCGAGATGGTGCTCGCATTCGCAGACCGCGGCGCCGACGTCGTGATCGCCAGCCGCAAGCTCGACAACTGCGAAGCCCTCTGCCGAGAGGTCGAGCGAGGCGGGCGCAATGCACTCCCCGTCGCCTATCACGCCGGTGAGTGGGCCGACAGCGACGCCCTCTACGAGGCTGCCTACGGGCAGTTCGGCCGGGTCGACGTGCTGGTCAACAACGCCGGCATGTCGCCGCTCTACAAGTCGATCGACACGATCACCGAAGCGCTCTACGACAAGGTGATGGACGTCAACTTCAAGGGCCCGTTCCGGCTCTCGGCGCTCGTCGGCACCCGGATGGCCGGGCCCGATCACGGCGGGAGCGACGGTGGATCGATCATCTTCGTGTCGTCGATCGCTTCGCGTCGGCCCGGTCCGGACGAACTGGTCTACGGCGCGGCGAAAGCAGGACTCAACAACCTCACCTACGGGCTCGCCCGCACGCTCGGTCCGAAGGTCCGGGTCAACTGCATCGTGCCGGGGCCGTTCCTTACCGACATCTCCAAGGCGTGGGATCTCGAGTCGTTCAAGCGAACCGCGAGCACATCGTTCGCGCTCGGTCGCGGCGGTCGACCCCACGAGATCGTCGGTGCCGCGCTCTACCTCGCTAGTGACGCGTCGAGCTACACGACGGGCGCGCTGATCGACGTCGACGGGGGACCGCGCTAGAAATCTCGGATTCCCCTGTCGGAGGGGAGCCGTCTCCGACGATGAACCCTGTGTGAGGGGAATGGTGTGAGTGTGAGGGCGATGGCGCAGGCCGACGACGAGCAACGAGCAGAGCTACTCGATCTGTACGAGGTCGCGCTGCCCGATGTCTACGGCTACCTCCAACGGCGATGCCGCAATCGTGCGACCGCCGAGGATCTGACCACCGAGGTGTTCCTCGCCGCGGTCGAGTCGATTCAGCGAAGGGTCGTGGCCGACGTCACCGTCGCCTGGCTGATCGGCATCGCCAGACACAAGCTCGTCGACCACTGGCGGCGCACCGAGCGCGACGAGCGCAACATCAGGGCGGTGGCTGCGGAGCCCGCTCCCGTCGACGACGCGTGGGAGATCCATCTCGATGTGCTCACCGCCCGCGATGTGCTGGGCGAACTGGGCGGACATCACCGGGCGGCGCTCACCCTGCGCTACGTCGACGACCTACCGGTGAACGACGTCGCGTCGGCGCTCGGACGCACGGTGCACGCGACCGAGGCGCTGCTCGTCCGCGCCCGCCGCGCATTCCGCGCCCGCTACGAGGAGGTTGCGACATGAACGCGTTCGAGTGGTTGCGCAGCGACGACTCCGTGCCAGCCCGACCCGATCCCAGATTCACATCCCGCCTGCGATCCGAGATCGAGGCCGCCTTCACACCCGAGATCGAACTTCCCCGACGAAAGGCACCGACAACCATGACCGATCAGATCGCACCCGATCCGCAACCGGCGCACCAGATCGTCACGCCCTACCTGGCGGTCGATGACGCTTCGGCCGCCCTCGATTGGTACCGCCACGCGCTCGGCGCGGTCGAGGTGACCCGCTACACCGGCGACGACGGCAGGGTCGGTCACGCCGAGATCTCGGTCCACGGTGCGCGCATCTACCTCTCCGATGCCTACCCCGAGATCGGTGTCGTGGCCGCCTCGAGCCATGAGGGCACCTCGGTGTCTCTGCATCTCGAGGTCGACGACGTCGATGCCGTCCATGCTCGAGCCGTCGAGCACGGTGCGATCTCGGGGCGCGACCCCGCCGATCAGCCACACGGGGCGCGGTCGGCCGCGATCAGCGACCCATCCGGTCATCGTTGGATGTTCAACCAGCAGATCACCACACCCTCGATCGACGAGATCGATGCCGCCACGCCGGGGTTCAGCGTCACGGGCGCCTCTCCCAGCGCGATCCAGCAACGCCCGATCGAGCTCGGGTACTACACGATCCACACCGACGACATCGGTCGAGCTGCGGCGTTCTACTCGTCGCTGTTCGGATGGGACGTCGACCCCGAGAGTGGGCACGTGGACAACTGCGATCTCCCGTTCGGGTTCGAGAGCCGGCACTTCGAGGACGGCTACCACCTCTGGATGACCGTCCGCGACCCCGAGCCCGTGCTCGCCAGGGTCCTCGAACTGGGCGGTGAGATTCTCGGCGACTCCGAGAGCCGGTCGGGCCGGTCGATCGAGTGCCGCGACGATCAGGGCAACCGGTTCGACCTCCACGAACCCGCTCCCGGCTTCGGCTGACACCCCTGCGCCACATCCGTCGCGCTGCCGCCGATCGACGGTGATGTGCGAACCTCTGGGAACCCCTCGGCGATGCACGGCGTCTCACCTCCATGAGAGCGTCCGAACGGACGAGCCGAGGGGGATTGGCCATGAGGGGATCACGCGAATCGCGTACGCCGAGGAGACTGGCACTCAGCATCGTCGCCGCGCTCGTCGTCGCCGCCTGTTCATCCGGTGGTGATGGTGGGGGGACGTCCAGCCCGTCGACGACCGATGGCGGTTCGATCACGGTCAACCGACCGGTCGACGGCACCGGCATCTCGCCGGGCGGTGCTCCGGACGGCCAGGGAGAGGTGGTTCCGGTCGGTCTGCGGCTGAGCGAGGGCACACCCGCTCCCGCCGCACCGGTGACGGTCACGGAGGGAACCCCGCTGAGCGAGGCCGAAATCGCAGCGATCCTCGACCGGCTACCACCGTGGGAACTGCCGCCGGATGATCAGGCCGACTTCCGGCTGCCCGCGCAGACGCTCCCCCCGCCGCTCGTCGGCGAGACGATAGACGAGCCGTTCCCACCGTCGACCGGCGCCGGTCCACCGCCGACGCCCGATGATCTGCCACTCGACGTCGTCCGCTACCAGCCCGAGGGTGAGGTGCCACTCGCACCTTTCCTGAGCGTCACCTTCAACCAACCGATGGTGCCGCTCGGAACGCTCGACCAGCTCGACGCTGCCGACGTCCCCGTCGTGATGAGCCCCGAAATCCCCGGCCGCTGGCGCTGGATCGGCACCCGCACGCTGCGGTTCGAGGTCGAGCCCGACCTCACCGACCGCCTCCCGCAGGCCACCGACTACCGGATCGAGGTGCCCGCCGGAACGACGTCGGCCACCGGTCGGGCGCTCGCCGACGAGGTCGTCTGGCAGTTCTCCACGCCCGCACCGACGGTCGAGGCGCTCTCCCCGGTGAACGACTCGCTGCCCCTCGATCCTCTGTTCTTCGTCGCCTTCGACCAGGTGATCGACCCGGCGGCCGTACTGGCGACGATCTCGCTCGACGCCGACGGCGGGCGCTCGGTGCAGCTCGCCACCACCGACGAGATCGCCGCCGACACCGACGTCTCGAGGGATGTCGACCGCGCGCTGGACGGTCGCTGGATGGTGTTCCGGGCCGTCGACGCACTGCCGGTCGATACCGCCGTCACGATCGTGGTGGGCCCCGGGACGCCATCGCTCGAGGGGCCCCGCACGACCGTCGACGAGCAGCGCTTCGAGGGTCGAACCCACGCCCCGCTCGAGATCGTCGAACACCGATGCGGCTGGGGCGACGAATGCGAGCCGCTGATGCCGTGGACGATCGAGTTCAACAACCCACTCGACGCGGCGACGGTCACCGCCGACACGATCGTCATCGATCCCGAGCTTCCCGGGGCCGTCGTCAACGTCGTCGGCAACAGCCTCACGATCGGCGGCGCCAGCTCGGGTCGCACCAGCTACGACGTCACCATCGAGTCCTCGATCGCCGACATCTTCGGACAGACGCTCGCCGAGTCGACCACGGTCACCTTCGACGTCGGATCGGCACGGCCTGCCCTGTACGGCTTCGACCGCCAGTTCATGACGCTCGACCCGACATCGTCCCGGGAAGGCGTCAGCGTCTACACGATCAACAACGATCGGCTGCGGGTGCGCGCCTGGGAGGTGCGACCCGACGACTACGCCGAGTACGTGGAGTACCTCGAGTCGCGGTGGTCCGACGTCGAGCCGCCCGAACCGGCGTGGCCGGTGCTCGTCGACACGATGATCGACGTCGAGACCGATGAGGACACGCTCGTCGAGACATTCATCGACCTCTCCGGGCCGATGGGCGAATCCGGAGGACAGCTCGTCGTGCGCGTCGAGCCCGAGCCGGCGATCGACCCCGAGGACGACGACTACTGGTCGAACCAGCCGTCGATCGCGTGGGTGCAGTCGACCTCTCTCGGCGTCGACGCGATCGTCTCCGATCACGAGCTGCTGATCTGGACGACCGACCTCGCGACCGGACGGCCGGTCGCCGACGTCGAGGTCGAACTGCTCGGACGCGACGACGCGGTCACCACCGACGCCGAGGGATTGGCCCGGGTCGACCTCGGTCCGGTCGGGGTACGTGGCCTCGTCGCCACGAGCGGCCTCGGTGACGACGATGTGGAGACGGCGATGCTGCCGTCGGGCTGGTTCGAGGGCTGGACCGCTCGGATGGGAGAGGACGACGCCCGCTGGTACATCTTCGACGATCGCGGGATCTACCGACCCGGCGAGACCGTGCGCCTCACCGGCTGGATCCGGAACTTCAGCGCCGACGAGCGACAGCTCGCGTTCGTGTCCGACGATGCGGCCGTCTCGTATCGGGCATTCGACCCGCAGGGAAACGTGCTCGCAGAGGACGAGGTGTCGCTCAACGACCTCGGCGGATTCAACATCGCCTTCGACGTGCCCGAGGGTGCCAACCTCGGCTCGGCGTGGGCCGAAATCGAGCTGGTCGGCGACCCCTCGACACCGTTCGCCACGACGGCACACGGGTACCGGATCGAAGAGTTCCGCACCCCCGAGTTCGAGGTCATCGCGCGCCACGAATCGCCAGGGCCGTACTACGCGGCGCGACCCACGACGGTCGCCGTCGACGCGCAGTACTTCGCCGGTGGGCCACTGCCCGACGCCGAGGTCGAGTGGGCGGTCACGAGTTCGACCACGACCTACGCACCGCCCGACCGCGACGACTTCACGTTCGGCGTGTGGCAGCCGTGGTGGTACGACTTCGGATACGTCGAGTTCGCCGGCAGGCCCGGGAACGAGTTCGGTGGCGGGCTTGCCGCCGAGCCCGACGTGGCGAGCGAGTGCTTCGACTGCGGTCCGGGCTTCGAGGAGCCGATCTTCGAGCAGTTCACCGGCCGGACCGACGCCGACGGCAGCCACTACCTGCAGATCGATCTCGAGGGGCCCGAACCCGACCAGCCGACGACCGTCACCGCCGAGGCGACCGTGTTCGACGTCAACCGCCAGGCGTGGTCCTCGCGCACCGACGTGCTCGTGCACGCATCTGAGTACTACGTCGGTCTCCGCAGCGACTCGACGTTCGTCGAGAAGGGGACCCCGCTCGACATCGAGGCGATCGTCACCGACGTCGACGGTGCTGCGGTGCCGGGCCGCGAGATAACCATCGAGTCGGGCCGCCTCGAGTGGACGTTCGCCGACGGCGTGTGGACAGAGGCGCCGACCGACGTCGAGACGTGCACCGTGCAGTCGGCGGCGGGCGATGCGGTGACCTGCACCTTCGCCACGCCGATCGGCGGCACATATCAGATCGAGGCGGTCGTCCACGACGACGCGGGCCGCAGCAGCCGCACCGTGTTCACTCGCTGGGTGAGCGGCGGCGGCGTCCGACCCGACCGCAACGTCGAGCACGAGCAGGTCACGATCATCCCCGATGCCGAGACGTACGCCCCCGGCGACACCGCCGAACTCCTGGTCAGCGCTCCGTTCGGCCCAGCATCCGGCCTGATGACCATCACGCGCGGCGGCATCGAGTCGAGCGAGACGTTCGACGCACCCGACGGTTCGGCGATCGTGCGGGTTCCGATCGAGGATGCGGACATCCCGAATCTCGGTGTACAGATCGACATGACCGGCTCCGCCGAACGCATCGCCGACGACGGATCGCCGCTCCCCGACGCGCCGCGACGTCCCGCTTTCGCCAACGGACGGATCGACATCTCCATCCCGCCGGTGGCGCGCACCCTCACCGTGACGGCGACACCGGCCACGGGATCGCTCGAGCCGGGCGCCGACACGTCGGTGACGATCGAGGTCACCGACGCCGCGTCGGCCCCCGTCGCCGGCGCCGACGTTGCGGTCGTCGTCGTCGACGAGGCCGTGCTGTCGCTCACGGGTTACGAGCTCACCGATCCGCTCGACGCGTTCTACCGGCCGATCCAGAGCGAGATCTTCGGCGAGTACATCCGCTCGACGATCGTCCTCGACCGTCCCGATCGCCTCGATCAATCCGGGGACGAGGCCGGCGGCGCAGATGCGGATCTCGGTGCTCCGGTGAGCACGGACGCCGCCTCCGAGTCGTTGGCCGTCGAGGACGCCGAGGCGCCCGCCGACGCTCGCGCCGGTGACGGAGCTCCACCGATCGCGGTTCGCACCGACTTCGAGCCGCTCGCGGTCTACGCCCCCTCCGAGTCGACCGGAGCGGACGGAATGGTGACGATCGACGTCCCGCTGCCCGACAACCTCACCCGATACCGCGTGATGGCGGTGGCGGTCGACGGTGTCGATCGGTTCGGGACGGGTGAGTCGACGATCACCGCCCGGCTGCCGCTGATGGTGCGGCCGTCCGCTCCACGATTCCTCAACTTCGGCGATCAGCTCGAACTTCCGATCGTCGTGCAGAACCAGACCGGCTCACCGATCGAGGTCGACATCGCCCTCGAGACCGCCAACCTCACGCTCACCGAAGCAGCCGGTCGCCGTGTCTCGGTACCGGCCAACGATCGTGTCGAGGTGCGCTTCGCCGCTTCGGCCGACCGGGCGGGCACGGCCAGATTCAGGGTGGCCGGGGTCAGCGGCGACGACGCCGACTCCGCCGAGGTCCAACTCCCCGTCTACACGCCGGCGACGACCGAGGCCTTCGCCACATACGGCGTGCTCGATGCGGGCGCGGTCGCGCAACCCGTGCTCGCCCCCGGCGACGTGTGGCCGCAGTTCGGCGGGCTCGAGATCAACACGTCGTCGACCGCGCTCCAGACGCTGACCGACGCCCTTCTCTACCTCACCGACTACCGATACGAGAATGCCGATGGCCTCGCCTCGCGCATCATCGCGGTCGCCGCGTTGCGCGACGTGCTCGAAGCATTCGACGCCGCCGACCTGCCGAGTCCCGCCGAGATCGACGCGGCGATGCGGCGCGACATCGACCGGCTCGTCGCCCTCCAGAACGACGACGGCGGCTGGCCGACCTGGCGCCGCGGCGAGCCCTCCCAACCGTTCGCATCGGTGAGCTCCGCGCACGCCCTCGTGTCGGCCGGACTCGAGGGCTACGCCGTCCCCGACTCGGCACTCGACGCCGCGCTCGTCTACCTCGGCGACATCGAGGACCACATCCCCGACCACTACGGCGAGCGGGTCAGCGACACGCTGTCGGCGTACGCGCTCCACGTGCGCAACCTGGCGGGCGATCGCGACGCCTCGAAGGCTCAGGCCCTGTACGACCGCGCCGGCGACGACCTCGGGCTCGACGCGCTGGCGTGGCTGTGGCCGGTGCTCGACGATGCCTCGGCCGGGGCCGAGATCGAACGGACCTTCCTCGATCGGGCCGTCGAGACCGCCGGCGCGGCCACGTTCGCGGTCGACTACGGCGAAGATGCCTACCTGATCGCGTACTCCGACCGCCGCACCGACGGGATCATCCTCGACGCGCTGATCTCCGAACGCCCCGACAGCGATCTGATCCCGAAGGTCGTCGCCGGCCTGCTCGGCAACCAGGTGAAGGGCCGCTGGAACAACGTCTACGAGAACAGCTTCATCCTCCTCGCGATGAACGACTACTTCGACACGTTCGAGGCGCTCACCCCCGACTTCGTCGCCCGCGTGTGGCTCGGCGACACCTACGCGGCCGAGCACGAGTTCCGGGGTCGCACCACCGATCGCGCGACCACCCTGGTGCCGATGGCGACGCTGATCGAGTCGAGCGATGGCGCCCAACAGGATCTGATCGTCGCCAAGAACGGCGAGGGGCGGCTCTACTACCGCCTCGGCACGAAGTACGCGCCGACCGACCTCGACCTCGATCCCCGCGACGAAGGGTTCGTCGTCGATCGCGTCTACGAAGCGGTCGACAATCCCGACGACGTCGTGCTCGGCGACGACGGTGTGTGGACGATCCGCCCGGGGGCGACCGTGCGGGTGAGGCTGACGATGGTCGCCGACGCGCGGCGAACGAACATCGCGCTGATCGATCCGCTCCCCGCCGGACTCGAACCGCTCAACTCCGCGCTCGATGTCTCCCTCACGCCTCGTCCCGACGATGCCGAGGCGGGGGCCGACGCGTACTGGTGCTGGTGTTGGCAGTGGTACGACCACGTCAACCTCCGCGACGACCGGGCCGAGGCGTTCGCCGCCTCACTCGGTGCCGGGGTGTACGAGTACACCTACGAGGCCAGGGCGACCACCCCGGGCGAATTCGTCGTCCCGCCCGCCCGTGCAGAGGAGATCTACGCCCCCGAGGTCTTCGGCCGCTCCTCCTCCACCCGCGTCATCATCCGCTGAGCCCGGGGACCACCACACCCATTCTGTGTACGGATCTTCCCGCTGAGCGCGATCCTGCGTACATGTTTCGGGGGCGGTGGACGCCCTCGCCCGTTCTGTGTGCGAATCTTCCCGCTCAGCGCGATCCTGCGTACAAGTTTCGGGTGGGGGCCTAGCGTGACAGCCACCGTGACAGCCACAATCCTCACCGCACGGCGTGTCATCTCCGCCGACGGGATCCGCAGCGACTGCGCCGTGACGATCGACGATGGCACGATCACCGCGATCGGCACGTCCGTGGACGAACCCGAGCACGAGCTGCTCGCCGCCGGCTTGATCGACATCCAGGTCAACGGTCACAGCGATGTAGACGTCGCCACGATGGCCGAATCGCAGTGGCCGCGGATGAGGCAGATGGTGGCCGACCAAGGCGTCACGACGTGGTTCCCGACACTCGTCACGAGCCGCCGCGAGCACTACGCCGAACGACTTGAGCACTTGACGCGTTTCGCCGGCGATCCCACGCCCGATCCCACGGTCGGCCCGGACATCGGTGGCGTCCACCTCGAGGGTCCGTACCTCGGCGAGCGGCACGGTGCCCACCGGGGTGTTCCCGGCGGCGAGATCGACCTCGCCTGGCTTGAGACGCTGCCGGAGATCGTGAAGATCATGACGTTGGGACCCGAGCTTCCCAATGCGGTCGAGGCGACACGGCTGCTCGTCGAGCGCGGCGTGGTCGTGGCGCTCGGCCACACCGCGGCGACCTACGATCAGGTCACGGCGTGCGTCGATGGCGGCGCGACGCTGTTCACACACTGCTTCAACGCGACAGGCCCCCTACACCATCGCGAGCCGGGCGCCGTCGGTGCCGCGCTGAGCGACGACCGGCTGGCGATCTCGCTGATCGCCGACAACGTCCACGTCCACCCCGCGGTCGTTCGCCTCGCCGCGCGCTGCAAGCCCTCCGACAAGACGATCCTCGTCACCGACGCTGTCGGATGGCGGTCGCGACGGCTCGGCGACGAACGCATCGAGGTGCGCGACGGCGGGCCGAGGCTGACCGACGGGACCCTCGCCGGAAGCAACCTCACGATGGATCAAGCCGTGCGCAATGCGGCCTACGACGCGGAACTCGGACTCGAGTTCGCGGTGCGTGCCGCGACGTCGAACCCGGCCGCCCTGCTCGGCCTCGACGACCGTGGCACCGTCGCCGTCGGGCGCCGCGCCGACATCGTCGCGCTGGACGCCGAAGGTCGGCTGACAGACACCTGGATCGCGGGACGCCCCGTGGGGCCATTCAGCGACCCGAGGTGATCGCGCGGACGGCACTCATCTATCATCCGCCGCCATGGAGATGCACCTCGCAACCATCTGGGAGTCGATCGCCGACGCGGTCGGTGACGTGCCCGCCATCACCAATGGTGGCACCACGCGCACGTGGGCCGAATTCGACGATCGGGCGGCGCGGCTGGCATCGGCCTACACGGCGGCCGGCGTCGGACCCGATTCGAAGGTCGCCCTCTACCTCTACAACTCCAACGAGTACCAGGAGGCGCAGTACGGCGTATTCAAGATGCGCGGCGTGCCGATCAACGTCAACTACAGGTATCTCGACGAGGAGTTGCGCTATCTGCTCGACAACTCCGACGCCGAGGCGATCATCTTCCACACCTCACTGGGTGATCGCGTCGCCCGGGTCGTCGACCAGCTCCCGAAGGTGAAGCTGCTGATCGCGGTCGACGACGGGCCGCCCGCCGCCGATGCCGACGACGCGAACGATGACGCCCGAGTTCCCGGCGCGCAGGCCTTCGAGGAGGTGGTGTCCTCCCACGACCCGATGGGGCGGATCACCCGCCACGAGGACGACATCTACATGCTCTACACCGGCGGCACCACAGGGATGCCCAAGGGTGTGATGTACGCGTTCGGCGGCTTCACCGGGGGGCTGATGGAAGCCGGATTCCCCCTCGCCGGTCTCACGCCGCCCGACGACGCCGCGGATATCGCTCCGCTGGTCGCCGGACTCGTCGAGGACGGTCGCCAGCCGATCTCGATCCCCTGTGCCCCGCTGATGCACGGCACCGGCTTGTGGCTCGGCGCGTTCATCCCACAGCTCACCGGTGGCCACGTCGTGACGCTGACCAACCGCAGCCTCGACCCGCACGAGGTGCTCGACACCGTCGAGCGTCATCGTGCGACATCGCTCACGATCGTCGGTGACACCGTCGCGAAGATGTTGATCCGTGCGCTCGACGAGGGCAAGCCCGACGGGTCGGCCTACGACACCTCGTCGCTCGGTGGAATCGTCTCGTCCGGCGTGATGTGGACCAACGAGGTCAAGCAACAGCTGATCGATCGGATCGAGCAGGTGATGCTGCTCGACGTGATGGGGTCGTCGGAGGGTGCGATGGGCGCCAAGGTCACGATGAAGGGGCTGTCGGCCGACACGGCGAAGTTCGATCAGGCACCGACCACCAAGGTCTTCAACGAACTCGATCACGAGGTCGAACCCGGCTCGGGCGAGATCGGCATGGTCGCCGCCGGCGGCAACGTCCCCATCGGCTACTACAAGGACGACGAGAAGTCGGCAAGCACGTTCCGCGTGATCGACGGCAAGCGCTATTCCTTCCCCGGCGACCTCGCGCAGGTCGCCGCCGACGGCACACTGATCCTGCTCGGGCGCGGCAGCCAGGTGATCAACACCGGAGGCGAGAAGGTCTATCCGGAGGAGGTCGAAGAATCGGTCAAGCGCGTCGACGCCGTCGTCGACTGCCTGGTCGTCGGTGTCGACGACGAGAGGTTCGGCCAGGCGGTGACCGCCGTCGTATCGCTCGCCGATGGTACCGAGGTGACCGATACGACCGAGGCGGAGATCATCGCCTCGGTCAAGAGCGACCTGGCGGGGTTCAAGGCCCCCAAGTGGGTCGTCTTCGTCCCCCGTGTCCCCCGCGCCCCCAACGGCAAGGCCGACTACAAGTCCGCCCGCCAGTTCGCCACCGACTCCACGACCTCGAACTAGCCGAAAAATGTACGTATCGTCGCGCTGGGCGGGACGATACGTACACAGAACGGGAGTATCGATCGACCCCGACGGTGTCAGAGGGTGAAGCGGAACAGCGCGGTGACCGGCTCGCCGGTCTGCGTGAACTCGAGCGCGGCGAGGTACTCGCCGCGGCCGGGGAGGTCGAGACCGAAACGGAAGCGGTCGTCGTCGACGAGTTCGGCGTGGGCGTGGACGAACGCCATCTCGTCGGTGTGGAAGACCGAGAGGAATGCCGGTCCGCCGTGATGAGACTCACCGGTCCACGGCTCGGACAACACGAAGTCGAGCCCCTGTCGTTCGATCGTCAGTGAACCGTCGGTCCAGACCTCGCCATCGGCGATCCGGGGCGGAGCCGCGGCGCTCGACGATCCGGGCAGGTCGACGGTCGCGCCGAGTTCGAGGATGTCGGGACCGCTGCTCGGCGCAGCCTGGAACACGACTCGGTACTCGCCGGGGAGCGCCACCTCGAACTCGGCGACACCATCGGAAGAGTCGGCCATGTCGACGTGGTAGTACGAGTCGAGGTCGGTCCCGACGACGAACACGTGGGCCGGCGCACCGTGGAGCCCGTCGAAGCTCGTGATCCGTTGCCCGGCCCGTTCGACCGAGACGCTGACGACCGAGCCCTCCTGTTCGACGACGAGAACGTCGGCACCGACCACGGCGTCGAGGGCGAACGTGGGAGCGCGTCCGTCGTGATGCCCGTCGTCGTCTTCCCAGAACAGCCTCGCACCGAGACCGAACAGGGTGGCGGCGACGCCGACGACGACGAGAACGATGCCGACGACCCGGGTGGTCACCCCAGAAGCTTGTCTTTCAGGAAGTCGATCACCTTCTCGACGCTCGCGTCGTCGCGCTGCTCGGTGAGAACCGAATGATCGGACTTCTTCGCGCTCGGGAGTTCGATCGCGATGAACGAGTCGCCGAGCAAATCCTGCAGGCTGGCGAAGCGATCGCCGACGAGGCGGTCGTCGGCGAAGCGGAGGCCGAGCACCTGACATCCCTCGGCGGCCCGCTCCGCGACCGCTGCGGCATCGTCGGGCGAGAGGTTGAGGTCCGCGCCGCGCGTCTTGCCGATCGAGAAGGGGAGCGAGGGCTGCGACAGGACGGGCGCGAGCATCAGGTCGTCGACCATCATCCCGAGCGCGAACCCACCCGAGAAGCACATACCGACCGCGCCGACACCGGGGCCACCGACCTCGTCGTGCAGCGAGCGTGCAAGGGCGCGAAGCCAGGCGATGATCGGCGAGGTCTGGTTGAGGGCGAAGGTCGTGAACTCCTTGGCGATGCACACCTTCGTCATCGACTGGGCGATATAGCCACCTGTCGGAGGCTTGCCGGGCGTCCCGACGATGGACGGCATGACGACGGTGAATCCGGCGTCGACAACCTCGTTGGCGAACCTCGCCACGAGCGGCGTGATCCCAGGGATCTCGTGGATCACGATGACTCCCGGACCGGTCCCCCGCCGGTAGGTCGGATACGTCATGTCGGCGGCGGTGAACTCGCCGAGATCCCATCCTTCGAGCACATCCGTGTTCGTGTCGGTCATGTCATTCTCCTCATCGCTGCGAGCGCGGATTCGGCCAGTTGTTCGGTACCGGCCTTGAAGCCGATGAGCAGCGCTGGATCGATGTCCTGGTCGCCCATCGCCCCGTGGATGTAGCGGGCGTACACACCTTCGGAGATCACCGCCAGCCGGAAGGACCCGAACGCGACGTAGTAGTCGATGTCGGAGACGTCGCGACCCGTGCGCCGGGCGTACCGATCGACCATCTCGGCGTACGTCGGGAAGCCCTCGAGGCCGGTTGGATCGTTGATGCGATCGCGTTCTTGGCCGGGATCGGTCCAGTACACGCCGAGGTAGCCGACATCGGCGAGCGGATCGCCGAGCGTGCACAGCTCCCAGTCGAGCACTGCCTGGATCTGCCCGTCGACCGGGTCGATCAGGCAGTTTCCGAATCGGTAGTCGCCGTGGGCGATCGAGACGCCGTGCTGCTCGGGAATCCGCCGGGCGAGCAGTTCGGCGACCTCGTCGATCGCGGGGAGCTCGCGGGTCTTGGACTTCTCCCACTGGGTGCTCCATCGCCGCACCTGGCGTTCGACGTAGCCGGTGCGCTTGGCGAGATCGCCGAGACCGATGGTGTCGACGTCGACCGCGTGGAGGTCGGCGAGCACGTCGATCAGGTGCTCGGACGCCATCCGGCGAACGTCGGGCCTCAGCTCGGCGGCCTTCTCCGGGCCGTCGAGCACGACGCCGTCGACGAATCCCATCACGTAGAAGGGTGCGCCGTTGACCTGTTCGTCGGTGCACAGTCCGAGCGCGGGCGGCACCGGCACATCGGTGAGCCCGACCGCGGAGATGATCTTGTGCTCGCGCGCCATGTCGTGGGCGGTGGCGAGCACCGGGCCTGTCGGTGGGCGGCGGAGGACGTACCTGCGTCGGTCACGGTCGGTGACCATGTAGGTCAGGTTCGATCGGCCGCCGACGATCGGTTCGAAGTCGAACGGGGGCTCAGCTCCCTCGATGCGATCCGCGAGCCACAAACTGACGCGGGCCTGATCGATGCCGATGATCGCCTTCTCCACGGGTGGCGAGGGTAGCGCTCGCGGTGATCGTCAGCCGGGACGGCCGACGCCGACGACCTTGCCCCAGTTGACCGTGCCGATCTTGACGTGGCTGCCCGTGTTCGGGGCGTGGACCTGTTGGCCACCCCCGAGATAGACGCTGACATGGCTGATCGGGCTGTAGAAGAAGATCAGGTCTCCCGGCTGGGCCGAACCCTTTGCGACGTGCGGCAGCGCTGCGTACTGCGCCCGCGACTGATGGGGCAGGTACACGCCGGCCTGCGCCCATGCGTACTTGGTGAGGCCCGAGCAGTCGAACGAGACGCCCGGGTTCGACGTTGCATAGCGGTAGGGCACGCCCTGTTGGGACATCGCCGCGTTGACCGCCCGGCCCGACAGCGACGACACCGCCGGAGCTGATCCTCCCGAGGAGCCGCCCGACGATCCGCCGGAGGAGCCACCCGACGATCCGCCCGATGCGGCGGAGGAGGAACCCCCACCGTTCGAGCTGCCACCGGAGTTCGACCCCGAGTTCGATCCGTTGTCGATCCAGCCGCCACCCGAGTTGCCGGATCCACCGCCCGAGTTGCCGGATCCACCGCCGCCGTCAGATCCACCGCCGCCGCCACCGTTGTTGGCGGTCGCCGCGGCGAGTTCGGCCTGCACGCGGGCGGCGGATTCGGCCGCTCGACGGGCTTCCTCCTCGGCGATCAGGGCACCGAGCTTGGTCTCGGCCTCGGCGCGCGCTGCGGTGTACTCACCGGTCAGGCGCTCGGTCTCGGCCTGCGACGCGAGTAACTGCTCGGCAAGTTGTTCGGCCTGCTGGCGCTTGTCGGCCAGAGCGTTGCGTTCTTCTTCGAGATCGGCGACGAAGGCGTCGAGCTCGTCGGTCGTGGCATCACCGGCACTGAGTGCGACGCGGGCGAGCTGGTCGCGTTGGAGGGAGTCGTTGAGGTTGCTCGAGTCCTCGAACAGTGGTCCGAGGCCGTTCCCGCCGCCACCGACGAACGAGCGCAGCGCCATCTCGCTGAGGTCGGCGCGAAGCGTGACGAGTTCGGCTTCCTTCTCGGCGACACGAGCCTCGGCGACGACGATCTCCTCGTCGAGCTCGGCCTTGCTGTCGACCGCTTGGACGTAGTTCGCGCCGAGTTCGGTGGCCTGCTCCTCGAGGCGTTCGAGCTCGTCGACGATGTCCTCGACACGGCGGCGCTGGTCTTCGACCGGGCTCGCCGAGGCGACGGTCGGCGCCATCGCTGGTACCACCAGCGCGACGATCATGGCGATTGGGATCATCCGAATCAGGCGTCTCATACTCAGCGGCCGATCCTACCGAATATGACGATCACGTTGCGAAACTCTGACGAAAGCGCGTGTGACGAGTGTCACGCGCACCTGTTCGACGCCACCCGTTCCACGCACCTATTCCCATTCGATGGTGCCGGGCGGCTTCGAGGTGATGTCGTAGACGACACGGTTGACGCCCTCGACCTCGTTGATGATGCGCTGCGACATCGTCTCGAGGGTTTCGTGCGGGATCCTGGCCCAATCGGCGGTCATCGCGTCGTCGCTGGTCACGGCACGGATCACGACCGGATGACCGTACGTGCGCTCGTCGCCCATCACCCCGACCGAGCGCACGTCGGCGAGAAGCGCCGCGTACGACTGCCAGATCTGCCGCTCCAGGCCCGCGGCGGCCAGTTCTTCGCGGACGATGGCGTCGGCGCGCTGGAGGAGGGCTACACGTTCGGGCGTCACCTCGCCGATGATCCGCACCCCGAGGCCGGGCCCGGGGAACGGCTGGCGCCACACCACCTCGTCGGGCAGGCCGAGTTCGAGACCGAGCGCCCTGACCTCGTCCTTGAACAGGTCGCGCAGCGGCTCGATCAACTCGAGGTCCATGTCGTCGGGCAGGCCACCGACGTTGTGGTGGCTCTTGATCACCGACGCCGATCCGTCGCTCCCACCGCTCTCGATCAGGTCGGGGTACAACGTGCCCTGAACGAGGAACTTCGCGTCGGTCAGCCCGCCCGTGTTCTCCTCGAACACCCGGATGAACTGCTCGCCGATCGCCCTCCGTTTGGCCTCGGGCTCGGTGACGCCCTCGAGCGCGCCGAAGAACCGCTCGGATGCGTCGGCGTGGATCAGCTCGATCCCGAGATTGCGCCGGAACGTCTCGACGACCTGTTCGCTCTCGCCCAGGCGCATCAGGCCCGTGTCGACGTAGACGCACGTGAGCTGTGCTCCGATCGCCCGGTGCACGAGCGCCGCCGCGACCGACGAGTCGACACCGCCGGACAGTCCGCAGATCACACGCGCCGAACCGACCCTGGCACGGATCTCCGCGACCTGCTCGTCGATCACCGAAGCCATCTCCCAATCCGATTCGATCGCGGCCCGCTCGTGCAGGAATCGAGCTAGGACGGCCATCCCGTGCGGCGAATGGGCCACCTCGGGATGGAACTGGACACCGTAGATGCGCCGAGCGTCGTTCTCGAGAACCGCTACCGGTGCACCCGGCGATCGAGCGGTGACCTCGAATCCCTCCGGAGCGTCGGTGATGCCGTCGAAGTGACTCATCCACACGTCGTGCAGCGGCGGCGCGTCGTCGGGCAGCAGGAGCGATTCGCCGATCCGGCTGAGTTCCGCCCTGCCGTACTCGCCCTTCATCCCTCGCCCGACGACGCCGCCGAGCTGCTGGGCGATCAGCTGTGCGCCGTAGCAGATCCCGAGCACCGGAACGCCGAGCTCGTAGATCGCCGGATCGAGCGAGGGTGCGCCCTCGACGTGAACGCTCTTCGGTCCGCCCGAGAGCACGATCGCCGCCGGGCTCATCGCCTCGACCTCGGCCGCGGAAATCGTGTTCGGGACGATCTCGGAGAAAACGTGCAGCTCGCGGACCCGTCGTGCGATGAGCTGTGCGTACTGGGCGCCGAAATCGACGACGAGTACTCGCGCATGGTCGGTCGGGTTGGTCGAGCCGGTGGGAGACGGTGACGGCTGCGCTTGACTCAAGACGGTGAATCGTACGGCAGCGCGTCGGATCCTCCCGATTCTCGCTGCGCTGCTCATCGCCACGCTCGCGCTCGTCGATCCGTCCGGGGTCGGGGCCACCGGGCCCGGCCCAGCCGGAATCGGCGTGACCGACCCGACCGACCAAACCGACCCGACCGACCCGCCGCCGACAACCGACGACTTCTTCCCCGAGGATCGCGACGTCACCGACTGCATCGGCGTGCTCGAGCGGCCGGGGTGCGGGAACAAGAACAGGGGTGGATGGCGGCAGCTGCTCGTGTTCGGCCTCATCGCCGCCGGCCTGACCGTCGTGTTCACGAAGATCACCATCGAGGTGCGCCGCGGTCGCGCCGGCACCGCCCCGGACGCGGACGACGATCCGGG
>CBDUYD010000030.1:0-22354 GCA_965371355.1 uncultured Ilumatobacteraceae bacterium
CGGCACTGCTCGGGGTTCTCGATGAGCAGCTGTATGCCGCCCGAGATGGCGTTCCTCGTCGTCTCGTTCCCGGCCACGAGAAGCAGTACGAGGAACATGATCAGCTCATCGGTCGGCATCTCGTCGAGCGCATCGCCGGCCGGCCCCTCGTTGCGGCCCTCCTCTTCCGCGAACAGCAGCCCCTCGTCCTTGGCGCCGACCAGGATGCTGACGAGGTCGTCCTGCGGGTCGTCTCGGCGGTCGTCGATGATCTTGCTCAGGTAGGCCGAGGAGGCGACCGAACCGGCCCGGAAGCCGCCGCGATCAGGTCGCCGCGCCGACGTCGCGACGGGTGAACGACGCCGCCCCGACGGCCACGACGACGCCGCAATAGACGGCGAGTGTGCCCAGTGCGAGCAGCGGGCCGCGGGTGAACTCGGCCCCATCGAGCTGTGCCCACGCCATCACCGTTCCGAGGTTCTCCCCCCACATCCACACCGACAGCGACGGCCACAGCTCGCGAACGAGACTCTCGACGACGAGCAACCACGAGAAGACGGCGATCACGGCGAACGCGGTGTTGCGGGCCACGGTTGCCAGCGCCACGGCGAGCAGCGCCGCGGCTGCGGTCAGGAGCGACGTGCGGGCGATCGCGGCGAGCAGCGCCCACCAGAACGGCCCGTCGGCCCCCTCGCTCGTTCCGTGGAGGACGACCGCCGGCACGAGTGATCCGAGGAAGGCAACCTGGAGCGCCGTGGAGATCACGAACGCGAGCACGGTGGCGCTGACGCTGCATGCGGTGTACAGGCGTAGGCGTCGCGGCTCCCAGGTGAGCACGGTGGTCATCGTGCCGACGCGCCACTCGGCCCCGGCGACGGTTGCTCCGCCGAACAGACCGCCGAGGATGAGGAAGAACATCGCGACCGAGAGGAACCCTTCGTTCAGATCGGCGACCCACCACTCTGTGAGTAGCGCGGGGTGACCCTCGCGACGCATCTGGGCGATGCTGATGTTCCGTGAGGTCAGCAATGCGATGGTTCCAGCGACGACACAACCCGACAGGGCGATCGCGATGAGCACGCGGATCGCGCGCCGGTGTAGCGCGTGTCGCATCTCGGTTCGTATCAGATTCATGCCACGACCTCCTCCAAGGCGAGCTCTTCTTCGATACCGCGGCCGTCGATCTCGTCGTCCCGCTCGGCGGTGAGGTGCAAGAAGACGTCCTCGAGACTGACGCGATCGGGTCGTAGATCGGTCACCCACTGCCCGGCGGAGCCGAGCAGTCTCGACACGCGGCCGGCATCTTCGGGCGCCAGGGCGACGCGCAACGAGTCGCCGACCCGCTCGACGGAGATGCCCTCGCACCTCAATATGCGTTCACCCGTCGTCAGGTCATCGACCTTCACGAGGATCGAGGAAGATCCCCCGGCGGCGGACACCACCTCGTCGACCGTTCCATGAGCGATACATCTTCCGCGCCGCAGGATTGCAACCCGATCGCACGTCTGCTCGATCTCGGAGAGGATGTGGCTCGAGACGAACACTGTGCGGCCCTCGTCGGCCAAGCGACGGAGCAGGCCGCGGATCTCGCGCATTCCGGCGGGATCGAGACCGTTCGCCGGTTCGTCGAGGATCAGGAGTTCGGGCTCTTTGAGCATCGCTGCCGCCAGCGCCAGGCGCTGCCTCATCCCGAGCGAGTAGGCCTTGACCAGGTCGTCCGCCCGGTCGGCGAGTCCGACCAGTTCGAGTGATTCGCCCACACGCCCCGCCCCGATGCCGTCGATGCTGCCGAGCCAGAGCAGGTTCTCTCGCGCCGTCATCGTCGGGAAGAATGCTGGACCCTCGACGATCGCCCCGATCTCCCTGACCGCCGCGCTCAACCCCTGCGGTACCGAGCGATCGAGTAATCGGAGACCGCCCTCCGTCGGTCGGGCGAGACCCAGCAGACAGCGGATCGTCGTCGTCTTACCAGAGCCGTTCGGGCCGAGAAACCCGAACACCCCACCCTCGGGCACGACGAGGTCGAGTCGATCGACGGCGACGGTCGTACCGCGTCGGCGGCGATAGGTCTTGCGCAGTCCCTCGATCTCGATCACGTTTGTCACGACGTTCTCCCTCGACACAGAAACAGACGATCGACGACCGCCGCCGGGTGACACGCTCCACGCGCGCATTCTCGATGTTGCGCGATCTCGGTCCCGAATCCGGCGGAAAGGCTTGGAATCGGGACCGAGAATGCGAGCGCACGCAAGTACGTCTACGCTGCATCGGCTGGTGAGTGACTTTCGGCCGGCGCACGTCATAGAGGCGGACACAGAGCTGGCCCTGGCGCTGCGCGAAGGCGACGAAGACGCGGTCCGCGAGCTCCTCGGGCGCTTCGGCGGGCTCGTGTACACCGTCGCCTACCGCGTGCTCGACGATCGAGCGGCGGCCGAGGATGCCGCCCAGCAGACGTTCGTCCAGGCATGGCGTCACGCCGATTCGTTCGAGCCCGGACGGGACTTCGCACCGTGGTTGACGACGATCGCCCGCAGGACCGCGATCGACGCCCTCCGGCACGAGCAGCGTCGACCGACGTCCTCGCTCGAGGATGCCGACCCGTCACACGCCTCGCTGGTGGTGCTACCGCCGAGTGCCGAGCAGATCGAGGCGGTCTGGGCGGTCCGTGCGGCTATCGAGTCGCTCGACGAATCGGATCGCCAGATAGTGCGGCTGCACTATGTCGAGGGCCACACCCATTCCGAGATCGCCGAGCGGCTCGACATCCCGATCGGAACCGTCAAGTCGCGCACGCACCGCGCCCACCGCAAACTTGCGAGGCGCCTGAATCGCCTGCGACCCGATGACGGCGGGGAACGGGCGAACGAGAGGGAACCGACCGGCGAGCCGCAACGTAGGGAGAGGAGAGAGAGCAGATGACCGATTCCGACGATCTTGCACCGCTCGACGCGCATCTGCGCGAGCTGCTGGCCGACCCGCGCATGTGGGAGGAGCCGCCCGCGGGCCTGACCGATGCTGTCGCGATGGTCGTCGAGTCGGAGCGTTCACCGGCGGTACTCCCAGCCCGCAGTACCCGTGTCATGCCCTCTTGGGCGAGGCCGGCGCTGCTCGGTGCCGCCGCGGTGGTCGCGCTGTTGCTCGGTGGTGTGGTGCTGTTCAGCGCGGTCGGAGAAGGGCCGGCCGGCGCCCGCGTCGCGGCCGCTCTTGCGCCCACCGGGCTCGTGGCCGACGTCGACGGGACGGCCGAGTTCACGGCCAACGACTCCGGCGTCTCGATCGACCTGGACGCGCCGGATCTCCCGCTTCTCGAGGGAGATCGGTTCTACGAGGCATGGATACTCACCGCCGACGGCTTCGCGATCCCGGTCGGCACGTTCCGCACCGGCGGCGACGTGCATCTCTGGGCAGGTGTCGAGCTGGTCAAGATCCGGGTGTTCACGATCACCCGAGAGGACGCGGAGATCGCCGAGAGTCCCGAGCACAGGAGTTCGGGCGAGGTCGTTCTGAAGGCGACACTCGCCGGCGGCTGACGTCCCTCGATCAGCGCGGTTCGCGCGGCAGGCCGAGTACCCGCTCACCGAGGAGGTTGCGCATGATGTTGGACGTGCCCCCCATGATCGTGTAGCCGGGCGCATAGACGCATCCGTGGGTGACGTCGTCCCACAGCATCGCTTCGGCGCCGTAGGTCGCCGCCACGAACTGGGCCACGCGCCACTGGTGCTCGGTGCAGAAGCATTTCGTGGCCGCGGAGAAGCCCGCCGGCGCCTGGCGCAGCACCTCGCGCGTCACGAGGATGCGTCCGAGGCGGTACCCGGTTTCGAGGGCGGCCATCTCCTGACGCACGAGTGGATCCGAGCGGTCGGCCCGCTCTGCGGCGAGTTCGTACAACGCGCGGTTCGAGACGAGCCTGTCGATGCCGCCGCGCTCGTGTTCGAGCTGTGCCATCGTCTGCTTGAAGGCATTGCCCTCGACCCCGACGAGGTTGGCGACCGGCACGCGGACGTCGCTGAAGAAGACCTCGCAGAAATGGCGGTTCGTCGTCATGTCGGTGATCGGGCGGACCTCGATCCCCGGAGCGTCCATCGGCACGATCACCTCGCTGATTCCCCGGTGTGGCGGGCCAGACGAGTCGGTACGACAGATGAGGTAGCAGTAGTCGGCGCTGTCGCCGAAGCTCGTCCAGATCTTCTGGCCGTTGATGATGAAGTCGTCGCCGTCGCGTTCGGCGCTCGTCGTGAGCGAGGCGAGATCGGAGCCGGAGTCGGGCTCGGACATCCCGATGCACCACGTCGTCTCGCCGGCGAGGATCCCTGGCAGGAACTCGGCCTGCTGATCCGGCGTACCGAACCTGATGAGCGTCGGCCCCATCTGCCGGTCGGCGAACCACATCGCGGCGATCGGTGCACCCGCCGAGATCAGCTCCTCACCGATGATCAACCGATTGATCGGGGGCTGGCCGCCACCTCCGAACTCGGTCGGCCAGGTCATCCCGATCCATCCGAGTTCGGCCAACCGACCGGCGAACTCCCTGGAGAATCCGTTGATCCACGAGTCGTTCGATCGGCCGTACTCCCCGACCGCCCGGCGGGCGACTTCGTGAGCCTGCAAGCGCAGTTCGAGTTGCTCGGCGGTCCACGAGAAGTCCATCGGCGACGAGCGTAGACGGCACGTCTGCGGGGCCCGGATTCCTGCGGCGATGGGGGATCGCCGCGCTATCGTGCAGACAAGTTGGAGACAAGTTGCCGGGCCGCCCGGTGTACTCCAGCGCCAGCACCTCCACGACCAGCAGTTAGCACCACCAGTACGGATCGGGAACCCATGACCGCCAAGATCATCTACACGCACACCGACGAAGCTCCGGCGTTGGCGACCTATTCGTTGCTGCCGATCATCGAGGCGTTCGCGGGCGTCGCGGGCATCGAGGTCGAGACGCGCGACATTTCGCTCGCCGGGCGAATCATCGCCGCCTTCCCCGAGCGCCTCACCCCGCAACAGCGGATCGACGACGCCCTCGCGGAGCTCGGTGAGATGGCGCTCACCCCTGGGGCCAACATCATCAAGTTGCCCAACATCAGCGCATCGATCCCGCAGCTGGCGGCGGCGATCGCCGAGCTGCAGTCCAAGGGCTACGACCTGCCCGCCTTCCCCGACGAGCCGTCGACACCCGAACAGCGCGAGATCCGGGCGAGGTACGACAAGGTTATGGGCTCGGCGGTGAACCCCGTCCTGCGCCAGGGCAACTCCGACCGCCGGGCGCCCAAGGCGGTCAAGCAATACGCGCAGAAGCATCCGCACCCGATGGGGGAGTGGTCGTCCGACTCCAAGACCCACGTCGCCACGATGGGGGCCGACGACTTCCGGTCGAACGAGCAGTCGCTCACCGTCGATGCTCCGACGACGCTGCGGATCGAGCATGTCGCCGCCGACGGCACGATCACCGCACTGAAGGACGTGCCGGTGCTGGCGGGTGAGATCGTCGACTCGACGGTGATGAACGTCACCGCGCTGCGCTCGTTCTTCGCCGAACAGATCGCCGACGCGAGGGCGCAGGGAGTGCTCTTCTCGCTGCATCTCAAGGCGACGATGATGAAGGTCTCCGATCCGATCATCTTCGGCCACGCGGTCAAGACGTTCTACGCCGACGTCTTCGCGAAGCACGGCGAGGCGATCGCCGCCGCCGGTGGCGATGCCAACAACGGGTGGGGCGATGTGCTCGCCGCGATCGATTCGATGCCCGCCGAGCAGAGGGCCGGGATCGAAGCCGACATCGCCGCGGTGGAGGCATCGGCACCCGACCTGGCGATGGTCGATTCCGGCCGTGGCATCACCAACCTCCACGTGCCGAGCGACATCATCGTCGATGCCTCGATGCCGGCGATGATCCGCACCTCGGGCCAGATGTGGAACCCGGCGGGCGATCAACAGGACGCCAAGGCGGTGATCCCCGACTCGAGCTATGCCGGTGTCTACCAGGCGGTGATCGAAGACTGTCGCGAGTTCGGGGCGCTCGATCCGGCCACGATGGGTTCGGTCCCCAACGTCGGGCTGATGGCCCAGAAGGCCGAGGAGTACGGCAGCCACGACAAGACCTTCGAAGCCGAGTCCGCCGGTCTCGTGCGGGTGATCGACACGTCGACCGGCGACCGCGTCATGGAACACATCGTCGACACGGGTGACGTTTTCCGCATGTGCCAGGTGAAGGACGAACCGATCCGCGACTGGGTGCGCCTGGCGGTATCACGGGCCTCCGCGACCGGCGTGCCCGCCGTGTTCTGGCTCGACGAGAACCGCGCCCACGACGCCCAGCTGATCGCCAAGGTGCGCCGGTATCTGGGCGATCACGACCTCACCGGGGTGCACACCGAGATCATGTCGCCGGTCGAGGCGACGACGTACTCGCTGGCGCGTGCGCGCAGGGGAGAGGACACGATCTCGGTAACCGGCAACGTGTTGCGCGACTACCTCACCGATCTGTTCCCGATCCTCGAGTTGGGCACCAGTGCCAAGATGTTGTCGATCGTGCCGCTGCTCAACGGCGGTGGCCTCTTCGAGACCGGTGCCGGCGGGTCGGCTCCCAAGCACGTCCAGCAGCTCCTTGAGGAGAACTACCTGCGGTGGGACTCGCTCGGAGAGTTCCTCGCGCTCGCCGTGTCGTTCGAGCACCTGGCGAAGACGACCGGCAACGCCCGTGCGCAGATCCTCGCCGACGCCCTCGGTGCGGCGACGGGAACGCTGCTCGAGAACCGGAAGTCACCGGCCAGGAAGCTCGGCGAACTCGACAACCGCGGCAGCCACTTCTACCTCGCCCTCTACTGGGCTCGGGAGCTGGCCGGACAGACGGAGGACCCCGAGCTAGCGGCGGCGTTCGCACCGCTCGCCTCGGCGCTCGCCGACGTCGAGACCACCGTGGTCGACGAACTCCGAGCGGTGCAGGGCGCCCCCGCCGACATCGGTGGCTACTACAGCCCCGATCCGGCCACGGCAGAGGCCGTGATGCGCCCGAGCCAGACGTTCAACAAGGCACTCGCCGACCTCACCGATCGTTGATCGCGACGTAGTTGCGCTCGCCCGGCCCGTCGTACCACTGGCGGGGGCGCGCGATCTTGTTCTCGGGGTCGATGAGCAGCTCCTGCCAGTGAGCGAGCCAGCCCGACATCCGCGGGATCGCGAACAGCACTGTGAACATGTCGACCGGGAACCCCAGCGCCTGGTAGATCAGGCCGGAATAGAAGTCGACGTTCGGGTAGAGCTTGCGATCGATGAAGTAGGGGTCTTGGAGCGCCGCCTCCTCGAGCTTGAGGGCGATGTCGAGCAGCGGGTTCTTCCCGGTGACGTCGAAGACGTCGTAGGCGGCCTGCTTGATGATCAGGGCGCGCGGGTCGAAGTTCTTGTAGACGCGGTGGCCGAAGCCCATCAGGCGGCTCTCACCCGCCTTCACCGACTCGATGAACGCGGGAACCTCGTCGAACGTGCCGATCTCACCGAGCATCCGCACGACCGCCTCGTTGGCTCCGCCGTGCAGCGGTCCGTAGAGGGCCGCCGCGGCGCCCGCCGCGGAGGAGTAGGGATCGGTGCCGCTCGACCCGATGACGCGCATCGCCGTGGTGCCGCAGTTCTGCTCGTGGTCGGCGTGGAGGATGAACAGCACATCCATCGCCCGCACGAGCACGGGATCGACCTCGTAATCGCCGATCCTCCACATCATGTTGAGGAAATTCGCCGGGTACGACAGGTCGTTGTCGGGCTGGTTGAAGGGGAGCCCGACCGAGAAGCGATGGCACATCGCGGCGATCGTCGGGGCCTTCGCGATCAGCCGCAGGATCTGGCGCTGGCGGGCAGCGGGGTCACCGACGTCCTTCGCGCCCTCGTAGAACGTGCCGAGCGCGGCGAGCGCCGAGACGAACATGCCCATCGGATGGGCGTCGTAGTGGAAGCCGTCGACGAAGCGCTTGCGCATGTTCTCGTGGATGAACGTGTGGTGGGTGACGTCGAATGTCCACTGGTCGAGCTGGGCGCTGTCGGGCAGGTTGCCGTACAGCAGGAGATAGGCGACCTCGAGGTACGTCGACCGCTCGGCGAGCTGCTCGATCGGGTAGCCGCGGTAACGGAGTACACCTTCGGCGCCGTCGAGGAAAGTGATCGCCGACTTCGTGGACGCGGTCGAGAGGTAAGCGGGGTCGTAGCAGTAGAGATCCGGATCGAGTTCGCGCAAGGCCGACGACGGGAACACACCACCTCGGATCGGTGCGGTGACGGTCTTACCGGTGCGGTCGTCGGTGATGGTGATGGTCTCGGGCACGTGGCTTCCTCTCGTGGCGCGAACTTCAGGCGGTGTGGGCGCGGGATCCATCCGCGGCCAGGAGTCCACGTTAGTTGTCGGCCGGTGACCGGCCGTAACCCGTCGGTCAGAGCGGCGTGTTGCCGTGCTTGCGGTCGCCGAGCGACTCGCGCTTGTCCTCGAGCATGGTGAGCGCCGCGGTGATCTCTGACCTCGTGTCGGCGGGATCGATGACGGCGTCGACGAGACCCCGTTCGGCGGCGACGTAGGGGTTGAGCAGGCGTTCGGCGTAGTCGAGCTCGAACTCGGCGCGCTCTTCGGGCGTCGCCCGGCGTTGCAGGATCGCGGCCGCCTGCCCGGCGCCCATCACGGCGAGTTCGGCCCACGGCCAGGCCAGGCAGAGGTCGTTGCCCATCGTCTTGGAATCCATGACGATGTAGGCGCCGCCGTAGCTCTTGCGGAGGATGACGCAGATCCTCGGTACGGTCGCTCTGGCGTAGGCGAAGACCAGCTGCGCGCCGTGACGGATCATCCCACGCCACTCGAGATCCTTGCCAGGGTAGAAGCCCGGGGTGTCGACGAGCGTGATGATCGGCAGGTTGAAGGCGTCGCAGAAGCTGACGAATCGGGCGGCCTTCTGCGAGGCCGGGATGTCGAGCGTGCCGGCGAGCGAGATCGGCTGGTTGGCGACGATCCCGACCGGCCTGCCGTCGATCGTGGCGAACGCGGTGACCAGATTGGCGGCCCAGCGGGCTCGCAGCTCGACCAGCACCCCGTCGTCGACGATCGCCGCGGCGACCCGCCGGACGTCGTAGCTGCCCGTCGAACTCGCCGGCATCAGTTCGCCGGCCTCGGGACAGAGGCGGTCCCGCGGATCTTGGTTCGGCCATCTCGGCGGCTCTTCGTCGACGCTGCTCGGGACGTAGGCGAGCAGTTCGACGACCACCTCGTCGGCCTCGGCCCGGTCGCTCACGACCATGCTCGGCACGCCGGTGTACCGGGCATGGTTGTCGGCACCACCGAGCTCCTCGACGTCGATCGAGATGCCGGTGAACTGTTCGACCATCACCGGTCCGTTGACGAATGCCGAACTCGACTCGGTCATGATCGTGATGTCGACGACGCCGAGCAGTAGCGCCGGGCCGGACACCGCCGGACCGTCGACGACCGCGAACGTGGGAACCACTCCCGAGCATGCGGCGACCGCGGCGGACACCCTGCCCCAGGCGTGGAGTGCGGCGACGCCCTCGACGATGTCGACCCCGGCGGTCGAGATGACGATGACGAGCGGGAGGCGCTGATCGAGTGCCGCTCTCGCAGCCACCTCGATCGCCGCCGAGTCGTGAGACGAGAGCCGGATCGCGTCGTCGCCGGTCTCGAACTCGACCCAGACCGCGGTCCGGCCGTCGATCGTGCGGACCTCGGCGACGGCCGGGCTCGGAAGGAGTTCGGCCAGCCTCAGTGCGGGTACATCGTCGAGCGGTGTGGCCATCGACGGCGACAGTAACCGGTGGCCGCCACGAACGTGATCGTCCCCCGGCCTCAGGTCGGTCGGGCGAGCGGATTCGTGTCGCGGTGGACGCCGGGCTGCTGGTCAGCGCCGTTCTCGATGATCGTGTGCAGTGTCCGCAGCACCGCGAGGGTCGGAGCGCTCGGAGAGGGTCGTCGGCGGTAGACGAACGCCACGACACGGCGCGGGAGTTCCGGGACGGTGATCCGGCGGAACGAGCCGGTGAGCCAGGTCGGCACCGCGGTCGCCGGCACGATGGTGGCGCCGTAGCCGTCGAGTGCGAGCGAGGCGAGCAGCCTGACCCCGTCGACCTCGGCCTGGGCGCGCAACGTGACGCCGCACGACGCTGCCGCTCGATCGAGCACGCGGCGCAGGGCCGCGCCCGTCGGGGGGAGGAGGAGCGGTACGTCGTCGAGATCGGAGAGCGACAGCTCTTCGCTGTCGGCCAGCGGATGCGTCTCGTCGGCGAGCAGGAAGAGGTCCTCCGCGAACAGCGGCTCGATGACGAGTTCGGGATCGTCGACGGGGAGGTGCACGATCGCTGCGTTGAGTTGCCCCCCGATCACGTTCGGGATGAGCGTCGAGGTGGCACCCTCCTGGACGATCGCGCGGACGTGGGGGTGTTCGACCTCGAGCTGTCCGAGGAATTGCGGCATCAACCAGCGGGCGGTGGTGCCGATGATGCCGAGGCGGCTCTGCCCGGAGATGTCGGTGGTGCTGCTGGCCATGTCGGCGGTGATGTCGTCGATCTCGTTGAGTACCCGGCGGGCGCGCTCGACGACGCGAGCGCCCTCCTCGGTGAGACCGCCCTGGCTGCGGTCGACGAGGGTCACCCCGAGTTCTTTCTCGAGCTTGCCGATGTGTCCCGAGATGTTGGACTGCACGGTGAAGAGGGCGCGGGCGGCAGCGGAGAATGTGCCGTGGTCGGCGATCGCGACGAGAGCGGAGAGTTGACGGACATCCATGGTCGGTAACGTATCTCGAAAAACGATAGTCGATATCTCTGAGTTCTACTTGCCAGATCACGCGTTCACGTGCATAATTTCACAAGTACATATTCGAAGTGAGAACACCCCCCATGTTCCACTCGGTGGGAAGTCCACCAGCCGATCCCCCATCGGCGGATTTTCCAGGTTGAGAGACCCGGATCTTTGATCCGGGTCTTTCCCGTTTTCGGGCTCCTCGTCAATATCCTCGCCCACATGCGAATCGAGAACGGCGACGTCGGCCTGCACGTGAGCGTCGAGGGCTCGCCCGACGCACCACCGGTCGTCCTGCTCCACGGCATCATCGGATACGCCGGCACGTGGGACTGGATCGTGCCCGAGCTCGCCACCCGGTACCGCGTGATCCGTCTCGACTTCCGGGCGCACGGCGAGTCCGATCGAGCGCCGGGCGCGTACCGGATGGACGACTACCTCTCCGACGCGGTCGCCGTGTGCACGCAGGTGGCGGGCGGCCCGGCGGCAATCATCGGCCACTCGCTCGGCGGCGCCACCGCTGCTGCGCTGGCCCAGACGCGACCCGAGCTCGTACGGGGCGTCTTGCTCGAGGATGCGCCCCTGTTCGATATGCAACAGATGCCCGGGTCCGAATCGGAGGCAGACGCCCTGCTCGCCGGATTCGCCCTGATGCGCCAGACGATTCCCCAGCTGCAGCGCGCCGGCATGTCGGTCGAGGGTCTGGTCGGCATGCTCGGGATGATGCCCGGCCCCTCGGGAACCACGCTCGGCAGCGTCCTCCTCGACGACGGCATGCGGACCATGGCGGCGGGGATGCTCGCTTGTGATGTGGCGGTGCTCGACCCGATCCTCGACCATTCGATCGGGACGGCATTCGATCCGCGGCGATCGATCGCCGTACCGCTCACGGCGGTCGCCGCCGACCCGGCCATGCCCGATGCCGTCACCCGACCGGAAGATCTCGATCAGCTCCGTGCGGTGAACCCGCACGCCGACACGTACACGATCACCGGGGCGGGCCACCTGATACACGACTCGCGCAACGGGCGTGCGCGCTTCACCGAGATCGTCACCGGATTCCTCGCCGGACCGGCCTCACCGAACGGCTCCTGAGTCCGACCCCGTCCGACCGCCATATGGTGACCGCCATATGGTGACCGGCGTGGACCAGTCGTGCGAACTCTGTGAAGCGGCACCGTTCACCGAGTGGTTCCACGATGACGACCTCTGCTGGGTCGCGGAGTGCGAGGCGTGCTCGGTGCCGATGGTGGTCTGGCGGCGACACGATCCGGCGCCTCCCGACGCCATCCGGGTACGCCTTCACGAGGTCCTCCACCGGGTGGTGGACGCACACTTCGCCGACGACATCTGGATCGATGAGAACATGCGCAGCATCCCGACGCACTACCACGCCCACGCACGCCCCCGCGGCGCCTTCTTCGGCCAGACGCTGACCCGCCGCGACACGACCCGGTAACACCCCGGAACAGGAGTGACCCATGCCCACCAGTTCGTTTCCGGCGCCGATCGACGTCTTGCCGCACCGGCCACCATTCCTCTTGCTCGACGAGGTCACCGCGCTCGGCGAAGGTTCGGCGACCGGCCGATGGCACCTCACAGGCGACGAGCACTTCTTCCCCGGGCACTTCCCCGGACGTCCGACGCTTCCGGGGGTGTTGATGTGCGAGGCGATCGCCCAGCTCGGCGCCTACATCGTGCTGAGCGACGAGCGCTTCGTCGGCCGCCTGCCGCTCTTCGGCGGAATCGACAAGGCGCGGTTCCGACGGCAGGTCGTCCCCGGCGACACGCTTGTCATCGAGGTCGAGCTCGGCCGGATGTCGGCGCGCGCCGGAAAGGCATCGGGAGTCGCCCGCGTCGGCGACGAGGTCGCCTGCAAGTGTGAGATGTTGATGGTGCTCGCGCCGGAGTGATCGTCAGGTCGGCGCGATCACGATGCTGCCGTTGTGCCCCCCGAACCCGAAGTTGTTCGACATCACCGGGCCCGGCTCCCACTCGCGACATGTGCCGATCACCAGGTCGATCTCGAAGTCGGGATCGACGTTGACCGTGTTGGCGGTCGGAGGGATGCAGCGGTGTTCGAACGAGAGCAGCGACGCTGCCGCCTCGAGGGCGCCGGCGGCCCCGAGCGCGTGACCGGTGATGCCTTTCGTCGACACGATCGGTACCCCGTTCGGACCGAACACCGCCTCGACCGCTGCGGCCTCGGCAGCATCGTTGAGCGGGGTCGAGGTGCCGTGGGCATTGACGTATCCGATGTCGCTCGGCTCGAGGCCTGCATCATCGAGCGCGAGGCGCATGCAGGCCGCCGCGCCGACGCCACCCGGCGATGGCGCGGTGATGTGATGGGCGTCGGCATTGCTCGCTCCACCGAGCAACTCGCCGAGGATGTGGGCTCCCCGCTGCTCGGCCCGATCCCACTCCTCGAGGATCAGCACCGCCGCACCCTCTCCCATCACGAACCCGTCGCGGTCGACATCGAACGGCCGGCTGAGACCCTCGTTGCTGAGCGCCGTCATGTTGGCGAATCCGGCGAGTCCGGTGGTCGTTGCCGACGACTCGGAACCTCCTGTGGCGACGGCGTCGACCATGCCCCACTTGATGAGGCGGTGTGCGTAGTTGATCGCGTGACTTCCAGCAGCGCAGGCGGTGACGATCGTCTCGTTGGGTCCGCGAAGCTGGTATCGCATCGAGATCGCAGCACCGGCGGCATTCGACATCATCATCGGAACCAGAAACGGTGAAACGCGTCGCGCGCCCTTGTCGATCCGGTTCTGAACCTGCACCTCGAGCGTGTGCAGGCCACCGACTCCGGTGGCGTAGATCGTTCCGAAGCGGTCGGGGCTGACGCCGATCGCATCGAGTCCTCCGGCCTGCTCGAATGCCTCGGCGGCCGCGGCGAGCGCAAACTGCTCGACCGGGTCGGCACGACGCGAGTGCTTCGGCGACTCGAAGTACGGGGACGGATCCCAGTCGTCGATCTCGATCGCGACGCCGGTGTTCGTGCCGGGTTCGTTGAGGCCACGCCAGAACGCTTCGCGTCCGAGTCCGGCGGGGGCGACGACTCCCAATCCGGTGATCGCGACCCGTCGGTCGCCTCCCATCAGACCTTGCCGGCGACGAGATCGTACGCCTGGCGGACGGTCTCGACCTCGGCCAGGTCTTCCTCTGGTACCTCGATGTCGAACTCTTCCTCGAGGGCCATGACGAGTTCGACGAGGTCGAGGCTGTCGGCATCGAGATCGTCACCGAACTTCGCGTCGGGCGTGACCGCCGACTCCTCGACCGAGAGCACCTCGACGGCGCACTTGCGGAAGCGGGCGAACAGTACTTGATCCACGGGATTCTCCTTGTGAGTGGTTCGTTGGTTGAGAGTGTAGGAGCAGGGTGCGGAGTGTCAGTGTCCCATGCCGAGGCCACCATCGACGGGGATCACCGCACCGGTGATGTAGGCCGCGTCGCCCGATGCCAGGAATGCCACCGCGGCGGCGATCTCGGACGGCTCGGCAACTCGACCGAGGGGGACCGCTGTCGTGAGTGAGGCCAGCAGATCGCCGCCGAGCGCGGCGGTCATGTCGGTCGCCACAGGACCGGGCGCGACCACATTGACCGTGATCGAGCGCGAGCCCAGCTCGCGAGCGAGAGACCGGGCGAACCCGACGAGTCCGGCCTTCGAAGCGGCGTAGTTCGCCTGACCCGGAGAGCCGAGGAGCCCGACGACCGACGAGATCAGCACGATGCGCCCGGCACGCGCCCTGACCATGCCCCTGACCGCCCGCTTCGCGACGCGATAGGCGGCGGTGAGATTCGTGTCGAGCACGCTCGTGAAGTCGTCCTCGGACATCCGCAGCAGGAGCCCGTCCTTGGTGATCCCGGCGTTCGACACCAAGATCTCGACCGTGCCGCCGAAGTGCTCCTCGACCGCGGCGAAGGCGGTGTCGACCTGTTCGGACGACGTCACATCGCATTGCACGCCGAAGAACTCCGCCGGGGGCGGTGAAGCGTTGTAGGTGACCGCGACCCGATCTCCGAGTGCGGTGAACCGTTCGGCGCACGCGAGACCGATTCCCCGCGCCCCACCGGTGATCAGGACGACGCGCCCGCCGGCGCCGGCTCGGTCATCGCTCACTTTCCTCACCTCTCGTCGGGTGGTGCTCGGGCGCGTCGGTGGTCCAGCGGACCACGGCGCTGGCGGCGGTCATCCCTGCGCCGAACCCGACGAACAGGATCAGGTCACCGTTGGACACGCGACCGCGATCGAGTGCATCGGCGAGGGCCAGCGGGATCGAGGCGGCCGACGTGTTGCCCGTGCGGTCGAGGATGACCGAGGCGCGTTCCATCGGAATGTCGAGTCGCCGCATGGCGGCCGAGATGATCCGGGTGTTGGCCTGATGCGGCACGACGAGTGCGAGGTCGTCGACCTCGATCCCGGCGTGGGCGAGCGACTTGTTCGCCGAATCGGCCATGATCCGCACCGCTCGGCGGAAGACCTCCTTGCCGTCCATCTTGAGGTAGTCGCCGATATCGGCGTAGAGCAACCGCTCGGACGACCCGTCGGCGTCGAGGTCCCAGGCGAGCATCTGGCCGGGGCCGTCGACCGCCTCGAGCACGACCGCTCCCGAGCCGTCGGCGAACAGGATCGCCGTGTTGCGATCGTCCCAGTCGGTGATCCGCGAGAGCGAGTCGGTACCGATGACCAGCACCTTCTCGGCTCCCATCGCGATCATCCCATGCGCGTTGACCAGCGCGTACACCCATCCCGAGCAGGCGGCGTTCACGTCGAATGCGCCACAGGAGAGTCCGAGCTCGAGCTGTACCGATGGGGCGGTCGCAGGAACCGTGCGGTCGGGGGTCGTCGTCGCCAGCACGAGCGCATCGATCTCGCTCGGGTCGAGCCCCGACATCGCGAGCGCCGCTCTGCCCGACTCGATCGACAGCCCCCCGGTGGTGCCGCCGACGTGGCGCTCATGGATGCCCGTACGTTCGACGATCCAGTCGTGGCTGGTGTCGAGGAATTGCTCGAGGTCGTGGTTGGTCAACGTCTTGGGTGGAAGCGCGCTGCCCCAGCCGGTGATCACCGCCCCTCGGACTCCCGGTCGTACCGCTGGCATGATTCCTCCTCTTGGACCGGGTCGAATCACCCGGTCGGCGTTGTCGGCTCAGCTCGTTCGGAGCCAGGCGATCGGCTGGCGAGCCGTGAGACGTTCGGTGTCGACGGCGATGTAGCTCTGCAGGATCCCGGCGAAGGGTGAACGGACCTCGCTGTCTCCAACGTGCCCGAGAAGCGTGCCGACCTCGATGGACGATCCCTCGGAGAGGCCACCCTCGATGGCGAAGATCCCCGTGCCGGGGCTGACCACCAGGCGCTCGACGGCGAACAGGTGCTCACCTTCGAGCTGTCCGGCCGAGGCGGTGCCGGCGTCGACCCACTCGAGCAGCTTGTCGAGGTCTTCGGGCGTCGCGACCGAGATCGTGCGCGACCCGGGGACGGTGCGTTTGGCCATTCCGGTGAGCACCCCGCCGGGACCCAGTTCGGCGAAGTCGTTGACACCCGCCGCCGCAAGCGTGTGCAGCACGTGCTTCCACCGCACGGGGCTCGAGAGCTGCGCCGAGAGGAGGCTCGCCCACTCGTCGCCCTGGTCGTGGGCCAACCCGTCGACGTTGGAGACGACCGGAACATCGGTGTTGCGGGGCTCGGCGGCACCGATCGCGTCGCGCAGCCGGTCGCGGGCGGCCGCCATGAACGGGGTGTGGAAGGCCCCCGACACGGGAAGGGACATCACCCGCTTGGCGCCGAGTTCCTTCGCGTGCTCGGCGGCCGCGGCGACCCCGTCGGGCGAGCCGGCGATGACCACCTGACCAGGAGCGTTGAAGTTGGCGACCCACACGTCGGAGTCGGCTCGACGGCATGCGATCTCGACATGGTCGTCGTCGAGTCCGAGCACGGCGGCCATCGTGCCCGGTTGGACGAGGCCTGCATCGTGCATCGCCGACGCCCGAGCCGAGACGAGACGGATGCCGTCGTCGAAACCGAGCGCGCCGGTCGCCGTCAGCGCGGTGTACTCACCGAGGCTGTGGCCGGAGCAGAAGCTCGGCTCGATGCCCAGGCGCTCGGTTGCGTCGAGCACGATCAGGCTTGCCACGAACGTGGTGAGCTGGGCGTTGCGCGTGTCCTTCAGCTCGTCGGCGTCGGCATCGCACAACAGGCGGGCGACGTCGCGCCCGGCGATCTCGCTCGCCTCACCGACGAGTTCCCAACTCTCGTGATCGAGCCAGGGCCGCCCCATCCCGGGCCGTTGTGATCCCTGACCCGGGAACATGAATGCGAGCATTGGTGGGAGGCTAGACCCCGCGATCGAAGCTGCGTGCCCTACCCGTCGGTAACACGCGGGAAGGGCGCGATCTTGGTGCCCCGGGTCGGACTCGAACCGACACTGGACGGATTTTGAGGCCGTTGCCTCTGCCAATTGGGCTACCGGGGCGATCGGACGCTGGAGGATATCCGTACCTGCCCGTTTTGGTCCGGGTCGTCGCCTGCTCGTCGTCTGCTGCCATGCTGCCTGGATGTCCTCCCGGTTGGATCCAGTTGTCGCCCGCAAGACCTGGCGCACCCTCGAACCGCTTCACGCCGCGATCTACTTCGCCCCCGAGGCGGCCGAGGAGACCGATCGACTCGGTGTTGCACGATCGACCGGGGGCTACTTCGCGTCGAGAGCGGCTCCGATGGGTGCCGTGCCCGACACGGTCGTCGCATCGACGTTCTTCAACTTCAACCCGGAATACGTCAGCGCGATGATGCGAGGAGCGTGGGACGCCGCGAGCCCCGATCGGTGGCTCGACGCGCGGTTGCGCGCCGCCGACCGGATGTTCGCACGGCTCGTCGCCGAACCCCTCGACGCCGACGCGATGGAGCGTGTGGTCGAACTGGCGGGCATCGCCGCGCGGACCGCATGCGAGATGGCCGAGGGGCGGCCGCTGTTCGCCGGGCACGTTTCGCTCGAATGGCCTTTTGAACCCCACCTGTCGCTGTGGCACGCCCAGACGCTGCTGCGTGAGTTCCGCGGCGACGGCCACATCGCGTGCCTCGTCGCAGAGGAATTGACCGGTATCGAGTCGCTCGTCACGCACGCCGCATCCGGCGAGGTCGCCGCGGCCGCGCTGAAGAGCACCCGACGATGGGGCGACGACGAGTGGTCGGCCGCCGAGGACCGGTTGCGGAGCCGGGGGTGGCTCGATGACGAAGGGGCGTTCACCGAGGAGGGCCGCGAACGGCGGCAGCGGATCGAAGATCGCACCGATCAACTGGCCGCCGCTCCGTACGAGGCGCTCGGTGAAGAGGCCTGCGAGGAGCTGCGGCGGCTGGCCCGTCCGCTGAGCAGGCAGATGGCGTCCGCCTTCGGCTGAGCCGACCCGATCTACACTCGCGATCCCGATGGGTACGTGGCTGCTCGAACGCAGGTTGACCAAGGTGTCGACGCGCTTGCGGTCGCTGCGCGCCGAACTGGCGGTGATCGACGAGCAACTCGACCATCTCGGCGACGACGCCGACGACCAGGCGATCAGAGCGCTGGTCTCAGAGACGGCCGGAGCGTCTTTCGAGGCGCGCGACGCACAACGACACGTCGACGCGATGGCGAAGCACCGGGCGCACGTGGTCGAGGAGATCGGTGAACTCGAGGGGCACCAGGACGAGTTGCTCGACCGGATGTGATGCCGGTGCACCGCGTGGATACACCGCTCGCCGAGATCGATGGTAGATAGAGAGCATGGCCCTGCGCGTCGTGATCGCCGAGGACGAAGCGATCATCAGAATGGATCTCCGCGAGACCCTCGAGGAGGAGGGGTACGACGTGGTCGGCGAGACCGGCCGCGGCGACCAGGCGATCGAGCTGGTGCGCAGCATGCAGCCCGACCTCGTGATCCTCGATATCAAGATGCCGGGTATGGACGGCCTCGAAGCCGCCGGAATCATCAACGGCGAGAAGATCTGCGGCGTGCTGATGCTCACCGCGTTCAGCCAGCGTGAAGTCGTCGAGACAGCACGGGATGCCGGCGCCCTGGCGTTCCTCGTGAAGCCGTTCCAGAAGAGCGACCTCGTGCCTGCGATCGAGGTGGCGATGGGCCGCTTCCGCGAGCTGCGCACATTGACCGGAGAGATAGACGCGCTCGGCGAACAACTCGAGTCGCGCAAGATCATCGATCGGGCCAAGGGTCTACTGATCGACGAGGTAGGCCTCACCGAAGGCGACGCGTTCGGGTTCATACAGCGCACCGCGATGAGCGAACGCACGAAGATGCGCGATGTAGCCGACCGGATTCTCGACGGGTCGCTGCGCCCGGACGCGGGCTGAGGTCGTGGGCACGTACCTCGTCATCGACGGCAACTCGTTGACGTACCGGGCCTTCTTCGCGCTGCCCACCGATATGGCGACCGCCAGCGGGCAGGTCACCAACGCGGTCTTCGGGTTCACATCGATGCTCGCCTACGTCATCAAGGACCAGCAACCCGATGGCATCCTCGTCACGTTCGATCGTCCCGAGCCGACGTTCCGCCACGAGGCCGAACCCGAGTACAAGGCGCAGCGCGAGGCCGCACCCGACATCCTGCGCCAACAGATGGGGCTGGTGCGCGAGGTGCTCGATGCGCTCGGCATCGCCACGGTCGAACTCGCCGGATGGGAGGCCGACGACCTGATCGCCACGAGCGTCGACGCGCTGGTCGAACGCGGCCACGATGTGATCATCGTCACCGGCGACCGCGACAGCTATCAGCTGGTGTCGGACCCGCACGTGCGCGTGCTCTACAACAAGCGTGGCGTCAGCGACTACGCCCTCTACGACGAGGCCGGCATCGAGGAGCGCACAGGGGTTCGCCCCGACTTGTACGTCCAGTACGCAGCGCTGCGCGGTGACAAGAGCGACAACCTGCCCGGGGTGCCGGGCGTCGGCGAGAAGACCGCCGCCAAGCTGATCAACACCTACGGCGGGCTCGACGGCATCTTCGATCACGTCGACGAACAGACCCCGAAGCTGCGCGCCAACCTCAGCGAGTTCGAGGATCGGGCCCGGAAGAACCACGAGCTGATGCTTCTGCGGCACGACGCCCCCATCGAGGGTGTCGACTTCGACGCGCTCGGCGTGTCCCCCGATCCGGCCGAGGTGAAGCGGCTCTTCGAATTCCTCGAGTTCCGCACGCTCGCCGGACGGATCGACGAGGCGCTGTCGCCGATGGGTGGTTCGGTCGGTCTCGGCCCAGCGGAGGAACGACAGGAACTCGTCGCCGAGGTCTCCGAGTGCCCGTCGGTCGACGAGGCGCTCGCGCTGATCGAGGCCGCGGCGACGCTCGACCTGGCGGCCGCCTGGATCGGCGATCCGGGGCGCTCGGAACCATCGGGTCTCGCGGTGGTCGTCGACGCCGACCGGGCCGAGGTCGCCTGGATCCCCTCGCCAATCCTGCTCGAACGATCGGTGCTCGACGCGTTGGCGGCGCACGGCGACATCCGCGGCCACAACGTCAAGGAACTGATGCGGTCGCTGCTGGCCTCGGGCGTCGAACTGCGTGGTCTCACGCTCGACACAGCGATCGCCGCCTACCTGATCGATCCGGCCGAGGCGAGGTACGCGCTGCCGGATCTGATCGAGAAATACACGCGGTTCGCGCGCCCCTCCGACGATGCCGCGGCGACCGGCCAGCTCGACCTCGACGGCAGCTCGATGTCCGACGCCGAGGTCGCGGGCCGCGATGCGCTTGCCGTGCACCATCTCGCCGAGCCGATCGTCGCAAGCCTCGATGCGCAGGGGATGGCCGATCTGTATCGCACGGTCGAGAACCCGCTCGTCTGGGTGCTCGCCAAGATGGAGCACGTCGGCGTCGGTGTCGACGTGGGTGAACTCGAGGCATTGAGCAAGCGACTCGCCGACGAGGTGGCGTTGCTCGGCGCAAAGCTGCGCGAGGTGGCCGGTCGGGACGAACTCAACCTCAACTCGCCCAAGCAACTCCGCGAGATCCTCTACGACGAACGCGGCCTGACGCCGGGCAAGAAGACCAAGACCGGCTATTCCACCGACGCCGCGACCCTCGAGAAGCTGAGGGACGAGTGGCCCGAGTTCCTCGAGCCGCTCCTGCGCTACCGCGAGGTCGAGAAACTGCGGAGTACGTACGGCGAGGGGCTGCTGGCCGAGGTTGCCACCGACGGGCGCATCCATGCCACGTTCAATCAGACGGTCGCCCGGACCGGCAGGCTGTCGTCGGACCGCCCGAACCTGCACAACATCCCGGTGCGCAGCGACGAGGGCCGCCTCTTCCGTACGGCGTTCGTCCCCACCGCCGGTACGACGCTGCTCGTCGCCGACTACAACCAGATCGAGCTCCGCTGCATCGCCCACCTCGCCGCCGACCCCGGCCTTGTCGACGCGTTCACGAGCGGCCAGGACATTCACAACGCCACGGCCGCGAGGGTCTTCTCGGTCGATCCCGCCGACGTCACGCTCGAGCAGCGATCGAAGGCGAAGATGGTCTCCTACGGGCTCGCATACGGAATGGAGGCGTTCGGCCTCGCCCAGCGGTTGAACATCCCCACCGACGAGGCCGCCGTGATCCTCGACGCCTACTTCGAGGCGTTCCCGAACGTCCGCAGCTACATGGACCGCACGGTCGACGAGGCGCGCGAACGCGGCTACACCGAGACGCTGTTCGGTCGCCGCCGACCGATCCCCGAGCTGATGAACTCGAACTACCGGGTTCGTCAGGCGGGCGAGCGTCAGGCGATGAATGCCGGGATCCAGGGGCTCGCCGCCGACATCTTCAAGGTCGCGGTGGTCCGGATCGACGAGGCGCTCGTGGGGGGCGGGTTCGAGAGCCGCTTGATCCTCCAGGTGCACGACGAGGTACTCGTCGAGGTGCCCGACACCGAACGTGAGCAGGTCGGCACGTTCGTGGTCGACATCATGCGAGATGCCGCCGAGCTCGACGTCCCACTCGAGGTCAACGTGGCCTGGGGCGATACCTGGGCCGACGCCAAGGGCTGAGTCCGGAGCTGCCGGTTTGGTCCGCGATCACTGGTTCGAGGATCTCGCCGACCACCTGGGCCGGGCCTACGACAGGTACGCGCACACCAAGGGAACCGTGCAGGAGGTCGACCATCTCGTCGACGCGCTGAATCTGGTTCCGGGCGAGCGGATTCTCGACGTCGGGTGCGGCACGGGGCGCCACGCGCGCGAGCTCGCATCCCGGGGCATGGTCGTGCACGGCGTCGACATCAGCGAACGCTTCATCGAGATCGCACGGGATGGTGCTCCCGGTGGCTCGACGTTCGAGCGAAGCGATGCTCGGTCCCTCGAGTTCGAGGCGTCGTTCGACGCGGTCGTCTGCCTCTGCCAGGGAGCGTTCGGGATGATGACCGCCGGCGGCGACGACGATGCGGTCGTCTCGGGGATCGCCCGGGCGCTGCGGCCGGGCGGCCGCCTCGCGCTCGGCGCGTTCAACGCATACTTCGCCGTGAAGTACCACGATGACGCCGAGTTCGACGCCGCCACCGGCGTCAGCCACGAACGCGCCGAGATCCGCAGCGAGTCGGGTGTCGCCCGCCAGGTCGACCTGTGGACCGG
>CBDUYD010000031.1:0-21362 GCA_965371355.1 uncultured Ilumatobacteraceae bacterium
AGCCGACGCCACCCGACAATCCCCTGCTGCAACTCCCCAACGTGGTCGTCATGCCGCATGTGGCCTGGCTGACCACCGCGACCCTCGAACGCAGCATCACCGTCGCGGTCGAGAACTCCCGCAGGCTGCGCGCCGGTGAGCCGCTACTCCACCAGGTGGTGTAGGGCAGGTGGTGTAGGGCAGGTGGTGTAGGGCAGGTGGTGTAGGGGCTCAGTCCGAGAGCCGGCGCACGTCGCCGACCCAGGCGCCGGCGGCCTCGGTGAGCCATTGGTCGTACGACACGTAGAGGAAGCGTGTACCCAGCTCGAGCAGCCTGGAAGCGGCATCGCCCCGACAGAACGTCCCCGGCGCTGCGCCACCGACGGCCGCGATGCGGGTCAGGCCGTTCTCGACCGCGGCGACCACTTCGGGATGACCCGGCTGTCCCTGGAATCCCATCGCCTGGGCGAGATCGTTGGGGGCGATGAACACGACATCGATGTGTGGCACAGCGGCGATCTCCTCGCAATGCTCGAGGGCCGCCGGATCCTCGAGTTGCACGACGAGCAACGTCTCGTCGTTGTCGGACGCGAGGAAGTCGGCGTTGCCGTACGAGCGGCGACCGCGCGAGACACCCCGCTCGCCCAGCGGCGAGAACTTCGCCGCCTTCACCAAGTCCCGCGCCTCGTCGGCGGTGTTAGGTGCGGGATGCCGATGCCGTGAACCCCGAGGGTGAGCGCACGCCCGACCAACGAGGGCTCGAGCGTGCCGAGGCGCATCAACGCCGACATGCCCCACAGGTCGCACGCCCTGGTCAGATCGCCGAGGCGCTCCCAGTCGGCCGGGCCGTGCTCGGCCTCCAACCATGCACCGTCGAACCCGAGCGGTCCGAGGAAATCGATGCTGTCGGCGGTCATCGAATGACCTGCCACGACGGTCGCCACACCCCCCTCGGCAAGCCGATGCTTGGCCCGGTTGCGACGAATGCTCCGCTGTCCGGGCGAGGTCTCCTCAGTCGATTCGATCGCCATGACCGGCAGGTCTACCAGCGACCGGGCGCGAACCTTCATCTCCGGCTCGCCCCGGAGGCTCCGGCCCATCCGCGTGTGCGCGATTTCCCCATCGGGCGGAGAGGACGGTGACCCCGAGTGCCAACGCGGCCGCAATCGCAACCACGATCGATGTCTTGTGCTGGCGCGTCAGCCCCTCGCCGACGTGCGGTAGCCAGATGGAACCCACCGAGCGAACCGAGGCCACGACGAGAGCGGCTACCAGCACGATCACGACCGGTGAACGGCCGCGTGAGGCCATACCGCGGACGACGAGGGCACCGATCGCGACGGCGCCCGCGATGAACAGTCCGACCGGCAGCATCGTGGTCGACAGCCCCGGCGGCCGCAACCCGATCGAGCTCTCCGGTCCGAAGCAACCGTCGCGGAATGGGCAGGCGGCCTCGTACCCCGCGTAGCCGAGCATGGCGAGCGGCACCACCGCCGCCACCATCGCCAGCCCGGGCTCGCCCGCGCGCCGGCCGCTCCACAGGAGTAGACCGACGGCTGCGGCGACGCCCGGCCAGAACTCGACCCCGCTGCGAATGATGATCATGTCCGGGATGCTCCCGATCGAGTTCGGGTCATCGAGCGCGAGGGTGACCAGGCGCCCCACGGCCAGCGCGGCGAGCGCCGGACCGAGCGTGATGTCGAGGAAACCGACCGGTTCGCGGGAGATGGTCAGGAGCCACCAGTAGGCGACGAGCGATGGGATGCCGAAGGCGATGATGATGCTGATCAGGAGCCCGTAGTCGATCACCGCAGAGCATCCTCGACCAGGCCGGCCAGGCGCTGCTCGGAGATCCCCCCGTTCACCCGAGCGCTGATCACCCCATCGGCATCGAACACGAGTGTCGTCGGATACGCGGTGAGGCCCAGGGCGGCTCGGATCTCGCCCGATTCGTCGAACACGTTCGGGTACGTCAGGCCGAGCTTGTCGACGAACCGTCGGGCGTCGCCGGGGTCGTCGTTCGACGCCACCCCGAGGATGACCGCCTCGCCGGAGTAGGTGTCGGCTGCATCCTGGAGGAGGGGCATCTCGGTGCGACATGGGGCGCACCACGATGCCCAGAGGTTGACGACCACCGGTTGGCCCCGCAGGCCGACCATCATCCCCTCGAAGGTGTCGAGGGACACCGCGGGGAAGGTGCCCTCGACCGGTAGCTCGATCGGATCTCCCGATGCCTCGAACTCGGGCAGGTCGGGCTCACGAAGTGCTGCGACCGCCACCCAGCCGCCGGCGACGACGACCGCCACGATCATCGCGATGCTGCGCGCGGTGAATCGCTGCCGTGTGGGCGTGTGTTCATCCGTCACCGCGACAGTGTGGCGCAGCCTCGCCGGATAGCGACGCCGCCTGCGGTGGTCGACCGGATCCTCATCTGTGCGGTTGACAACCTGGGTTGCGCGCGGGGCAACCCAGGTTGTCATGCGTCGGAGAGGGGGACCCGGCGCCGCGAAGAGGCGCTCGCTTCCGCCTACTTACTGACGGCCAACCTGCCCGCCGGCTGATCCCGGTACACGGCGTCAGCCGGTCTGGACCGCTCCGGGTGTGCCGGCGGCGATCTCCCACGTGCTGAGCGTGCTGACGGTCGACGCCTCGTCGAACTGGTCGGCCACGCCCCGGTACGTCGCCTGCCACATCGTCGGCGTGACCTCGCACAGCGTGTAGCCGCGGTTGGCGTCGAACCACTTGAGCTGCGGGTTGGCCTCCAGCGCTGTACCCACCAGCGTCTCCACCGCCTCGTCGTCGTCGAAGAACGACGACGAGATGCTCGTCGCCATGAACTCGGTGCCGACGACGGGGAGCGACGTGTCGAAGGGGTCCGCGCGCAGGTCGCCGACCGCTGCCGAGTGGAAGTCGCCGGTGAGCACGACCAGGTTGTCGCTCTCGGGCCCGATCGCTTCGAGGAGCGCCTGGCGCGCGCCGGAGTATCCGTCCCACGTGTCGACCACGATCACCGGAGGTTCGCTCCCCTCGATGGCGTTGCCGCCGAACATGAAGACCTGTTGCGCGAGCACGTCCCACACGGCGTTCGACGCCGCCACCTCGCCGACCACCCAGTCGTGCTGCGTCTCGCCCAGCATCGTCTGGTCGGGCGAGAACGACACGGCGTCGTCGCGCACCTGCACGGCCTCGCCGAGCGCCTCGACGAAGGGTTCGCTGCGCTGCTGGTCGGCGCGGTACTGGCGGGTGTCGAGCACGTGGAACCGGATGAGGTCGCCGTGACCGAGCGACCGGTAGATCGGATAGTCCGCACCGGTCGGTGGTTCGAGCCGAACCGGGACGTGCTCGTACCAGGCCTGGTATGCGGCGGCCCGCCGTTCGAGGAACGCGTCGACGTCGGCGTCGTCCTCGCTGCTGGCACCGGCGTAATCGTTCTCGACCTCGTGGTCGTCCCATGTGATGATCCAAGGCACCCTTGCGTGGGCGGCCTGGAGCAGCGGGTCGGTCTTGTAGAGGGCATAGCGCTGCCGGTACTGGTCGAGCGTCATGGCCTCGAAGTCCTGCCCGGTCGTGCGGCCACGCTCGTCGGCGTAGCCGCCGCTGGCGTACTCGTAGATGTAGTCGCCGAGGAAGACGAAGGCGTCGAGAGCATCCTGTTCGACGACGTCGCGGTACGCCGCGTAGTAGCCCTGCTCCCAGTTCTGGCACGACGAGAACGCAAACCTGAACCGCTCGGGCAGCGTGCCCGGCGCGGCGAACGTGCGGGTCAGGGCAGGCTCGCTGGCGAACTCACCGACCCGGAATCGGTAGACGTACGCGGTGTCCGGTCGAAGGCCCTCGACGTTGACGTGGACCGAGTGTGCGAGTGCCGCGATCGCCGGTTCGATGCCCGAGGCGACGATCTCTCCGAAGCTGTCGTCGGTGGCGACCTCCCACTCGACGTCGACATCGTCGGTTCCGAGTTCGTCTCCGTCGGGGACGAGGCGGGTCCAGAGGATCACCGAATCGGGCAGCGGATCTCCCGATGCCACCCCGAGCGTGAACGGATCGGAGGTCACCGGAGCGGGTGTCGTCGTCGTTGTGGCGGCCGCGGTGGTGGCCGGTGTCGACGTCGTCGACTCGGCCGTAGTAGTCGTGGTCTCGTCCGGACCCTCCGTCGACGACGGAGTGGATCCCGCATCACCACCATCGTCATCGTCGTCGGAACACGCGGCGAGTGCCGCGGCGGCCACGGTCGCGGCGAGGAATCCCCGCCGGGTCAAGCGCCCTTTCCCGCCTCCGTGCTCGTCCGGCTGGTCGTTTCCGTCCATCACTCATGGCTCCCTTCGATCTCGAGTCACCCCATCGTCGTGCCTATCATCGTTCGGCCGCGAATTCTGTCAAGCTGGAGGCACGATGCAGACGGAGTTGCTGATCGACGGGAAGTGGAGCGGTGGATCCGACGGCGAGACGATCTCGGTGCTCGATCCGGCCACCGGTGAGCAGGTGGCCGAGGTCGCGGCCGGCGCGGCGGCCGATGCGGTAGCGGCCTGTGATGCTGCGGCCGCCGCACAGAAGGGGTGGGCCGCCGCCGCGCCCCGGGTCCGCGCCGAGGTTCTGCGGGCCTGTTGGCAGGCGCTTGTCGAGCACACCGACGAACTGGCCGAACTGATCACCAGCGAAAACGGAAAGCCGCTGGCCGACGCCCGTGGTGAGATCACCTACGCGGCCGAGTTCTTCCGCTGGAACTCCGAGGAAGCGGTACGGATCCACGGCTCGATCGGGACAGCGCCGGCGGGTGACAACAAGATCATCGTGCATCATCCGCCGGTGGGTGTCGTCGTCATCGTCACGCCCTGGAACTTCCCGGCAGCGATGATCACCCGCAAGGTCGCCCCCGCTCTCGCCGCCGGAAACGCAGTGGTCATCAAGCCGCCTCGCGAGACACCGTTGACCGCGCTGCGGATCGGTGAACTGCTCGGTGAGGCCGGCGTTCCCGACGGTGTGGTCAACATCGTGCCGACCACGTCGGCGGGCGCCTGGTTCGATGCCGCGGTCGATCATCCCGCCACACGCATGGTTTCGTTCACCGGCTCGACCGAGGTCGGGCGGGTGCTCTTGCGCCGCTGTGCCGACCGCGTGCTGAAGACATGTATGGAGCTGGGCGGCAACGCCCCGTTCATCGTGTTCGACGACGCCGACCTCGATGCCGCCGTCGAAGGCGCGATGGTGGCCAAGATGCGCCACTCGGCCGAGACCTGCACCGCGGCCAATCGCTTCTTCGTCGAAGCGGGTGTCGCGGAGGAGTTCACCGCCCGGCTCGCCGGCACGATGGGCGCGATGAAGGTCGGTTCGGGCTTCGACGCCGATGTCACGTGCGGGCCGATGATCAATGCGGCCGCGATCGAATCGATCGATGGTCTCGTGCGAGACGCCGTCGGCGCCGGCGCGGTCGCCACCACCGGCGGATCTCCGATCGACGGACCCGGCTACTTCTACCAACCGACCGTTCTCGGCAACGTCGCCGCCGACTCCCCGATCACCCGAGAAGAGATCTTCGGCCCGGTCGCGCCGGTCATCCCCTTCACCGGCACGGCGGACATGATCCGGCACGCCAACGACACCGAGATGGGGCTCGCCGCCTACGTCTACAGCCGAGATGTCGGGCGCGCCCTGCACGTTGCCGAACGCCTCGAATCGGGGATGGTCGGTATCAACCGCGGGGCGATGTCGGACCCGGCCGCGCCATTCGGCGGCATGAAACAGTCCGGCCTCGGCCGCGAAGGAGCCTCTGAGGGCATTTACGAGTTCTGCGAGACCCAGTACATCGCCGCGTCCTGGTAGTGCCGGACCCCCCTCCAGCCAGATGTGTGAGCGATTACCGCCAACGACGACATCTCCGCTCACACAGAATCCGGACCGCCCACCGTCGCCGTTCCATGTGAGCGATTACCGGTGACGACGACGCTCTCGCTGACGCAGCCGCCTTCAGGCTCGACTCAGGCCGGCGTCCGATCGAGCCAGGACAGATCGTGTGTTCCCAGCGCTGCCGGGGGTCGCTGCCACCGCGCCGGAGTGCGTTCCAACCGCTCGACCGGCGGCAGGTGGGTGACCGCGCCCCAGGCGGTGTCGACGGTATTGCAGCGGGCACTCACGTCTCCGAGGCCGGCGGCGGTGGCGGGGTCGCAATCGGTGCCGCCCGACTGGATCCACCCTGCGGTCTGACACAGCGATGCCTCGACCAGCCAAGAGCCGCCTTCGTCGATCTGGCGCGACAGCGCGATCAGCGTGCCGACGGCGGCGAGGTAGCCCGTCGTGTAGTCGGTGGCGGCGGCGGCGATCAACTTCGGTACGCGGTCGACGGCCTCGGCGGTGGCGATGCCGCTGGTGGTCTGGGCGAGCTGCTCCCAGCCGGGGCGTTGGGCCCACGGACCGACGTGGCCGTAGCAGTTGATCGAGACGTAGACGAGGCCGGGGGCGAGGTCGGCGAGTTCGTCGGGCCCGAGGCCGCGCTCGGCGAGCGCGCCCAGCCGGTAGCCCTGGCAGAACACGTCGGCATCGGCGACGAGATCGAGCAGCCGGCGCACGCCGTGATCGCCGTCGAGGTCGACGAACGCGCACCGCTTGCCGTGGCCCGTCTCGACCACGAACGGCTCGACGCTGGGGAGATTCGGCGATCCGATGCGCAGCACGTCGGCACCGTGCGCGGCGAGCGAGCGGCCACACGTCGGACCGGCCAGCACACGTGTCAGGTCGGCCACGCGGACCCCGCTGAGAGGCTGGTCTCCCGGGGGTCGGTCGCGCGGAGGCGCGTCACCGATCCGACGGATCGTCACCGCCCCGAGATCGGCGAGTGCCACACCCTGCGGGTGCTCACCCCACTCGGTCGTCGTGCGCGCCAGCGCCGCGCACAGACCGGCGTCGGCGATCGCGCTCTCGAGCGCGTCGCCGCTCCAGGCCTTCACCGCTGCCCCGATCGACTCGGCGGTGGCGTCGCAACCGAGCAGCGCGGTGAGGCCGTCGGCGAGGTGGGGAAAGCCGCCGTGCAGATGGATCCAGCGATCGTCGGCGGTCGGGTAGAGAGCGCTCAAAGGGTTCTGGTACCTCGTCAGGTCGAGTCCCTCGGCCGACTGGACCGCGAAGCCGAGCAGCGACGCGGCGGCCGCACGCGTGTCGACGCGCACCGGCTGTGGAGCACCGCCGCGCTGCTCGCCGATGTGGGCCGACCATGCGCCGAGCAGACCGAGTGCGGCCGCCGCCGCCTCACCCGGACGGTGGCGCGACTCGAGCACGGGATCGGATCCGGTCACGGTGACGCGTGCGCCCGGTGGGGGCTCCAGCCCGCCTCGCTTCCACCAGCCTCGAAGCGCAGCGTCGTCCATCGGCTCAAGATAGGCGATGACCGTCCCGATGGAGTCGACGCGTCGGCCGTTTGTAGTCTGCGGGAATGAGGCCAACCACATGGGTGTGCGCATGGATGTGACCATCACCGGAGGCGGGATCGCGGGGCTCGCGTCGGCACTCGACCTGGCTCGGCGGGGGCATCGGATAACCGTCTTGGAGCGTGACGACACGCCGATGCCGGCGACCGCGGACGCGGCGTTCGAGTGGGATCGTCGCGGTGCGCCCCAGGTCCGACACAGTCACGCCTTCCTCGCCCGGCTGCGGAACCTCCTGCGCGACAATCATCCCGACGTGCTCGAGGCGCTGCTGGCCGAAGGGGCCAGCGAGATGCGGATCGGCGACATGCTGCCCGAGACGATGGAGTCGTGGGAGCACGAGCCCGGCGACGACGAGTTGACCATGATCGCGTGCCGCCGCACCACGTTCGAGTGGATCCTGCGCCGCGCGGCGATGGCAGAAGACGGCGTGACGTTCCGTACCGGAACCGCGGTGACCGGGCTCGTCGCCGACGACAAGGAGGACGGCATTCCAGTGGTCACCGCCGTGCGACTCGCCGACGGAAGTACGGTCGAGTCCGATCTGATGGTGTCGGCCACCGGCCGTCGGAGCGCGACGCCCGAATGGCTCGCGGAGATCGGCGCACGAGAGGTCACCGAAACGGTCGAGGACACGGGCATCGTCTACGCCAGCCGCTTCTACCGGCTGCGCCCCGGCGCGGATGTGCCCCCTCGCACGGGGCCGATCGGCGGCGACCTCGGCTATGTCAAGTACGGCACCTTCGTCGGTGACAACCGCACGTTCTCGGTGACGCTCGCAGTGCCGTCCCAGGACGACGAGCTGCGCCGCAGGCTGTCCGATCCGGATGTATTCGACACCGCTGCGCGTTCGCTGACCGCGACGGCCCCCTGGCTCGACGGCCGCGCGGTGCCGTTGATGCCCGACGTCCACATGATGGCCCGCCTGCTCAACAAGTGGAGTGACTACGTCGTCGATTCGGAGCCGGTCGCGATCGGTCTGGTGCCGATCGGCGATGCCGCCGTCTGCACCAACCCGCTGTACGGGAGGGGCTGCAGCATCGCCTACTGGAGCGCGCACCTTCTGACGCTGGCCATCGATCAGCACCCGGACGATCCGCGCGGTATCGCCCTCGCCTACGACGAGGCGCTGCGCGCGGAGATCCATCCCTGGTATCGGGCATCGGTCGAGCAGGACCGCGAGGCGCGCCGCGTCGCGGCGGCGATGCTCGTCGGCGAGGATCCGTATGCCGACGCGTCCGACCCGCGGTCGATCACGCGGTCGATATTCAAGGACGGTCTGGCTCCGGCGCTGCGAGTCGACCCGGTCGTGCTCCGCGGTTTCTTCAGGAACTTCAACCTGTTGACGCCGCCCGACGCCCTGCTCGCCGACGCCGACTTCGGCGCACGTGTATTCGCAGTGCTCGAGAGAAGGCACGAGCTGCCGCCCCCGTCGCCGCTCGGCCCCGACACCCGCGAAGAGTTCCTCGCCCTCCTTCCGTGACCTGAACACGGACGGTGGCTCGGCGTGGGGAAGAACCATCCGCCGCAGGGTGTTTCATTCCATATCGGTTCACTCGCCCTCCGACGTCGATGGTGGCTGCTCCCGGCCGCCGGCCTCATCGTCTTGGCGCTCGTCTGGGCGCTGGTCGTCGAGAGGGCGTCAACCGGCGCTCCCGACGACGGGATCCGCGCCGATCCGCACGACGTGTACAGCCCCGTGGCCGCCGGCGAATCACTTCCCCACGGATTCTTCCAGGTGCTCCCGCGCGACTTCATCGCGCCGGTCTACGAACCCGAGTTCGTCGATGCGTCCGCCGTCGAATGGCCCGATGACACCGATGTGATCGGTGTCGTGCTCGGCGACGAGGCGAAGGCGTATCCGATCAGCCTGCTCAACAGTCGGGAGATGGTCGTCGATCGCATCGCCGACGTGCCGATCCTCGTGACGTGGTGTCCGCTGTGCGGGACGGCGCTCGTCCACCGCCGCGAGGTGAACGGCGAGACACTGACCTTCGGGGTGCAGGGAGCGCTGTTCATGAATGCGATGACCTGGTGGGATCACGTCACAGGGAGTATCTGGAGTCAGCCGCTGGGCGAAGCGATCGCCGGGCCACTGCTGGGTGAGACCGTCGAACTGTTCCCATCGGAGTTCACGACGTGGGGAGCATGGCGTGGCGCGAATCCCGACACGCTGGCGCTCGACGCCCCTGGCGTGGCGACGGGGTTCGATCTCGGCGATCTGTTCATCGTCGTCGACCTCGGCGAGGATGTGCGGGCATATCCGGTGTCGGATCTCCGCCGGGTCGGTGTCGTGAACGACGTCGTCGCCGGGGCCGAGATCGCCGTCGTCAGCGATCCGACCGATCCCGATCGCTGGGCGGTCTTCTCGCGCCGCGTCGGCGGTGTCGTGGTCGAGCTGGAAATCGCCGGCGAAGTGCTCCGAGATCGCGTCACGGGCACCACATTCCACCCCGCCCGAGGCACCGGGCTGGATGGGGAATTGCGCGACGCGAGGCTTTCCCGCCTGCCCGCGTTCACGACGTTTCCCGGTGGCGGCCCGACGAAGGTGCCGATCTTCGAGGCGTTCTGGCCCGACGGGACGGTCTGGCGACCCTGAGACCCGGGTCGTCAACGAGTATCCGCCTGCTCCCCGCAACCCGCGACGGCCTGTCGAAGCCGGCCGGGGGCATTGCGGGTACTCGATGACGGCGCGTCTCAACCGCAGTCGGTAGCGACCTCGAGTGCGGCGCAGACCTCCCGCATGCGCGAACCGCTGAGCGTGCCCATCCGCTCGACGAGCACGGCGATCGACACCGACTCGACCGAGTCGAGGTTGACCGCGCTGCGATGTCCGATCGGGTCTTCGCCAGGCTCGAGAATGACCTCGCTCGGCAGGTCCCGAACGGTTGTCGTGCATGGAGCGATCAGTGCGCGCCGCAGCCTCGGGATGGCGGCATCGCGAGACAACACCACGACCGGTCGACGGCCGATGTCGGGTGGCTCGCACCACCACATTTCGCCCCGCCTCGGCACATCGGTCACGTCGCTGCCGCCGCCTTGCGAAACGACTCGAGATCGCCCCACTCGTCGGGCTGATCGATCGGATGGGAGCGATAGGCGGTCTCGTACGCCTCGTCGATCTCGGCTGAACGGAGGCGCGCCAGCAGCGCCGTCAAGGCCTCGTCGATGAGCTGGGCGTCGGTCGTACCGGTGCTCGCCCTTCGGGCATGCTCGAGGAGGTCGTTGTCAACGGTGGTGCTGATGCGGGTCCGAGCCATGGCATGAGTGTGCCACGATAATGCCACCGCCGCGATCAGGAGTGGATGGCGCCGGTGCCGTCGCGCAGCGATGACACGTCGCGGCCGGTGCGGCGGGCGATGATCTCCGCGCAGATCGAGACCGCGGTCTCCTCCGGGGTCCGGGCACCGATGTCGAGTCCGATCGGCGACATCAGCCGCCCGAGTTCGTCCGAACTGCTCACGCCGACATCGGCGAGCCGTTCCATCCGCTTCGCATGGGTCGTGCGCGACCCCATCACACCGATGTAGCCGACCTCGGTCGCGAGCGCGCCCTGCACGGCGGGAACATCGAACTTCGGGTCGTGGGTGAGGATGCAGACCGCGTCGCGCGGCCCGAGTTCGTCGCCGTGTTCCTCGAAGACCGGGGTCGGCCAGGTGACCTTGACCTCGTCGGCCATCGGGAAACGCCGGCGCGTGGCGAACACCTCGCGGGCGTCGCACACCGTGACCCGGTAGCCCAGCACCTTCGCGACGCGGGCGAGCGAGGCGGTGAAGTCGACCGCGCCGAAGATCCACATCTGGGGCGGGGGCGCGTGCGATTCGATGAAGACGCTGATCGTGGGTTGATCGACGAGGTCCTCCGGGGTCGTCTCGCCGGCCGGGCCGTAGTTGCGCACCCCCGAGCGGGCTGCCTCGAGTTCGGCGAGCGCGTCACGGGCGACGACACGATCGAGTTCGGGATGTCCGAGCGTGCCCTCCGAAACACCGTCCGGTTCGACCAACAGCTTGGCTCCGACATTCGGCCCGTCGATGACGGTGGCGAGTGCGACCGGAGAGTCGGTGCGGAGGTGTTGGGCGTAGCGCTCGAACAGGGGGCCGGTCACCAGTCGAGTTCCTCGATGAAGAGGTGGATCGTGCCGCCACACGTGAGTCCGACAGCGAAGGCCTCGTCGTCGGAGTAGCCGAACGTCACGACGCCGGCCTCGCGTTCGCCGCCGAGGATCGCCAGCGCTTCACCGACCACGGCGCCCTCGACGCAACCGCCGCTCACGCTGCCGGCGACCTCGCCGTTGTCGTTGACCACCATCGCCGCCCCGGGATCGCGGGGTCCGGATCCTTCGATGTCGACCACGCGGGCGACCGCGATCCGGTGACCGTCTGCCTGCCAGCGTGTGATGTCGTCGAGCAGATCGTGCATCGTGTCCTCCTGATCTCGAACCGTCGGCTCAAGGTTGCCGGATCACCCGGGTCAATTCCTCCATCGCGGCGACCGAATGCCCCTCGACGAAGTCGTCGACATGGGGGAGCGCGGCGGACATCCCCCGGGCGAGGGGTGCGTACCCGGGCGAGACCTTGAGCGGATTGACCCAGATCAGGCGGTGCGTGACCCGGTGGAGGCGCTGCATCTGCTCGGCCAGTTCGTCGGGATCACCGCGGTCCCAGCCGTCGGAGAGGATGACGACGATCGAGTTCCGGGCGAGCCCGCGTACGCCCCATTCGTCGTTGAACACCCGGAGCCCCGCGCCGAGGCGGGTGCCGCCGCTCCAGTCGGCCACGCGATGGCCGGCGGCCTCGAGCGCCACGTCGGGATCGCGGCTGCCGAGTTCGCGGGTGATGCGGGTGAGCTGGGTGCCGAGGGTGAACGCCTCGACCTTCTGGCGTCCGGCGACCGCCGCGTGCACGAAGCGCAGCAGGGCGCGTGCGTACGGCTCCATCGATCCGCTCACGTCGAGGACGAGTACCAGCCGTCGAAGCCGGGTGCTGTGTTCGCGGTGATGCAGTTCGATCGGCTCACCGCCCGCACGGATGGCGGCCCTGACCGTGCGGCGCATGTCGGGCCATGCGGTCGTGCGGCGTGACGGGCCGAGGCGCAGCGAGGAACGCGGTGAGCCGACGAGGCGGAGGTGGGCCATCAACTCGTGGGCCTGGTCGAGCTCGTCGTCGGTGTAGTCGGCGAAGTCCTTGTGGCGGAGGATCTCGGTCGCCGAGAAGCGCAGCTCGATCGTCGGTTCGTCGGTCGATTCGGCCGTGTCGCCATCATCGTCGGAGTCGGGATCGTCTTGGGCGTCGACGGCGATCGTCACCTCGAGCGGTGGTTCCGGCTCGTCGTCGGCGCCCGGTGGAACGCGGTGCTCGAAGAACACGGCGAACGCGCGGTCGTACAGTGCGGTGTCCTCCGGTCGGCGGACGAGCGTCGCGCGGCCGACCCAGTAGGTGGTCGAACGGTCGGTGAGTCCCGTCGTGGCGAGCGCCTCGGCGTAGGTGTTGGTGCAGCTCATCGGCACGGGGAGACCGGCGCCGCGCAGCACCCGGCTGAAGGCGACCGCGATCGACGCCGGATCGGCGTCGCGATCCTCGACCCGTCCGGAGCGTTGATCGGTCGCGTTCAGGTGCCCAAGCCCTTCTCGAAGGCCTGTTTCACGATGTCGGCGACTCCGTGCTGCTCGACGCGCTGGTGGTCTTCACGGTACTTGAGCACCGTGCCGAGCGTGGTCGCGACGACCTGCTCGTCGAGTTCCTGCGCTCCGAGGCGTCCGAGCGCCGTCGCCCAGTCGATCGTCTCGGCGACACCGGGCGGTTTGTAGAGATTGAGGTCGCGCAGCGCCTCGACGGCGGCGGAGACCTGCCGGGCGAGTTCGTCGCTCACCGCAGGAACCCGCAACTTGACGATCGCCACCTCGCGTTCGAAGTCCGGGTGCTCGACCCAGTGGTACAGGCAGCGCCGCTTGAGCGCATCGTGGACGTCGCGGGTGCGGTTCGAGGTGAGCACGACGAGCGGTGGGCGGTCGGCTCGGAACACTCCGACCTCGGGAACGGTGATCTGGTAGTCGGAGAGCACTTCGAGCAGGTAGGCCTCGAACTCGTCGTCGGCGCGGTCGATCTCGTCGATCAGCAGCACGGGCGGCGGACCTTCGACCGGCTCGATCGCACGCAGCAGCGCCCGCTTGATCAGGAAGCGCTCTCCGTACAGCTCGGCCTCGAGTGCATCCGACGACATCGACAGCGTCTCGCCGGTCGCCTCGGCCGCGCGCAGGTGGAGGAGCTGGCGGGCGTAGTCCCAGTCGTAGACGGCCTGGGAGGCGTCGATTCCCTCGTAGCACTGGAGCCTGATGAGCTCGCCGCCGGAAGCCGCGGCCATCGCCTTGGCGAGTTCGGTCTTGCCGACCCCCGCCTCGCCCTCGAGGAGCAGCGGGCGGTTCAGAGTGGTGGCCAGGAAGACAGCGGTGGCTATGCCCTCGTCGGGAAGGTAGCCCTGCTCGGACAGGGCGCTCGCGACGTCATCCGGTGTCATCGTTGCGACGATACCGGAGCGCCCGCAACCCGTCCCGATCGGCCCGGGCGGATCGCGGCGCACGACGGCCAGCGCGTTCTCGACGTGATTCCCGTCGGAAGTCGACGGGATTGCCGTCGAGACGCGGGATTGTGATGGCGGGAGAACGCGCAGCGCCTACGGTCAGTCCATGGATCTGGGAATAGCAGGACGTCGGGCGGCGGTCGCGGCGGGTTCGTCGGGACTCGGACTGGGCACCGCGCGCGCCCTGGCGGCCGAGGGCGTCGAGGTCGCGATCTGCGGCCGCGACGAGGCCCGGCTGGCGGCAGCCGCTGCGCGCATCGGCGATCGCTGCACGCCGATCGTTGCCGACGTCGGGTCCCCCGATGGCGCGGCGGGGTTCGTCGAGGCCGCGATCGATGCTCTCGGCGGCGTCGACATCCTCGTGCCGAACGCCGGAGGGCCGCCTCCGGGCACGTTCGCCTCGACGCCGATCGACGCGTACGGGGTGGCGCTCGACCTGAACCTCATGTCGGTGGTGGCGATGTGCAAGGCGGCTGTGCCCGCCATGCAGCAACGGGGTTGGGGTCGCGTGGTCGCGATCACCTCGGTGTCGGTCCGTCAGCCGATCGCCACCCTGATCCTCTCGAACACCGCCCGGGCCGGGGCCACCGCCTTCTTGAAGACGCTCGCCCTCGAGATCGCGTCAGACGGCGTCACGGTCAACACGGTGCAGCCGGGCACCCATCGCACGCCGCGCATCGAACAGGTCTTCACCGACGAGCAGTTGGGCGACATGCGGGTGGGCGACGCCGACGACTTCGGAGCGATCGTCGCGTTCTTCTGCAGTGAGCACGCCAAGTTCACCACCGGCGCCAACCTGGGCGTCGACGGCGGGAGCTATCTCGGGTTGCTCTGAGCCAGATCGGCGTCGGCGAGCACGTCGGACTCGATGAGGACATCGGCGCGCTGGTCGTCGTCCACACCGTCGTCCACACCGCCGCCTGCATCATCGTCGTCGGGCTCGGCGGTCAAGTCGATTCCGACTCGGGCCACCCGCCGTACGTCGAGGGCCTTCTCGATGCGGTTCCATCCCCAGAACGTGGCACCGACGATCAACCAGCCGACGATCGCGTCGATGAAGTAGTGCTCGGCGAAATAGGCGAGGGCGATCGCCATCGTCAGCGGGTACAGCAGCATCAGCGCACGCCACCGCCAGTCGCGCACCCAGCGGAAGAAGAAGACGACGACGAACAAGGCAAAGGCGGAGTGCAGTGACGGCATCGCGGCGACCTGGTTGGCCCAGTCGCGTCCGTGGTCCCAGGCCCGCACGAACCCGTCGAGGCCGATGTAGCGCCATCCGGCGCCGGTCGATCGGCGCAGAGGTGGCAGCACGTCGAGTTCGAGACCGAGCCGGTTGCGTCCCCCGGCCGCCATCCACGGGGGCACGGTCGGGAGCAGCACGAACATCGCGCAGGCGACGAACAGCAGGGTGGCGAATCGCCGCATGTAGCGCACCCACTGGTGGCGGTTGACGAACCACAGCGTGGCGATCACCACCGGCGGCACGATGAAGTGCGAGTAGTACACCATCGAGCCGACCACGTCGTACCACTGCACGTTGCCCGGGCCGAAGTAGAAGGTCTGCTGGAGCCACACGGTCGGGTCGGTGCCGAGGAACATCACGCGATCGATGTTGCGGACCGACTCGATCTGGAGCGGGAATCCGAACCGGTCGGCGGCGCCGCGACTCTCGTCGTAGGCGAGCCACATCATGACGAACAGCGTCAGGTCGGCGAACATCATCACCCAGAATCGCGGCGGTCGTCCGAGGCTGGCGATCACGAGGAAGATCGCCACCGAGACCAATACCGAGATCCGGTCGATGATGACGCCGTTCTCGAAGAACCACCACACGTACGCGATCACGTACGCGCCGATGAGGGCGAGCCTGATCTTCGTCCACGAGGCGGCCGGCATTGACGCCAGACGCTAGCTGTCAGTCACCGCCGCGCTCCTGCGGGCGGACGCGGAGCGGAATCCGGCGTGGCGACGTCGATCACGACCGTGAAGCCGTTTCCGACCTTGGTGTCAGGATCCTCGGTGTCGACGATCCGGTAACCGCACCGTTCGCACAGCTCGCAGAACGTTGCGAGCGTCCACCGCGTGTGGTGCTTGTCGGCCGGCGTCCCCTCGGACGGGTGCCGGCCGCAGCGCTCGCGGATCTCAGCGAGCGGGGTGACCGGCAGCGCACGGTCACTCCCGAGCGCGTCGCGCTGGGGACAGATGATGAACACGTGGTGACGGGCCACGCGAGCCCACTCGCCGAGCGCACCGATCGGATCGAAGAAGTGCTCGATCACGTGGGAGCTGACGACGAAGTCGACGCCGTCGTCGCGGATCGGGAGCCGGTCGCCCGCTGCGATGACATCGACGGGCATGACCTCGCCGCACTGGCGACGCTGCTCGCTCGCGTAGATCTCGGCGCGGGGATCGAGGTGGCCGAGCTGGTCGACGTTCCAGGTCGCGAGTCCGAACGGGTTGTGCGCGGCACCCCCGATCTCGACGCCGACGAGTCCGTCGAGATATCGATGTGCGAGGCCGGATTCGGGGAACTTCACGATGCGACGGCTCGGACCCCATGCCCTGGGGGGAGATTCAGGCGGAGGCCTCTTCGAGCGCCCGCCGGGTGAGCACCTTGGCGAGGTGTTCGCGGTACTCGACGCTGGCGTTGAGGTCGGCCTGCGCGTCGGCATCGGCCGCGGCCTGCTCGGCGGCATCGGCGACCGAAGCACCTCCGTTCAACGCGGAGGAGACGCTCGTCGCGAGAATCGGCGTGGACCCCATATTGACGAGGCCGACGCCGGAGTCGCCGTTGCGACGCCACGCGGCGACACCGACGATCGCCCAGTCCTGGGCGCGGCGGTTGAACTTCTGGAAGCTCCAGCCGGCGCCGTTCATCTTGGGTACGCGGATCTCGGTGAGGATCTCGTCGGCGGCCAGGTCGGATTCGAGGAACGACTTGTAGAAGTCGCCCGCCGCGATCTCGCGGCTGCCTCCAGGGCCCTGTGCCACGTAGGTGGCGCCGAGCGCAAGGGTGGTCGCGGGCAGGTCGGAGGCCGGGTCGGCGTGCGCGATCGATCCGCCGATCGTGCCGCGGTGACGCACCTGTGGGTCGCCGACATGACCCGCCGCACATGCCAGCAGGGGGACGTGCTCGGCGAGCACGTCGGAGTTCTCGACGTCCATGTGGCGCGTCAGCGCGCCGATCGCGATGTGGTCGCCTTCGTCGCGGATGTACGACAGGTCGCTCAGTCGACCGATGTCGATCAGCACCGATGGCTGCGCGAGCCGCAACTTCATCAGTGGGAGCAGGCTGTGGCCACCGGCGATGAACTTCGCCTCGTCGCCGTGCTGGCCGACCAGCGAAATTGCCTCGTCGGTCGACTCGGCGCGTACGTAGTCGAATGCTGCGGGAATCACGGGTTGTTCTCCTCGTTTGTCGTTCGTTCGGTTGTAGTTCGTTCGGTTGTAGTTCGCACGCTTGCTACTCGCTGGCGGCCTGGATCGCGTTCCAGACGTTGAGTGGGCTGGCGGGCATCTTCACGTCGCTCACGCCGAGGCCGCTCAATGCGTCGACGACGGCGTTCATCACGGCGGGTGCGGCCCCGATCGTGCCGGCCTCGCCGACGCCCTTGACCCCGAGCGCGTTTGTCGGCGACGGCGTGACCGTGTGGCCGAGCGTGATCGGCGGCACATCACTGGCCGCGGGCACGAGATAGTCGACGAGCGTGGAGGTGTGGAGGTTCCCGTCGGCGTCGTAGGCGGCACTCTCGTAGAGCGCCTGAGCCATGCCCTGGACGACACCTCCGTGCACCTGTCCCTCGACGATCAGCGGGTTGACCTGTACGCCGCAGTCGTCGACCGCGACATATTTGAGCACCTCGACCTGGCCGGTGTCGGTGTCGATCTCGACCGCGCACATGTGCGTGCCGAACGGCCACGAGAAGTTCGGCGGGTCGTAGGTGACCTGGGCCTCGAGGTTCGGCTCGAGATCGTCGGGAAGATCGTGGGCGGTGAACGCCTCGAAGGCGATGGCGGCCAGCGGCATCTCCTTGTCGGGTGATCCGGCGACCCGGAACATCCCGCCCGTGAACTCGAGGTCGTCGGCGTTCGCCTCGAGCTGGTGCGCAGCGATCTGCTTCGCCTTGTCGATCACCTTGTCGCAGGCGAGGCCGATCGCGACGCCGCCGACGGCGAGCGAGCGCGACCCGTAGGTGTCGAGGCCGAGTGGCGCGATCGCGGTGTCGGAGTGGAGCACGTCGACGTCGGCCGGATCGACGCCGAGCTTCTCGGCTGCGATCATCGACCAGGAGGTCTCGTGGCCCTGTCCGTGCGGTGACGTTCCGGTGACGACCTGCACCTTGGCGGTGGGCAGAATCCGCACGGTCGCCGACTCCCATCCACCCGCCGAGTAGTTGAGCGAGGCGAGCACGCGGCTCGGGGCGAGTCCACACATCTCGAAGTAGCTCGAGACCCCGATTCCGAGCCGCTTCGTGGCGTCGGGGGTGTTCTGCGCTGCCTGCCGATCGCGAAGGGCGGTGTAGCCGAGGATCCGTTCGGCCTCCGAGGCCGCCAGGTCGTGATCGGCAGAGTCGTAGACCAGCCCGTGGAAGGCCTCGTAGGGGTACTTATCGGTGGCGATGTAGTTGCGCCGCCTCAGTTCGAGCGGATCGATGCCGATCTCGCGGGCGAGCGCATCCATCGCGTGCTCGATCGCGTAGGTCGCCTCGGGCCGACCGGCACCTCGATACGCGTCGGTCGGGGTCATCGTGGTGAAGACCGATGTGCACGAGAAGTCGTACGCCTTGGGCAGGTCGTAGACGCCGGCGTACAAGAACGCGCCGAGCAGTGGCACGCCCGGAGTGACGAGCTGGAGGTAGGCGCCCATGTCGGCGATCAGGCGGACGCGAACGGCGGTGAGCTTGCCGTCGGCGTCGGCGGCGAGCTCGACGTGCTGGATCTGTCCCCGGCCGTGCGTGGAGGCGTGGGCGTTCTCGGTGCGTTCCTCGTTCCAGCGCACGGGCACGCCGTGTCGTTGTGCGAGCGAGGCGCACAGCAGTTCCTCGGCGTAGACGTTGAGTTTGGCACCGAATCCGCCGCCGACCGCCGGCGCGACGACGCGCAGCTGCTGCTCGGGGATGCCGAGCGTGATCGCCATCATCACCTTGAGGATGTGGGGCACCTGCGTCGACGAGTAGAGGGTCAGCTCGTTGCCGAACGGTTGCGGCATCGCCACGACCGCCCGTGGCTCCATCGCCATCGGGATCAGTCGCTGCTGCACGTACCGCTCGTTCACGGTGTGGGCCGCGGCGTCGAACGCCCGCTGGACGTCGCCCTCCTCCTCCTCGACGAGGAGATCCCACTTGTACGACGTATTGGTGCCGAGGTCGTCGTGGACGACGATCCGATCGGACAGCGCGTCCTCGAGGTCGATCACAGCTTCGAGCGGGTCGTAGTCGACCGAGATCGCCTCGATCGCATCGCGGGCGATCGCATCGGAGGTGGCGAGCACCGCCGCCACACCATCGCCGACGTAGTTGACCTGGTCGACGGCCAGTGGGAAGTGCTCGGGGTTCTTCATGTCGTCGGTGACCGGCCAGGCGCAGGGCATCGGTGCCGCCCATGCGTCGCGCAGGTCGGCTCCGCTGTAGACGGCGACCACACCATCGATCGCGGCGGCGGGCGCCGTGTCGACCGAAACGATGCGGGCGTGGGCGTACGGACTGCGCAGCAGCGCGAGGTGCAGCGCCCCGGGTACGGGCATGTCGTTGGTGAACCGCGCCTCACCGGTCAGGAGTGGCGGATCCTCCTTTCGGAGGAGTCGCTTGCCGATGACGCTGTTGCCCTCGGTCGTTCCCGCTGTCGATTCGTCGGTGATGGTCATGCTGGACCCCCATCCAGTTCGTTGGCGATCGCCGTGGTCGGCGCCCGCCCGGGCGCTTCGACGTCGTCGCGCGTCGGTTGTGTCGTCAGTTGGCGGCCGCGGCCAGCACGGACTTGACGATGTTGTGATATCCCGTGCAGCGGCACAGGTTGCCCTCCAGGCCGAGTCGGACGTCGTCCTCGGTCGGGTTCGGATTCTCCTCGAGCAGGCTGGTCGCCGCCATCACCATTCCCGGGGTGCAGTAGCCGCACTGCAGGCCGTGGTTCTCCATGAACGCCTGCTGCATCGGGTGCAGCGTGCCGTCGGCTCCGGCCATCCCCTCGATCGTGAGGATGTCCTGGCCGTCGGCCTGCACCGCCAGGATGGTGCAGCTCTTGACCGCCTCGCCGTTGAGATGGACCGAGCACGCGCCGCACGACGACGTGTCGCATCCGATGTTGGTGCCCGTCAGGCCGACGTGTTCGCGGATGTAGTGCACGAGCAGCGTGCGCGGCTCGACGTCGTGCGTGTGCTCGGTTCCGTTGATGGTGATGGTGATCTCCACTGATCCCCCCGGTTGGTCTGAGTCGGTCGTGAGCGGCGGTCGGGGAGCAACTCGTCCCCGACGACGTGACCCATCATGCCTCATCGGGGACGGCGCGTTCGCACGCGGCCCGAAGATCGTGTGTGCCGGCGGGAGTCGGGCGGCGGTCAGTTGAGGATCTCGATGAGATCCTTGATCGTCAGGTACACCAGGAATCCGATGATGATCGTGCCGAACACGGTGTAGTGCCACCGCTTGGAGTGATCAGCGCGCCAGAACCGGCGGATGCTGTAGATGATCGACACGATCGCAAGGATCCCGATCACGAGCCCGATCACCGGGCCGACGCCGCTGGCGATCCCGACCACGGGGAGCACGAACGGCAGAGCCACGTACATCAGGATGCAGCGGCAGCTGGTGATGATCAGCGACTTCTGGAACGCCGATCGCGCCTCGGCGGCGGTCGAGGTCTTCCCCTCGGGGAGCCGCAGCATTCGCCGCATGAACCGGTCGGCGCCGCTGTTCGACCGCAGGACCGCCTCGGTCGCAGTGTCGGGATCGGTGTAGGTGCTCATCTCCGACCTGCACGGTAGGTCGACGTGACGGCCTCGGCAACGTCGGCCGGGGTGTCGACGATCGCGGCCGCCCCGGCCCGTTCGAGTTCGCTCCGCGATCCGAACCCCCAGGCGACGCCGAGGCAGTCGATGCCGTGGTCGTTGGCACCCTCGACGTCGTGATCGCGGTCGCCGATCATCAGCACGTGGTCGCCGGCGGAGACATCGAGTTGCACCAGCGCGTGGGCGATCACCTCGCCCTTGGTGCGTCGATGGCTGCCGACCTCGATCGTCGCCCCCGCCTGGACGTCGAAGTAGTGGGACAGATCGAAGTGGTCGACGATCCGTACGGCGGTCGTCTCGGGCTTCGCCGTCGCCACCGCCAACGTGTACTCGGCGGCGAGCACCTCGAGCATCTCGACGATTCCGGGATAGAGCTCGTTCTCGAAGAG
>CBDUYD010000032.1:0-21296 GCA_965371355.1 uncultured Ilumatobacteraceae bacterium
TGGGAAGCGAGCCGAGCGTCGCCTTCATCGGCGCGACCGGGAATTGGAGCTGCACCTTCTCGATCATCCGGGCTCGATCATCCGGGGACGATCATCGCGCGCCCCCCGCACCCCGGATTTCGTCAGGCGGGGGCGACGCCGATCTCGGTCGCCTTGATCGCCACCCAGATGGGCGCGCCCGGCTCGAGTCCGAGCGCGCTCACCGCGGCCGGTGTCACGTCGGCGCTGAGCGCGAGCGGCGGCGAGAGTGTGACCCTCGTGATGTCGCCGTGCGGCTCGATGTGGGCGATCGTCGTCCGCCAGGTGTTTCGCGGGCTGCCGTGCGGCTGCTCGGCGTGCAGCGCGATCGCCGTCGGGTGGATGGTGGCGAGGACATCGCCGTTGGTGTGCGTGTCCGCGACCGTGAGCGTGACGTCGAGACCGGGCAGCGTGAGCGTGCCGTGATCGTTCGTGCCCGAGAGGAGGTTGGTGCCGGCGAGCGCGGCGACGTACCCCGTCGCCGGTCGACGGCGGATCTCGTCGGGCGTGCCCGTCTGGGTGATCCTCCCGTCCTCCAGGACGTGGATCGTGTCGGCGAGGAGGTAGGCGTCGGTCGGCTCGTGGGTGATCAGGAGCCGCGGGCCCGCGAACTCGGCGAGATGTGTACGGAGTGTGCGGCGAAGCTCGCTGCGCGACTCGACGTCGAGCGCGGCGAGCGGCTCGTCGAGTAGGAGGAGGTCTGGTTCGGTCGCCATCGTCCGCGCGAGAGCGACGCGTTGGGCCTGGCCGCCGGACAGTTCGCGCGGACGTCGCCCTTCGAGATCGGTGAGACCGAACAGGGTGCTCCACCGTCGGGCGGTGTCGCGGGCAGCCCCCCTTCGATTCCCGCGGGCAGCGATCCCGAACGCGATGTTGTCGAGAACGTCGAGGTGGTCGAAGAGGAGGTAGTCCTGAAAGACGACACCGATGCGGCGATCCTCCGGCGGCACGAAGATGCCATCGGCCGGCGAGTCGAGCGTCCGGTGGTCGAGCGAGATGTGGCCGTCGTCGATCGGCAGCGCCCCGGCGATCACGTCGATCACCGTCGACTTCCCGGCACCGTTCGGCCCGATCAGCGCGGTGGTCACGCCCGCCGCGATGTCGAGATCGATGTCGAGGGAGAAGCCGCTCTCGCGGGTCAAGAGGATCCGGGCCCGCAAGCCGCCCCTCTCCCGTTCTGTGTACGGATCTTCCCGCTGAGCGCGATCCTGCGCACATTTTTCGGGTGGTTCGGGTGGTTCGGGTGGTTGGGGTGGTGGTCGGGGGGTCATCGTGAGGGCCACCAGCGGTCGCGGAGCGAGACGAGGACGATCAGGGAGACCGCGACCATCACGAGGCTGATGGCGATGGCGGCGTCGCGGTCCGATGACAGCCCGACGAACACCGCGAGCGGCATCGTCTGGGTCCGGCCCTGGAGGTTGCCGGCGAAGGTGACGGTTGCCCCGAACTCGCCGAGCGCGCGCGCCCACGCGAGCACGACGCCGGCCCGCAAGGCGGGCGCGATCATCGGGATCGTCACGCGCCGGAACACGGTGAAGCGTGACGCGCCGAGCGACGCCGCGGCGGTCTCGAAGCGGCGATCGACACCGCTGAACGCCCCCTCGACCGTCAGCACGAGGAACGGCATCGCCACGAACGTGTTGGCGACGACCACCCCCCATGTCGAGAACGGCAGCAGGAATCCGGTGGCGTCGTAGAGGGGCTCGCCGACGAGGCCTCGTCGACCGAGGGCGAAAAGCAGGGCGGCACCACCGACGACCGGCGGCAGCACCATCGGTAGCGTCACCACCGCGCGCAGTACGTGGCGGCCGGGGAACCGGTACCGGCTGAGAACCCACGCGAGCGGAACGCCGAACACGACGGACAGGATCGCCGCGGCCAGCGATGTGATCAGCGACAACCACAGCGCGTCGAGCACGACGTCGTCGGTGATGATGTCCAACAGGTCGCCCCACGGCGCGCGTTGCACCAGCCCGAGAAGGGGCAGCACGAACAGCAGTGACGCGATCGCCGCGAGCACGACGAGCGGCAGCATCGGCCGCGTCGCGACCCGGCGCGATCCGTGGCCCGGAGTGTTGCCGCTCACGGCACCTCGAATCCGTGGTCGAGCATGATCTGCCGGCCCGCGCCGGAGACTACAAACCGGACGAACGCGGCTGCGGCGATGGGGTTAGGGGCGTCGAGCAGCACCGCGATCGGGTACTCGGTGACAGCGTCGATCCCGGGTGGCAGTGCGATCTCGTCGACCGAGTCGGCGCGCGCGTCGACGTCGGTGACGTAGACGAGACCGGTGTCGAGTTCGCCGTCGGCGATCTTCGCGAGGAGTGATCGAGCATCGGGTTCGTACGTGTCGATCGAAGGATCGACGTCGGCCGCGCCGAAGATCTCGGTACTCAGGTCGCCGCACGGGACGCCCACCGCGCAGGCGCCGACGAGGAGCGAACCGTCGGCGAAGTCGTCGATCGCGGCGATGCCGGCGGGATTGCCGGTAGCGACGGCGATCGTCAGCGAGTTGGCCGCGAACACCACGGGTGATCCGGCGATGAGGTCGGCTTCCGACACGTCGTCCATTCTCGCCTCGTCGGCCGACGCGAACACCGAAGCGGGTGCGCCCTCGAGGATCTGCTCGCGCAGGGTGGCGCTGCCGGCGAGGTTGAGCTGCACGTCGACGGCGGGCATCTCGTCCTCGAACGCGAGCACGATGTCGCCGAAGGCGTCGGTCAGAGAGGCGGCGGCGAACACGAGCAGTTCACCCGACGGGTCGGCGCCGCCCGGGTCGTCCGCCCCCGCGCCGCCGCAACCGATCGTGATCGCCGCGAGCGCGGCGCCGACCATGCTCACGTGCAGGACCCTGGTTGTCATCTCCACCTCCCCTGCGAAGCGAACGCAATATAGAACAGTCCCCGATTCGGACGGCTCTCGCCGGCGCGGTGAGACTGCACCGATGAGCCCACCGCGGATCGGAGACTTCGACTTCCTCGATCTGTTGCGGCTCGAGCCGCACGGTCCCGACACGTTCGTGGCGATCACCGCACGGTATCCGTGGGGTGGGCGGCTGTTCGGCGGTCAGGTCGTCGCGCAGGCGCTGCGCGCCGCGGCGAGCACGGTCGACCCCCGCCGCCCGGTGCACTCGCTGCATTCGTACTTCATCCGCCCGGGCACGCCCGACGAGCCCGTCCGCTACGAGGTCGAGCGGCTGCGCGACGGTCGCTCGTTCAGCACCCGCCAGGTCGTGGCAAGGCAGTCGGGGGGAGCGATCCTCAACCTCTCGGCGTCGTTCCACGTGCGCGAGGACGAGGCCGACGTCCAGGCGACGGGGATCCCCGACGGCCTGGCGGGACCCGATGACCCACCGATCGACGATCACTCGTGGGGTCGTCTGCTCGAGCGTCGGGGGACGATCTCGCCCGACGGCGATCTCGGCTACTGGATCCGGCTCGACACCTCGCTCGGCGACGATCCGGTCACCAACGTGTGCGCGCTCGCGTTCATGTCCGACGCCGCGCCGTCGCGCTCGGCGCGGTCACCCCATCCGGACTTCGAGGGCAATCCGTCCGATCGCGGCCGGTTCCAGGGTGCCAGCCTCGATCACTCGGTGTGGTTCCACCGACCCAGCCGGGCCGACGAGTGGCACTGGTTCGACACCCGGTCGCACGGGCTGGCGGGCGCGCGGGGTCTCGTCACCGGCGACGTGTTCACCGAGGCCGGCGTCCATGTCGCGACGATCGCCCAGCAGGTGCTCCTGCGCCGCTTCCACCCCCCGGACTGACCGACGGGCCCCCCGTTCTCAAACGTCGCGGTTGCGTGGTGTACTCAGAGGAGGGTGAACGGCGGGTACTCGTCGCGCATCAGGCCCGTGTAGGCCTGCACTCGAGTCGCCCAGCGGTGCAGGCCGACCATGAAGTCGAACGCGCCCTGCGGGTACCTGCCGGTGAACAGCACGGCGAACGCTGAGAAGATCCACACGAAGAAGCCGGCGAGCCCGAGGAAGAACAGCGCGATGTAGTGCGGGATCGCGAGGAACCACTTGACGAGCGGCAGCCACCGGTTCAGTTCGTCCGGGTAGTCGATCCCGAGGTGGGCCGGATCGGGGGGCAAGGACGGGTCTTCGGCTCCGGAGACGGCGGTGAAGTCGAACGGCGGGTAGCCCTCGCGCATGAACATCGCGTAGGTGTTCGTGCGCCATTGGTAGCGCAGCGTCATCGTCATGAAGTCGAAGATTCCGCGCGGAACCTGCTTGGTGAACAGGACGGTGAAGAACGAGACGATGACGAGGATGCCGAACACCCAGGCGAGAACGCCGGCGACGATCATCTGTGGGAGCACGAGCAGCCACGAGACGAGCGGTCGCCAGTTGGCGATGTGTTCGGGATAGTCGACCTGGACTTCGACGGGCTCGATCACGATGGACATGGTGTGCTCCCTAGTTCTGCGGTGTGCGCGTCGTGGTCGACATGCGGTCTCAACAGTAGTGCAGCGACACGTTCTGATCCGCGGATCAGAACGTGCCTTCGCGAGTGATTCGGGTTTTTGCCGATAGTCTGGTTCATCGCGCCGGTCGACCCCCCGCCCGGTGAGCGTGCTTCGGATGGTTTCCTGCTCCGGCTGTCACGCTGTTGAGTGAATCCAGAGAGGCAATTCCAATGACTATCATCGATGCTGCGCCGCGCGCTGCCGACACAAACGACAAACAGGCGGGCCACACGCCGGCCGACGACACCACGTTCGCCGATCTCGGCCTGCCGCAGCCACTCGTGGCGCTGCTCGCCAAGCAGCGGATCGAGCGACCGTTCCCGATCCAGTCCGCCGTCATCCCTGACGTGCTCGCCGGTCGCGACGTCGCCGGCCGCGCGCCGACGGGGTCTGGCAAGACGCTCGGCTTCGGCCTGCCGCTGATCGCCCGTCTGAGCGATGCGCGCTCGAAGCGGCCCGTCGCGCTGATCCTCGCCCCGACGCGCGAACTGGCCGAGCAGATCATGGCCGAACTCGCTCCCTTCGCGAAGGCGACCGGCCACTGGGCGACCGCGATCTACGGCGGCGTCGGCTACGGCGGCCAACGCAAGGCGCTCGACCGCGGTACCGAACTGGTCGTCGCTTGTCCCGGCCGCCTCGAGGATCTGATCAACATGCGGGCGATCGACCTGCGCGACGTCACGACCGTCGTTGTCGACGAGGCCGATCAGATGGCCGACATGGGGTTCCTCCCCGCCGTTCGCCGCATCGTCGAGCAGACCTCGGCCGACCGTCAGGTGCTGCTGTTCTCAGCGACGCTCGAGGGTCCGGTCAAGAAGCTGGTCGACGACTTCCAGCGGGATCCCGTGTTCCACGAGGTCGGCCCGAAGGGTCCCGACATCGACGCCGCCGATCACCGGTTCTGGCTGCTCGACCGCCTCGAGCGGATCGGCGTCACCGCAGAGGTGATCGATCGCCTTGGCTCGACGATCGTGTTCACCCGTACACGCCACGGCGCCGACCGTCTCGCCAAGCAACTCGGTCGTCAGGGTGTGAACGCCGAACCGATCCACGGCGGACGCAGCCAGTCGCAGCGTGATCGCGCACTCGCCGCGTTCAAGAAGGGCTCGGCCTCGGCGCTGATCGCCACCGACGTCGCGGCCCGCGGCATCCACGTCACGGGCGTCTCGGCGGTCGTGCATTACGATCTGCCGGCCGACGACTCGACCTACCTCCACCGCTCGGGTCGTACCGCTCGCGCCGGCGCCACCGGCACGGTCGTCTCGCTGTTCGACCACAGCCAGAAGAAAGACGTCCGGGCGCTCCAGCGCGGCATCGGCCTCAAGCACGAGTTCGAGTCACCCAACGTCGACGATCTCGTAGCGCCTGCGGTGCCGGAGATCGACGAGCCCACACCTGTCGCGCCGACCGAGCCTGGCTCGAGAACTGGTGGATCGGTCAAGTTCTTCAATTCGGGTCGGGGCTACGGCTTCATCCGTCCCGACTCCGGCGGCGCCGACCTGTTCGTCCACTACACGAACATCACGACCGAGGGCTTCAAGACGCTCGACAACAACGCTCGGGTGACCTTCACGGTCGCTCCCGGTCGCAACGGCCCCGAAGCGTTCGACGTCACCGTCGAGTAGTCATCCACCGATCGTCGGGGGTGGGCGCTCCCACCCGTGACGGGTCGGGCAACACGTACGCTCGTGTGGGTGCACGACGACCGTGAGCTGCTCGAGAAGCGGATTCGCCGAGAGATGTGGGGGCGAGTGCTCCCCGCCGTACATGCCGACCGCCGTCCGCTGACCGTCGAATCGGGGCCTGATCCCGACCATCTCGATCCCTTCGATGTCGGAACGATGTGGGGTCCACCCTGGGGGACGACGTGGTTCCGCCTCTCCGGTGCCGTCCCCGCCGAATGGGCTGGTGGCCGGGTCGAAGCGGTCGTCGATCTCGGGTTCACACTGGCGCCGGCCGGTTTCCAGGCCGAGGGTCTCGTGGTCGATATCTCGGCGGACGGCACCCATCGCCCGCCGCAGGGCCTCCACCCGATGCGGACGAACTACGCGGTCGACAACGTGCCCGGTCCGGTGTGCCTACTGGTCGAGGCCGCGTCCAATCCGTCGTTCCCGCAGTTCGAGCCCTCGTCGATGGGATCCGCCGCCACCGCCGGTGACGAGCCGCTCTATCGATTCCGTCGCGCCGATCTCGTGCTCGTCGATTCCGACGCCGAGGCGCTGGCGCACGACCTCGACGTGCTCGATGGGGTGATGCGCTCGATCCCGCTCGACGACCCGCGGCGTGGACGTCTGCTCAGCGCACTGATCGTTGCGCTCGACCGCTTCCCCGACCACGCCGGAGCGCGACGCGTGCTCGAACCGTTCCTCGCGCCGTCCACTGCGGTGGACGAGCACCGTCACCGCATCATCGCGACCGGCCATGCCCACATCGACACCGCCTGGCTCTGGCCGACCCGTGAGGCCGAGCGCAAGTGCGCGCGCACCTTCGCGTCGGCGGTTGCCCTGATGGACGACTACCCCGAGTACCGGTTCTCGTGTTCGCAGGCGCAGCAGTACGCGTGGATCGAAGCGAGCCACCCCGAACTCTTCGCCAGGATCGCGGAGCGGGTCGAGCGCGGCCAGTGGATCCCGGTCGGAGGAATGTGGGTCGAGGCCGACATGAACCTGCCGTCGGGAGAGAGCCTCGTCCGCCAGATCGTGTTCGGCCAGCGCTACTTCGAGGGCCGGTTCGGGCGGCGCTGCGACGAGGTCTGGCTCCCCGACGTCTTCGGGTACCCCGCTGGGCTGCCGCAGTTGTTCGCGGCGGGGGGCATGACCCGGTTCGTCACGCAGAAGCTGTCGTGGAACAAGCAGAACCGGTTCCCGCACCACACGTTCTGGTGGGAGGGCCTGGACGGCACACGGGTGCTCACCCACTTCCCGCCGGTCGACACGTACAACGCCGAGATCACGCCGGGGGAGGTCGCCGGATCGCTGCGACGGTTTCGCGAGCACCGCTGGAGTACGGCGTCGTTGATGCCGTTCGGGTACGGCGACGGCGGCGGTGGACCCACGCGCGAGATGCTCGAGCGGGCGCGGCGCCTTGCCGCGAGCGACCCGATGACCGGTCTCGAGATCGGCACCGCGGCGGACTTCTTCCGCCATGTCGAGCGCGAGGCGACCTACGGCGCGCCCGTTCCGGTGTGGAGGGGCGAGCTCTACTTCGAGACCCACCGCGGCACGCTCACGAGCCAGCTGCGCACCAAGCTCGGCAACCGGCGTTGCGAGCGCCTGCTCGTCGAGGCCGAGCTCTGGGCGGCGTCGCTCGGAGTCGAGGCCGACATCGACGACCTGTGGCGCGACGTCCTCACCCAGCAGTTCCACGACATCCTCCCCGGCTCGTCGATCGCCTGGGTCCACGCCGAGGCCGAGGCGGTGTTCACCCGGGTCGAGCGGGTGCTCGAACAGAAGATCGAGTCGCTGCTGGGGTCACTCGCACCCGCCGGCCGTTGGCTCGCCAATCCCGCGGACGCACCGGTCGAGGGTGTGGTGGTACTCGATGGCGCGGTGGCTGCGGAGGCTGGGCAGCCCACGCAGGAGCTGGCCGATGGGACCGTCGCGATGTGCGCCTCGGTTCCGCCGCTCGGGATCGCACCCGCCGTCGCTCATCCGGTGAACGACCGGGTCGTGGTGACCGAGACGTCGATGGTCAACCAACATCTGGCCGTCCGGTGGGATGCCGCCGGAAACATTGCGTCGGTCATCGATCTCGCCCGGGCGCGCGAGATCGTGCCGGTCGGTTCGTTGACCGCGGTGCTCGAGCTAGCCCCCGATCATCCAGTCGAGTACGACGCTTGGGATCTCGAGGAATGGACCCGACATGGATCCCGACCGCTGACCGAGGCGATACCGGCCGAGGGCATCGTGCACGTCGAGGTCGTCGATCGGGGCCCGCTCGTCGGCCGCGTCCGGGTGACCCGCTCGTTCGGCCCGTCGGCGTGTGCGACGGTCTACGAGCTGCGGGCGGGCGCCCGGCAGTTGCTCGTGCACGTCGACCTCGACTGGCAGCACGACGAACACCTGCTCTCGATGGCATTTCCACTCGACGTCCGAGCCGACACCGCTCGCTGCGACGTGCAGTTCGGCGTGGTCGACAGGCCGACCCACCCGTCGAGCCCCTGGGAGGCGGCGAAGTTCGAGGTCTGCGCTCACCGGTTCGTCGACGTGTCGGAGCCGAACTTCGGCGTGGCCGTGCTCAACGACGGCCGGTACGGGCACTGTGTGTTCGACGGCTCCGTGCGGGTGAGCCTCGCCCGCGCCGCTCGCTATCCCGATCCCGACGCCGATCGGGGGCCGCACGAGGTCACCCTCGCGATCCGACCCCACGACGGCGATCCGGGGGTGGTGAGGGCAGCGGCGAGCGTGCTCAACCAACCACCGCGGCTGATCGAGGGCTCGTCCGAGGATCGTGACCGCGTACGGCCGCTGGTCGAGATCCTCGACGCGGGCGGCGAGAGCGCGGCGGGGGTCGAGGTCGACGCGGTGAAGTCAGCGGACGACGGCAGCGGCGATCTGGTCGTCCGTCTGCACGAGGCGTGTGGGGATCGAGCGGTGATCACGGTGCGCGCCGTTGCACGGATCGAGTCGGCTGTGCGCACGAACCTGCTCGAGGACGCTCTCTCCGGCGAGGAGGTCGGTGACGGTGTGGTCGCGCTGACGCTGCGACCGTTCGAACTGGTCACACTCCGCCTGCGACTCGGCGACCCCGACACCGACCCGGACGTGGCGTGGTGATCCGCGACGAGCGTCACCGAGAATGATCTGGGACGTCTCTGTGCCACAGGCCGGAACGCGACCCCCAGATCGGGCTGGATGCTCAGCCGGCCGGTGCGAGGTGGCGCAGCGCGGCGGTCGAGTACAGGGCGATGCCGGTGGTCATCGCCTGTTCGTCGAAGTAGACGCGGTTCGAGTGGTTCGGCGCGGCGGTCGCTGGATTGCGGTCGTGAGGGGTCCCGCCGAGGAACAGCATCGCGCCGGGTACCCGCTGGAGGACGTAGCTGAAGTCCTCGGCGCCCATCACCGGATTGGGGAGGGTGACCACTTTGTCTGTGCCGACGACCTCGGCGGCGAGATCGAGCGAGAGGTCGGCGAACGACCGGTCGTTGATCGTGACCGGGTAGCCGGCGTCGATCACGACCTCGCACCCGCATCCGTGCGCCGCGGCGATGCCCTCGGCGACACGCTCGATGCCCTCGTGCACCTTGGCGCGGGTTCGTTCGCTGACCGCCCTGATCGTGCCATCGATCGACGCCGACTCGGGGATGACGTTCGTGGTCGTGCCGGCGGCGATGCGGCCGACGGTGACGACCGCTGGATTGAACACGTCGATCGAGCGGGTGATCATCGTCTGCAGCGCCTGGACGATCTCGCAGGCGACCGGGATCGGATCGAGTGCGTAGTGCGGTGAGCTCGCGTGTCCACCCTTGCCCGTGATGCGGATGTGCATCGTGTCGGCAGACGCCATCACAGGACCCCCGCGCGTGGCGACCGAACCGGTCGGGAGCGCCGAGCTCATGTGCAGGGCGTAAGCGGCGTCGATCGCCGACTCCGAACCGTCCGAGAGTGCGGGCAGCTCGAGGAGGCCTTCCTCGAGCATCAACTTCGCACCGTGGTGGCCCTCCTCGCCGGGTTGGAACATGAACAGCACCCGCCCCGAGATCTCGTCGCGGCGCTCGCTCAGCAACCTCGCCGCGCCGGCGAGCATCGCCGTGTGCAGGTCGTGGCCGCACGCGTGCATGCGATTGTCGATCTCGGACGCGAAGTCGACGCCGGTGTCCTCAGGCATCGGCAGGGCGTCCATGTCGCCGCGCAGCAGGATCGTGGGTCCGGGCCGTGCACCTTCGAGCGTTGCCGCGATACCGCTGGTGGTCTCGTGGCGGGTTACCTCGAGCGGCAGTCCGTCGAGCGCGCCGAGTACCTGCTCGGCGGTGGCCGGGAGGTCGTTGCCGAGTTCGGGGCGCTTGTGCAGCGTCCTGCGGAGTTCGACCGCGTCGCCGAGCAGGTCGGCCGCCTGCTCGAGGGTCGCGGCGATCATCGGGTCGCCGCCCTCGTCGACGGCGGTCGGGCCGGCCGATGGGCCATCACTCGTTGACATGGGCCGATCGTACCCACGGGTCCGGTCGGGATTATCGGCCGGGATCTCAGATCGGCCTTCCGTTGCGAGCGTCACAGCGCCCACTGTCCCGATGTCAGGACAACACACGACGAGAGAACGACGGAGGACTTCCATGTCGATGTACGGAGCAAACCCGGAACAGCTCACCCATCTCGGGTCGACGTTGAACCGGCAGATCGACGCGATCACCTCGGTGATGAGTTCGGTCGACGGCGTGCTCGGGGGCACGACGTGGCAGGGTCCCGCCCGCGAGCGCTTCGTCGAGGAGTGGAACGGGTCGTTCAAGCAGGCCCTGCACAAGCTCAACGAGGCGTTCGGCATGGCGGGAAAGGACTGCATCGCCCGCTCCGACGAACTGCGTCGTGTGATGGGCGCCGGCTGAACGACGGTCGTCCGCTGGGCGAGCGGGCGATCACCCGCTGGCCCGACGAGCGCCATTCCGGGGCCGTATCATTCCCCGGGTGGCCAAAGTCGACCCAACGGGGCATCCGCTCGTCGATGCGACCAGGCCGGTCGTCGATGCGGTCGGAGCGTCGTTCGTCAGCGTGGACGAGGCCGAGCCGAGCGACGTCCCCCTCGTGTGGGAGGGTCGTGTCGTCGCCGTGGTCCGGTTGCCACCGCTGCACGGAGCCCTCGATCGCCTGATCGACACGGTCGAGGCCGAACTCGGCGGTCGACTCCCGCTGCTGTCGCGGGCCGACAAGCAGCGGGCCGTGCGTCTGCTCGACGAGCGTGGAGCGTTCATCCTGCGGCGTGCCGTCGAGGATGTCGCCGACGCGATGGGTGTCAGTCGCATCACGGTGTACAACTACCTCAATGCGATCCATCGCTGATCCGAGGCGTTCGTGACCGACCGCCGGATCGACGAATTCGACCTCATCGCTTTCGATGCCGACGACACGCTCTGGCGCTGCGAGGACGCGTTCCGTGCCGCCGAGAACCGGTTCATCGAACTCGTGACGCCGTATGCGCCGACCGGCGTCGACATCGACGCCGCGCTGCGGGCGACCGAACGATCCGATCTCTCGGTCACCGGATACGGCGCGAAGGCGTTCACGCTCTCGATGGTCCGCGCCGCGATCACGATCAGCGAGTGCGCGGTCCCGTCGGCGGTGATCGAGGAGTTGATCGACCTCGGTCGCGACATGCTCACCGAGCCGGTGCACCTCCTGCCGCACGTACCACGCGTGCTGTCGGAGGTGGCCGCGAACGGGAGGGTGATGATGATCACCAAGGGTGATCTCGTGCATCAGACCCGGAAGGTCACCACGTCCGGTCTCGACCACCATTTCGACGAGATCGAGATCGTGCTCGAGAAGAACGCGACGACGTACTCGAAGATCCTCACACGGCTCGAAGTCGCCCCTGAACGGTTCTGCATGATCGGCAACTCGGTGCGCAGCGACATCCTCCCGGTGATGTCGCTCGGCGGACATGCGGTACACATCCCGTACCACCTGACGTGGGAACTCGAGCGGGTCGACGGCCACGACGAGGACGTCATCGAGCTGGCGTCGATCGCCGACCTTCCCGCCTGGCTCGGCCTGTAGCCGCGGCGCGGCCCCTGATCGCGGCGCGGCCCTTCGATCGGGGCTTCGGTCAGCTCTGCGCCGGCCAACGGATGAGGAACCGGGCGCCGCCGCTGGGGCTCACCTCGACCTCGACCGTGCCGCCCATCGCCGCGACCGTGTCGGCGACGACGGCCAGGCCGAGGCCAGCGCCGCCGGTGTCGCGGCTGCGGGCGGATTCGAGTCTGGTGAAGCGCTCGAAGATGCGGGACCGGTCTTCGACCGCAACTCCCGGGCCGTCGTCGTCGACCCACAACGAAACGGTGTCGTCGTCGGTCACGAGTCCGACCGCGACACCCGAAGCCGCGTGCCGCGCGGCGTTGTCGAGCAGGTGCATCACGATTCTCGTACACCCCTCGGTGGTGCCGCGTACCTTCCCCGCCGAGACCGATCCGGTGTCCACAGGTAAGCGCCTTCGCCGAGCGGCCTCGGCGAGGACCACGTCGTCGAGGTCGATCAAGTCGTGCGACCCGGAGTCGCGCGCCTCGTCGCCCCGCGCCAGTACGAGCAGGTCGTCGACGATCCGCTCGAGCCGGATGCTCTCGTCGCGCACCCCCTCGGCGAGTTCGGTCACATCGGTGCCGTCCGGGGTGCGCAACGCCACGTCCGCCTCGCTCCGCAGCACCGCCACCGGTGAGCGCAGTTCGTGGGAAGCGTCCGAAACGAACTGGCGGACGCGCCGATCGTCGGCTTCGAGCCGACCGAGCATCTCGTTCATCGTGCGGGCCAGCGCCTCGATCTCGTCGCCGGTCCCGGGCACCGGCACACGCTGATGGAGGCTCCCCCCGGAGATCACACCGACCCGGTCGGTCATCCGCCTGACCGGCGAGAGAGCCCGTCCGGTCAGCAGCCATGTGAGGAGCGCAGCCAGCGCGGTCAGGATCGGCAGGGCCGTCCACAGCACGAGGCGCATGCGGTCGACGCTGCGGCTGACGTCGGCAATGTCGGCGACGACCGCGAACTCGAGGTCGTCGATCGTTCGGACGGCGGTGACGAGGTCGAGCTCGGTCGCCCGCTCGGCGATCGCCTCCTCGATGATGCGGTCGATCCGGGCGTCGGAGAGGAAGTCCTGGCTGAACGTCGCCTCGAGCACCTCGTCGTCGAGCAACGCGAACGTCAGCTCCTGGAGATTGGTCTCCGAGGCGAGCGGCCCGTCGTACGCGTCGGGACCGATGTCGAGAAAGGTGGTGCCCCCGCCGTCGATGCCGACGACGGCGACCGCTCCGACCCAGGTGAGCAGCGGCAGTCCCGACGCGCGCGTACCACCGGTCGCCGCGAGCAAGGGGTCGAGCGCGCCCACGGCGTCTGCGTCGCTGATGAGCGCCTCCAACTCGTCCGCGTAGAAGTCGAGTTCGGGCCCGGACTCGCCCGCCCGGGCGAACGGATCGTCGACGAAGATCTCGGCGCCGAGCTCGTCGATCTCGTCGATCCCGACGATCGCGCCCGATTGGACGATCACCCCGTCGACGACCACCGTCCTCTCGGCCGTGTCGTCGATGATGTCGGCGACCAGGCCGTCCTCGATCCGGCCGACACCGATCGTCGCGGCGACGAGAACCAACAGTGCGGTCACGACGATCACGAGTCCGGTGAGCCGCACCCGCACCGAGCGGGGGTTCACGATTCGACCACCTGGTAGCCGACGCCGCGAGCGGTGATGATCGAGTTCGTGCCGAAGGGTCTGTCGATCTTCCGGCGGAGATAACCGATGTAGACCTCGACGATGTTCGGGTCTCCTTCGAAGTCCAATCCCCACACCTCGTCGATCAGCCGGCGTTTGGGAACCACCTCTGGCGCCCTCCGCACGAGCACCTCGAGCACCGCGAACTCGCGGGGCGTGAGTGCGATCGCTGTACCGCCGCGGGAGCAGCGGCGGGTGCCGGGGTCGAGGTGCAGGTCGCCGACCCGGGCGACGAGCGACGGTGACGATGTGGCCCGCCGGATGAGCGAATGCAGGCGAGCGGTGAGTACGACGTGGGAGAAGGGCTTGCGGAGGTAATCGTCGGCGCCGAACTCGAAGCTCTCGGCTTCGTCGTACTCGCCCTCCTTGGCGGTCAGCATCAGGATCGGCGTCCAGATGTCGTCGTCGCGCAGGGTGCGGCAGACCTCGTAGCCGTTCATCCCCGGCAGCATGATGTCGAGCACGATCGCGCTGTACGAGCCCTCCCGGGCCCGCCACAGTCCTTCGAGGCCGTCGTGCACGACGTCGACGTCGAACCCCTCGGCGACCAGGCCACGGGCGATCGAGGAGGCGAGCCGCTCCTCGTCATCGACCACCAGGATCCGCACGTCGTCAAGTGTGCCAGGAGGATCTGATCGCCGGCTGAGAGCGTTCTCAGCTACCTCAGCGGTCTCTCAGGAAGATTCGTGGACGATGGCGTCGTTCCAGTCAACCCACGAGACACACAAGGAAGTACCGATGGACGCACCAGAAGACCTGCAAGAGCCGGCAACACCGCGTCGCCGCCCCACCCTCGTGAGAGCCGCCATCGGCGCGGTCGCCCTCGCCGGCGTCGTCGTCGGCGGTGGTGCCATCGTCGCCGCGCAGGGCGGCGGCGAGCCCGCACCCGAGGCGGGTGTCGAGGTGGCCGAGGTGGCCGAGGTGGCCGACGACGAGGAGTGGCTGTCGTTCGAGCGGTGCATGGCCGACCAGCTCGGTGAACTCTGGACCGATCCCGAGGTCTTCTTCGGCGACGAGATGCCGTTCGAGGACCCGGATCTCGGCGACGTGCTCGGTGACGGGGGAGGCGAGGGGTTCGTCGCCGGTGTGGTGCCGCTCGGTGGTGAGCAACAGCAGCGCTTCGACGACGCCGCCGAGACGTGCTCCGATCTCCTCCCCGACGAGGCGAAGGACGAACTCGAGGCCTGGCGCCCGTACGAGGAGTGCGTCGACGCCCAAGTCGGTGCGCTCGCCGGGTCTCCGGACACCTTCGACGATGCCGAATGGGAGGCGTACGACGATGCGTGGGGAGCGGCCGATGAAGCGTGCCGGAACCTTCTGCCAGAAGATGCGCAGGCCGAGCTGGGCGCGTTCGACGCCTTCGATGAGTGCCTGGCCGAACTCGATGTCATGGGCGATGGCCCGATCGTCCACATCGAGACCCTCGACGGCTACCAGGCGGTCGAGTTCGGCGACGTGGTCGGGTCGGTGACGGTCACCGGAGACGTGAACGGTGCCACCGTGACCACCGAAGGTGGCGTGAAGCTGCTGGACGAGGCCGCCCTCGAGGCCGGATGGGAGGCCCTCGACGACGCCTTCGCCGAGTGCGAGAACCTGCTCCCCGACGATCTGTTGATCGAGTTCGGGGGAGAGCTCGCCGATGGTTCGTTCGAGGCGGACGCCGACTGATCAGAGCGCGACGAGCGGATTGGGGCGCATGACCTGATAGTCGGACCCCGCCGCGGCGACGATGCCCGTGAGACCCTCGAGGTCGCCGGGCGTCGTCGCCGTGAGGGCGTCGATCAGGCGGCGGCGGGTCTCCGCGGCGACCCTCCGGTGGACGGCGAAGGGCGGGGCGGGCCAACCGCGCGTGCGATCGATAACGAACAGACCGGCGGTTACCGAGGTCGTCTCGGCGAGGTGAGCCCACACGGTGTGGTCGATGGCCGCCAGGTCGGCCTCGCCGGCCGCTACGGCCTCGACCGAGCCACGATGACTTCCGGTCACCCGCACGGCGGCGACCGCACGCTCCGAGCCGATCGCGTCGAGGTGGTGGCCGAGCGCGTGGTGTCCCGACCACGACTCGCGTTCATTGATCGCCACCGTGCCCCGGAAGCGGACGGGATCGGTGATCTCCTGACGGGCGATCAGAACCGAGTGGTACGTCGGGCCTTCCTCGCCGGCGAACACGGGTGCGGCGACGATCTCGGCGTCGACGTCGCCGGCATCGATCATCTCGACCGTGAGGAAGCCGCAGGCCCATGTCAGGTCCGCACCTCCGGACGCGCGGACCGCGCGTCTCGACGAGCCCGAAGGCGTTGGAACGACCTCGATGTCCACGCCCGTCGCCGCCGCGAGATGCGGGGCCAGTGCCTGCAGGATCGGCCGGGTGTTGTCGCCGAGCAGGGTGATCGTGCTCAGACCCACGACCGGTTCGTCATCCTCGACGGTCGGCGGCCGGGTGCTGTGCCAGCTCGGTCCACGGTGTTCCCACGACCTCGGCGGCACCGCCGGGGAACTCGCGGAACGCGTGCCAGGGCTCGGGCGAGTCGTAGTCCCAGTACTTGGTGCTCTCGATGACGACGGTCCGTCGTCCGACCGGGCCTCCGGGGATATGGCCGTTGTGGATCCGGACGTTGTGGTAGACGCGGGGAGCGAGGTCCTCGGCGGCACGGATGTGCCGTTCGCTGTGGCGCCACGCTTCACGGTCGTCGGGTGTGGTGTGCACGACGAGGTTCGCCCACTGGTGTTCGACGAGCTCCAACGAGCTGTAGCTGACGATGCCGGGGTAGTTCTCGAACTCGTCGATCACGTCTAGTTCGGCCTCGTCGAGCTCGCCCGCCGTCGGCGTCGTTCGTCGGTCGGCCAGGAATCCGACCATCTGGAAGTCTTCGCGTTCGAGGAGTCTGATCGGATCGCAGGTGACGGTTCGACGCTGCAGCCCGTGCACCTCCCAGGTGATCCTCCCGTACGGCTGCAGCGGGATCTCGCCCTTCGCCGCCCTTCGTACGAGAACCCGCAGATCCTGGAGCAGATACCCGAGCAGCACGAGGTCGGAGTGGTAGTGCTCGACGGCCGCGCACGGATGATCGGCAGGACTCTCGTGCGGTTCGAGGAGAACCGGATCGAGCCTCACCGGCGTCGGTTCGCCTGCGGGTGGAGCCGTCGGATCGATCATCGTGTTCATCTTGGGTCACCAGCCCCGGTACGGCAAACCGCAGGGACGCGGCAGCTGGAGCCGAGGTTGTCGGGGCGGGTGATCAGAGCCGGCGCAGCTGGACCTTGTCGACGCGGTGGTCGGCGGTCTTGTGCACGATCAGCGACGCCCGTTCGCGGGTCGGCGCGATGTTCTCGCGCAGGTTGCGTCCGTTGATGTCGCGCCAGATCCCCCTGGCGACCTCGACCGCTTCGTCGTCGGACAGTTCGGCGTAGAACCCGAAGAACGATTCGGGGTTCTTGAACACCGACTCGCGCAACTTCAAGAAGCGGTCGACGTACCACTGCTCGACCTCGGACTCGGCGGCGTCGAGGTAGATGGAGAAGTCGAAGTAGTCGCTCACGAACTCGGTCGCCGCATCGCCGGTCTGGAGCACGTTGAGGCCCTCGATGATGACGATGTCGGGCTGGTTCACCACGACCCGGTCGTCGTCGATGATGTCGTAGACGACATGGCTGTAGACCGGAGCCGACACCTCGGCGCGGCCGCTCTTGATCTCGCGCAGCACGCGCAGCAGGTTTCGTGTGTCGTACGACTCCGGAAACCCTTTGCGGTTCATGAGCTTGCGGTCCTCGAGCACCTTGTTGGGATGGAGGAAACCGTCGGTGGTGATGAGATCGACCCGTGGGTGGTCGGGCCACTGCGCGAGCAGCGCCTGCAGGATGCGGGCGAAGGTGCTCTTGCCGACCGCCACGCTGCCGGCGACGCCGATGATGTAGGGAACCTTCGGCGACATCGCGCCGAGGAACGTCGCCGAGACCCGGTGGAGATCCTGGGTGGCGCTGACGTAGAGGTTGAGCAGCCGGCTCAGCGGCAGGTAGATCGCGACGACCTCGTCGAGGTCGATCTCCTCGTTGATCCCGCGCAGCTCCTCGAGTTCGGGCTGGCCGAGCGTCATCGGCGTCGATGCGCGCAGTTCCGCCCAGCTGTCGCGGTCGAACGTGAGGTAGCGGGAGGCCTCGGCCGTGCGCGTCACGATTCGGCAGGCTAACCGTCGCGGATCGTCATCGGGCCCGACGGTAGCGTCGGCGCGATGAGTGAGCCCGAGCCGTCGCGGACACCGCTTCCACCGATCGACGAGAGGGCGGTCGAGGCGTTCTGGGCTCGCTTCGTCGCTTCGCGCGATGGCTCGGTCGGGCGATTCACCGATGTCGGCTGTTTCGGCGACTCGGTCGAACTCGCCGACGACCTGATCGCACTCGTCCTGCATGGACCGAAACGGGCGACGGCCGGTTCGGTCGCCGAGTACGAGGCCGATGGCACCCCGATGCCCAGGGTCGACGACCGGTGGATCGCCTGTGGGGGTGACGGTCTGCCGCGGGCGGTGCTGCGATCGACCGACGTGCGGGTCGGACCACTGTCGTCGGTCGACGAGTCGTTCGCCTGGGACGAGGGCGAGGGCGATCGCACCCGCGACGACTGGCTGCGCATGCATCGCGACTACTACCGGCGGGCCTTCGCCAAGCTCGGGCAGCCGTTCGACGACGAGATCGAGGTCGTGTTCGAACGTTTCGAGCTCGACTACTCCGAGTCGTGACCGGGTTCGTGACCGGAGTCGTGACCAAATCGTGAGTTCGACCCTGCCGGCGGACGGCCGCACGCGCAAGCAGCTCGGCGCCTGGTACACCCCGCCGCGACTCGTCGACCTCGTCGTCGGCCACGTCGTCACCGCCGGATGGGTCGAGCACCGGCCGGGGCCGATCCGAGTACTCGATCCGGCCTGCGGCGATGCCCGGTTCCTCGAAGCGGTAGCACGGCGCATCGAAGGCATCGCGGGAGACGCGGGAGACGGGGCGCGATGTGAGCTGATGGGTGTCGACATCGATCCGGTGGCGGCGAGCGATGCCCGCCGCCGCTGTCCGGCTGCGACGATCGTGGTCGCCGATGCGCTCGATCGCGAGTGGATCGACGAGCGGTTCGACCTCGTGATCGGCAACCCGCCCTTCCTCTCGCAGCTCGCCGCGGCGACGGCTCGGGGCGGCGCGAGCCGCCGCGGCGGTGGACCGTACGCGGATGCGGCCGTCGAGTTCCTCGCGCTCGCCGCCGAACTCGTCGCGGCCGACGGACGGGTCGCGTTCGTGTTGCCCAGGTCGGTGCTGTCGGCGCGCGACGCCGGCCCGGTCCGCCGTTCGATCGGCGAGCGCGCGTCGATCGTCTGGTCGTGGTCGAGCGACGAGAAGATGTTCGACGCCGAGGTCCTCACGTGCGCCGTCGCGCTCGACTTCGCCGAGCCGCGCTCCGAGGCAAGGGTCGACTCGAACGACTCCTGGTCGTCGGTGATCACCGACGACCGCGGGATCCCCGCACTCCCGGCACAGATCTCGACGGAGGGCACGCTCGGCGACCGCGTCCGTCTGAACGCCAACTTCCGTGACGAGTACTACGGCATGATCCCCGCGGTCGGCGACCATGAGACCGGTCCGCCGCTCGTGACGAGCGGCTTGATCGACCCCGGCGTCAACCTGTGGGGCGAACGGATGGTCACGTTCGCCAAGCACCGGTTCCGGGCGCCGCGGGTGCGGATCGATGCCCTCGACCAGCGGATGCGCAGGTGGGCGGAGCGGCGTCTCGTCCCGAAGGTGCTGATCGCCAACCAGACATCGATCATCGAGGCGGTCGGTGATCCGAACGGCGACCACCTCCCGGGGGTGCCGGTCATCGCGGCCTATCCCGAACGCACCGGGGTCGAGCCGGTCGCGGCGATGTTGACCTCTCCGTTCGCGTCGGCGTGGGCGTGGCACCGGTCGGCCGGCACCGGACTCTCGGCAGGCACGATCCGGCTCGGGCCGGCCATGCTTGCCGACCTGCCGTGGCCGGAGGGCCAACTCGACGACGCGGTGGCGGCGCTCGCGGCGGGGGACGTCCGCGCGTGCGGTCGGGCGGTCGACGAGGCGTACGGGATCGCCGACGACCACGAGTTGTTCGCGTGGTGGACCGCCGCGCTCGACCGGATCGAGGCGCGTCGGAGCCGCAGCGTCCGATCAGATCGCGGACGTGACGCGCGGTCCGCGGCGGACGCCGCGCAGACCGTGCCAGCCGGGTGATCCGGCGAGCATCCACAGCAGGGTCAGACCGGTCAGTTCCGTGAGGTGGATCGACTCGGAGAGGGCGCTGCGACCTCCGTCGATCAGGTCGAACACGGCGCCGCCGGTCATCGTCAGCACGAGAGCGGCTGTGAACGGCAGGAGCCCGAATGCCCGATGGGGCTTCCACGCCGCATAGACGAACCCGATCGCCAGCGCCACGCCGAACGCGCCGAGGTGTCGTGAGAGGTGTGCGTCGGCGCCTTCGGTGTTGCCGAACACGAGCGCCGGAACCCCCTTGGCGAGCAGCATGACGGCGATCCAGACCAGTGCCGGACGGATCCAGCCGCGACGTCCCGGGCGGGCCGGTCGCGCCCTGGAGGTCACCGCCACGACGAGATCGGGCACGGGCTCGGCGGGTCGGATGCGCACGGTTCGATCGAGCCGCGCGATCTGCTCGGAATAGGTGCGACATCCCGGGCACGTTTCGAGATGGTGGTCGACGAGGTCCCGCTCGCCGGACGACGCCTCGCCGTCGGCGATCGCCGACAGGGTCGTTCGGACGTCATCGCAGTTCATGTCCGTCACGGTCGCCGCGGGGTCGGATTTCGTTCCCGGGCTGCGAGAATGGGCGTGGATGGACCACCTGACGAGCCTCCTGATAGCGGCGCGCGACGGTGATCGCGGCGCCCTCGAGCGCTTCGTCGCCGAGACCCAGGCCGAGGTGTGGACGATGTGCCGGTACCTCGGCGACTCCGGGTACGCGGACGATCTCGCACAGGAAACCTACGAACGGGCGATCGGATCGCTCCACCGGTACCGCGCCGAGGGATCGGCTCGCGGCTGGCTGCTCACCATCGCCCGTCGGGTCTGTGTCGATCACACCCGCCGAGCGGTCCGCCGTCGCCGCCTCGACCGGTCGGTGATCCACGACACCACGGCGGGTTGGCACGGTGGCGGGCCGACGGCGCCCGATGCATCGGGTCGTATCGAACTCGACGAGTTGCTCGGCAGCCTCGACGACGACCGCAGGGCCGCATTCGTGCTGACACAGGTGCTCGGCCGGCACTACGACGAGGCAGCCGAGGTACTCGGCTGTCCCGTGGGAACCGTCCGCTCCCGCGTGTCGCGCGCCCGCCGCGATCTCGTGGCGATGATCGCCGACTCCGACACCGCAGTCG
>CBDUYD010000033.1:0-20946 GCA_965371355.1 uncultured Ilumatobacteraceae bacterium
GAGTGGGATGACCCCGAGAGGAATGACCCGGGAGGAATGGTGCCGGGTGAGACGGCGCCGGGTGAGACGGTGCCGGGTAGAGGGTGTGTTTCAGGCGACGCCGGAAGCCGTGAGACGGGCGCGCAGGTGCAGCACCGACTTGGTGTGGATCTGCGACACGCGGCTCTTGGTGACGCCGATCACCTCACCGATCTCGTCGAGCGTGAGGCCCTCGTCGTAGTAGAGCGAGAGGACGAGCTTCTCGCGCTCGGGCAGCTTGCGGATCTCGTCGTGCATCGCCTCGCTCAACTCGCGGTCTTCGACGCTGGCGGTCGGCGAGTTCGAACCGGGCCCCTCGACCTCGGCCGGCTCGGCACCCGCGGCGATCGCCCGGTCGAGTGGGCCGATGGTGGTGGAGGAGATCGACTTCAACCATTTCGCGAGTTCGGGCTCGCCGATGCGGAGCGCCTCGGCCAGTTCCTCATCGGTCGGTGCGCGACCGAGCCGGTGCTCGAGACCGGTCATCGCGCGCTCGACCTCCTTCGCCCGGGTGCGCACCGAGCGCGGCACCCAATCGAGCTGCCGAAGCCCGTCGTAGATCGCTCCCCGGATGCGGGGCACCGCGAACGTCTCGAACTTGACACCGCGCTCGAGGTCGAACCGCTCGATCGCATCGATCAATCCGAACACACCCGAGCTGACGAGGTCACCGGGATCGACACTGGAGGGAAGCCCGGCGCCGATCCGACCGGCGACGAACTTGACCAGCGGCGAGTAGTGCACGATCAGGTGATCGCGGGCGGACGTGTCCCGGTCGTCGAGCCAGGTGACCCACTGCAGCTCGAGGTCGGCATCTTCGTGAACGATGCTCATGCCCGTGGGTGCGTCTCGCGATAGGCGGCTGAGAGCCGCTCCTTGCTCACGTGTGTGTAACGCTGTGTCGTCGCGACGTCGCTGTGACCGAGCAGTTCCTGCACCGCGCGCAGATCGGCCCCGCCGTCGAGCAGGTGTGTGGCGAAGCTGTGTCGGAGCGCGTGAGGATGCGTCGGCGTGGGCGACCGGCGATCGAGGATGCGCCTCACGTCGCGCGGCGTGAGCTGGTTGCCGCGCTCGTTGGCGAAGAGGATGTCGCCACCGGCGGGTGGCACGACGTCGTGGCGGATGGCGAGCCAACGGCTGACCGCCTTGATCGCCGGCTCGCTGAGCGGCACGCGACGCTCTTTGTCGCCCTTGCCCCAGACGGTCGCGGCACCGGCGCCGAGCGCTAGCGAGCCGACCTCGAGCCCGCACAGTTCGCCGACCCTGAGACCAGATCCGTAGAGCAGTTCGAGCACCGCGTCGTCGCGGCGGCGCCGCCACTCGGGTTCGTCGGCGTCGCCAGGCGAATCGAGCATGATCGCCAGCTCGCCCCGATCGAGCACGCGCGGAAGACGCCCGTCGCCGCCGGACACCGAGACTCCGGCCATCGGATCGCTGTCGGTCGCGCCGACGCCGACCAGCCATCGGTAGTACCGGCGCAGCGATGCGACCTTGCGGGCGATGGTCCGGCGGGCGAACCGCCGGGTCGTGAGGTACGCGAGATAGCGGCGGATCGTCGTGCGCTCGACGGCGATCGGGTCGCGGATCTCGCTGCGCTCGCACCAGGACGCGAACGACCGCAGATCGCTGCCGTAGGCCGCGACCGTATTGTCGGACAACGACGTCAGAGCGCCGGAGAACTCGTCGATGCGCCAGGATTCCACGACGCCGATCGTATTGCTCAGACCGGCGGGCACCGCGACATCGCCCTGAACGGCATCGCGGCGAACACGACTCGTCGGAGGGTCGACGTGGTGAGGTCACGTCAGGTCGTCCCATCGATCGACGGCCTCGAACCAGCCACCGGTCTCGCGGAGCCACCCCTCGCGCTCGAGCCGCGCCAGCGCCATCGCCGCGTCGGCGAGCGACATCTCGAATGTCTCGACGATCTGCTCGATCGACCGGGCTTCGGTCGAACAGTGCTCGACGATGGGCGCGTGGACCCCTCGCGGCAGCGACCGCGGATCGAACCGCGCCCGCCCGGCCCTGCGCCCGTCGAGTCCCAGCGCGGCGAGGATCTCATCGGTGTCGGTCGCCGGTGCAGCGCCGTCGCGCAGCAGGTAGTTGGTGCCGTTCGCGGCCCGTGTCTGCAGCGATCCGGGCACCGCCATCACCTCTACCTGGCGGGCCAGCGCCTCTCGGGCGGTGATCAGAGCGCCGCCCTTCTCGCGGCTCTCGACGACGACGAGGACCTCGACGAGCGCCGCCAGGATCCTGTTGCGCAGTGGGAACCGGAACTTGTCGGGCGGTGTACCCGGCGGCCACTCGGAGATGAGCACCCCCCGCTCGGCGACCGCGCTCCAGAGGTCGGCGTTCTGTTTCGGGTACGGCGAATCGGGTCCGTTGCCGACGACCGCGGCGACGGGAGCGGCGTCGGCCGCGAGCGCACCGCGATGTGCGGCCCCATCGATACCCCGGGCGAGGCCGGACACGACGACGACACCGTTCTCGGCCAGCTCGAATCCGAACCGGGCAGCGGTCTCGCGGCCGCGCTGGGTGGCGTTGCGCGTGCCCACGATGCCGACGCGCCGGGCGTCGAGCACACCGAGGTCACCGCGGACGAACAGCACCGCCGGACGGTCGGGATCGTCGAGTAGCTGGGGCGGGAACCGCGGATCGTCCGGGAGGACCACGTCGACACCGGACTCGACGCACCGCGCCCAGCACGCCTCGGGCGGGCGCTCGATCGCCTGGCGTCTCCAGCACGCGGCCAGATCGGGCTCGCGACCGAACATCGCCGCGAGCGGACCGGTGGGAGCGTCCATACCCGCCGCGATGCGGAACGCCCGTTGTGGACTACCGGTCGCGAGCAGCGAGCGCAGCCGCCGGATCGTCATCCGTTGGAACCCGGCCAGAGCGGCGACGTACGCCCCACCGGGCGACGGATCGGTCATGCCGCTGCGCTCCGCCGTGAGCCGCGACCGAAGGCGCTGCGCATCTGGAGTGCCAACGTCACCTCCTCGATCGTGATCGACGGTCGTTGTTCTCCGTTGAGATCGGCGATGGTTCGGGCGACCCGCCTGACGCGGTGATAGCCGCGCCCCGAGAGCCGGTCGAGTTCGAGATTGGTGCGCAACACGGCGGCCGCATCGCCGTCGAGTGGGGCCAGCTGGTCGAGTACCGAGGGTTCGAGGCGCCCGTTGAGCGCCCCTTGGCGGTCGAGCGCCAGCGCCCTCGCCGCGCCCACCCGCTCGGCGACCGCCTCTGTCGACTCACCCGGCCGCCCGTCGACGAGGTCGTCGACCGCCGGGCGGTGAACGTTGACGCGCAGGTCGAACCGATCGAGCAGCGGCCCCGACAGTCGTCGGGCGTACCGTCGCAGCGCCGCCTCGTCGCACTGGCAGTCGCCGGGCGGACCCCCGCCGCACGGGCACGGGTTCATCGCCGCGACCAACAGAAAGTCGGCCGGCAGTACGGCGTGGGCGTTCGCCCGAGCCACCCTGATGACCCCCTCCTCGAGCGGTTGGCGGAGCCCGTCGAGCACCGACGGTGAGAACTCGGCGATCTCGTCGAGGAACAGGACTCCGCGGTGCGCGAGTGATATTTCGCCGGGTCGCAGACTGTGGGAGCCCCCGCCGACCAGCGACACCATCGAGCTGGTGTGGTGCGGGGCACGAAATGGCGGGCGCGTGACCAACCCACCGGCCGGCAGGCGCTCACCGGCGGCCGAGTACACCATTGTCGCCTGAAGCGCCCCGCTGCGATCGAGGTCGGGCAGGAGGCCCGGCAGGCGCGCCGCCAACATGGTCTTGCCCGACCCCGGTGGTCCGACGAACAACATGTGGTGCCCGCCGGCCGCGGCGATCTCGAGCGCCTGCCGGGCGAGCGGCTGACCGTGCACGTCGGCGAGGTCGGTGGTCGTGACGATCGGGTCGTCGGGCTCACCCGGCTCGGCCTCGGGCCACAGCGCTTCGCCGAGCAGCGCCGAGGCCAGCTCGCGGATCGTCGACACCAGCCGCACCTCGCCCGCCGCCGCGACGCGAGCCTCGCGGGCGTTGCCCACCGGCACGACCACGTCGCACTCGCCGACCGCGCCGACCATCGGCGCGACGCCGGGCACCGATCTCACCGACCCGTCGAGACCGACCTCGCCGATGAAGGCCAGACCCTCGACCGCCGATGCGGGCATGTCGCCGTTCGCCACGAGCACGCCGACGGCGATCGCCAGATCGAGCCCCGAGCCGGTCTTGCGCCGCGGCGATGGGGCGAGATTGACCGTGATCTTGGTGTCGGGCCAGTGGAAGTCGCTGCTGTCGACGGCCGCCCTCACCCGGTCGCGCGACTCGCGGATCGACTCATCGGGCAATCCGACGAGATGGAAGGCGGGAAGCCCCTTGCCGACGTGCACCTCGACGGTGACGCGGTGGCCCTCTGCCCCGAACAGGACAGCGGACGAAATCGATGCGAGCATCGCAACTCCTCGAGCTGGGCCCGATTGCGTTCGGACCGGATTTCAGCGAGGAGGGGTGAATCGAACCCCACGATCGAACCGTGATGTCGAACCGTGACGCCGCGGTGACGATCGCCACGATACCGCAGGGGTGTCGCACCGCGGGTCGAATCGTGCGACCGGGCGCAATACGGCGATCAGCCGCGGGCGGGTCCGCCCCCGCTCAGGCCCGCTCGACGCCAGGACGAAGCTTGAACCGCTGGATTTTGCCGGTCGCCGTCTTGGGCAGGTCGTCGACAATCTCGTAGCGGCGCGGACGTTTGAATCCGGCGAGTCGTTCACGGCACAGAGCGGTGAGTTCGTCGGGATCGGGTGACGTCGCCGAGGACGCCACGACGTAAGCGATCGGGCGGGTGGCGCCCGTATCGTCGCGCTCGCCGACCACGGCCGCCTCGAGTACGTCGCGATGCTCGATGAGTACCCCCTCGACCTCGGCGGGCGACACCCACTCGCCGCCCACACGCAACATGTCGTCGACGCGACCGAGGTAGGTGTGCAACCCGTTCTCACGCTCGAACAGATCGCCGGTCCTCATCCACGACCCCTCGAACGTGGCGCGCGACGTGTCGCCGAGACACCAGTATCCGGTCGCCATCGACGGTCCCCGCACCATCAGCTGGCCGGGTTCTCCGTCCGGCTGCTCGAGGCCCGACCCGTCGACGATCCGCAGGTCGTAGCCCGGCACCGCCACGCCGCTCGTCCCGGCCGCGACCCTCCCCGGCGCGTTCGACAGGTAGATGTGGAGCAGTTCCGTCGAGCCGACACCGTCGAGGATGGTGACGCCGAAGCGTTCGCGGAACCGCTCGAACGTCTCGGCGGGCAGCGGTTCGGCGGCCGAAACACCCCATCTCACGGATGCGAAGGAGTCGCTGTCGATCTCGGATGCGAGAAGCGCCGCATAGAACGTCGGGATGCAGAAGAACAACGTCGGCCCTTCCGTCGTCACGATCTCGGCCACGAGCTGTGGCGTCGGCGGCCGTGTCGGTTCGAGCACGGTGGTCGCGCCGACCGAGAACGGGAACGTCAGCGAGTTCCCGAGGCCGTAGGCGTGGAACATCGGACCGACGGAGAAACAACGGTCGTCCGGCCCGATGCCGAGCACGCGATCGGCATAGGTCGCACAGGTCGCCGGGATATCACCGTGCCGGTGCATCGCCAGCTTCGGCCGACCGGTCGATCCGGACGTGCACAACCAGAAACCGGGCGACTCTGCCCACGTCGCCCACACCGATCCGTTGGTGGCCCCGGCGACGAAGTCGGCCCATCCGATGAGATCCGCGCCACCGGCGCCGGTCGTGACGACGTCCGCCAGCTCCGGAGCGCCCGCCCTCAGATCGTCGAGCACCGCCAGGCGCGCGTCGGAGATCGTGAGGACGCGGGCCCGGGTGTCCGCCGTGATCACGCCGAGGTCGCGTCCGGGGAGCATCGGGTTCAACGGGACCGGCACGGCGCCGATCCGCATCGCCCCGAGAAAGACGGCCACGAACTCGGGCGAGTCGAGCATCACCATCGCGACGCGCTCCTCGGGGCGCACGCCGAGCGAGCGCAGGGCGCCGGCCGCCTGCTCGACGCGCTGCCTCACATCGCCGTAGGTGAACGCCTCACCGGCGCTGCGGATCGCGACCCGGTCGCCGTCGCCGGCTTCGACGTGCCGATCGACCAGCCACCGGCTCGCGTTGAACGGTTCGTGCACGGTCAGCTCCGGACGTATTCGTAGTCGACCGGCTTGGTGTTGATGCCCGTTGCGGGCGGCGCGATCCAGCCCGCCATCGTGCCGGGCGTCGAGGACGGCTGCATCAGCGAGGCAACGTGTGCGCGCTCGGCGGCGCTCGGCAGCCAGCCGGGAGATGCCGTCAGCCATTCGTCGTCGGTGAGCAGTCGGCCGTCGGGGCTCACGGAGTGTCCTCGGAACGCACCGACGCGGCGGTTGAACCCGACGTGCGGCAGCCGGAACCGCATGTCGATGCCGGACTCGGCGAGGATCCGGTTCCAGCGGCGCACACCCTTCTCGCAGTCGGCGGTGTACTCGCTGCGCAGTTCGTGGTTCACGAGACCCCGTGCGGTCATCGTCTCGTCCGCGATCGCCCCATCGGCCACGGTGAGGTACGTGTCGTCGAGGTCGAGGAGCACGTGATCATCGTCGTAGCCCTGCTCGCCGAACCTCCCCTTCAGCCCCGCGGCGTAGTAGTTGGCGGCGTTTGTCGAGCGCTCGGACCCGAAGAGGTCGAGCGACACCGAGTAGTGGAAGTTGATGTACCGCTGGAGCGTGTCGAGGTCGACGCCACCGCGCGCTGAGATGTCGGCGGTGTCGTATTCGTTCATCAGCTCGGCGGTGCGCTGCACCACGCGGCCCACGCCGGTGGCACCGACGAACATGTGGTGCGCCTCTTCCTTCAGCATGAACTCACACGTCCGGCTCAGCGGATCGAACGCCGATTCGCGGAGCGCACCGAGCTGGTACTTGCCGTCGCGATCGGTGAAGTAGGTGAACATGAAGAACGACAACCAGTCGGGGGTCGGTTCGTTGAACGCCCCGAGAATGCGCGGCTGGTCAACGTCGCCCGAGCGGCGTTGGAGCATCGCGTCGGCCTCGTCGCGACCGTCTCGGCCGAAGTACCGGTGGAGCAGGTACACCATCGCCCAGAGGTGACGGCCCTCCTCGACGTTGACCTGGAAGAGGTTGCGCAGGTCGTACATACTCGGTGCGGTCGCGCCGAGGTGGCGTTGTTGCTCGACCGAAGCCGGCTCGGTGTCGCCCTGCACGACGATCAGGCGTCGCAGATCGGCACGGAACTCACCGGGTACCTCGTGCCACACCGGTTCGCCCTTCCTGTCGCCGAACCCGACGACCCGATCGGGTTCGGGCTCGGAGAGGAAGATGCCCCAGCGATAGTCGGGCATCCGCACGTGGCCGAAGTGGGCCCATCCCTCGCGCCCGACATCGACCGCGGTCCGCAGGTAGACCTCGTTCTCTTGGAAGCCCACCGGCCCCATCTCGCCCCACCACTCGGCGAAGCGCGGCTGCCAGTTCTCGAGCGCTCGCCGGAGGCGACGGTCATCGGCAAGGTTGACGTTGTTCGGGATGCGTTCGGAGTAGTCGATGCTGGTCATCGTGTTCCTCGGGTGCGGGGTTCGGGTGCGGGGTTCAGGTGCGGGTCGTGTCGTAGCGCGGGCGGGAGCCGCTCCCGTAGCGGCGGAGGGCACCTTCGGGGCCGCTTGCATTGGGCCTGACGAAGACCCAGTTCTGCCAGGCCGAGAGGCGAGCGAAGATCTTGGTCGCCATCGTCTCGGGGCCGGCGAAACGGTGGTTGGCCTCCATCGCGGTGAGCGCATCGGGCGAGTAGCTCGCCCGCTCCTCGACGGCTAGGCGGATCTCGTCGTGCCAGTCGAGATCGTCAGGCGTCGAGGTGACCAGACCGAGTGCGAGCGCCCCAGCCGCATCGAGCGACCGACCGATCACATCATCGGTCGCTGCAAGGTCGTCCGGGCGACCGTAGAATCGGGACTGGAGTCTGGTGATGCCGTTGGCCATCGGCAGCGGCCCACGATTGATGTCGGTGAGCTGAATCATCGCGGGCGGGGGCGGATCGTGGTCATCTTCGAAGGTGCCGTCGAGCATGTAGCTGCGGTCGGCGGCGAACGCCAGCTCGGCCAGCACGCCGGCGAAACACGACCCGGGTTCGATCACCGCGATCAGGCTGCGGGCGGTGAGATCGAGCCGCGACAACGTGCGCTTCCACAGCAGCGCTGTCTCCCGGGCTGCATGATCGGCGCCGCTCACCAGTGTCGCGCTGTGGGCGAGAACATCGTCGGTCGATCCGGACGTTCGCATGACGATCGTTCCGAGTTCGGGTTCGTTGAACCGCAGATGGCACAGCAGGTCGTCGAGCTCGCGCGCCGCCGTCAGCGGCCAGTCGGCTGCCGCGGTGACGCAGACCTCGAGATCGACGGTCCGACCCGCGCGGTCGAGCGCGGCCTTCACGAACCGGTATGTGATCGAGTCGTCGGTGATGGTCGGGTCGAGCGGGACGAGCACCACGGGTGATCCGGGGGCACCGCGCGGCGAAGCGGCGGCGAGCTCGTGTGCCCGCGCCTCGACGGCGTCGTCGAACGTCGAGGGTGGCGCGATCTCGTCGACCAGCCCCCACGCAACCGCCTCGACGCCTTGAACGCCCTCGGCGCGTGTGGCGAACAGATCGGCGATATCGCGGCGCACGTGACGCTTGTCGGTCAACCTCGTGAGGCCCCCGGTCCCGGGTAGCACGCCGAGCAGCGGCACCTCGGGAAGCGACACCGCGCTCGCGCGGTCGTCGACGAGCAGCAGGTGATCACAGGCCATCGCCAACTCGTATCCCCCGCCGGAGCACGCACCCTCGATCGCCGCCAGGAATCGCACCCCCGAGGCGGCGGACGCCTCCTCGAGCTCGAGGCGGGTCTCGTTGGTGAACTTGCAGAAGTTGACCTTGTGGGAGTGGGTGGCGGCGGCGAGCATCCCAATGTTCGCCCCGGCGCAGAATGTCCCGGCGATGCCGCTGTCGATGATGACGCAGCGCACGTCGGGATGTTCGAAGCGGATCCGACGTACGGCGTCGGCGAGCTCGATGTCGACGCCGATGTCGTAGCTGTTGAGCTTCAGCTCGTAGCCGCCGAGCAGGCCGTCGTCGGGTGCCACGTTCATCGTCAGCCAGGCGAGCGGCGGGTCGGTCCGGAGCTGCCAATGGGCATAAGAGTCCGGACTGCGGTCGAACGTGATGCGGTCGAACGCGATGCGGTGGGCCACGCTCGGGTCGAGCCTGATGTGGTCGCCGGACGTGTCCGGGTCGTTCGGATGGCCCGGCGGTGCCTGAGCGAGAGCCAAGTGGATACCCCCCTTGTGAACTTCGCGGCTTGCGAACTTCGCGGCACAATCTAACCGCTGGCTCGATCCACGTCGCAGCCGCTCGAGGCAAGGACCGACGACGGCTCCCGAACGCGTCGCGCGCGAATCACATCGATGTCGTGCGATGATGCGGGCGTGAGTCGTGCCCCCGCTCTCGTGCGCGCCTGCTTCGTAGTCGCCGCGACGGCACTCGCCGCATGCGGCGGCGGTGGCGCCTCGAGCGCGGAACGGTTCTGCGGCGAGATCGACGAGAACCGCGAGGCGCTCACCAACCCGGTCATCGACTCCGAGGGCGACATCGAGCCGCTGCTCGAGTTGTACCGCGACATCGGCTCCATCGCGCCGCTGTCGATCGAGCCCGAGTGGCGTCAGCTGGTCATCGCCTACGAGACGGCCAGCACGATCGTGCCGGGCGACGTCGAGTCCGAGCAGATCGCGCTCGCGGAGATCTACGCGTCGGAGGAATCGGCCGCGCGGGTGTCGTCGTGGTTGATCGAGAACTGCGCTGTCGACATCGGACCGGTCTTCACGATCGTGCCCCACGACGGGTGAGGCTCGTCGGCATCTCGCGCCGGGCTTCGAAGTGGCTGGAGGTCAGGTGATGTCGCCGCGGCGCACGATGACCTTGTCGACGAGCCCGTAGTCGAGCGCACCCTCGGCGGTGAACCAGCGGTCGCGCTCGGAGTCGGCCTGGATCTGTTCGAGCGGCTGACCGGAGTGCTCGGCGATCAGTTCTGCCATGCGCTTCTTCGTGTAGCGCAATTGCTCGGCCTGGATCGCGATGTCGGCAGCCTGACCGCGGAGACCGGCGAGGGGCTGATGCATCATGATGCGGGCGTTGGGCAGCGTGTAACGCTTGCCGGCAGCGCCGGCGGTCAGCAGGAACTGGCCCATCGATGCGGCGAGGCCGAGGCACACGGTTGCGACGTCGCAGCCGACGAACTGCATCGTGTCGTAGATCGCCATGCCGGCCGTGACGGAGCCGCCCGGGCTGTTGACATAGAGCCAGATGTCGGTCGAGGGATCCTCGCCCTCGAGGTAGAGGAGCTGGGCGCAGATCTGGTTGGCGATGTCGTCGGAGACCTCGGATCCGAGCATCACGACCCGGTTCTTGAGCAGGCGATCGAACACGGCCGTGCGCGGGTCGAGCCCGGCTTCGAGGGCGTTGGGTGTGAGGGTCTCCGACATGGTCGTCAGGATACCCGGGAGGGGCACCACGAACTCGCCGTCGCAACGAGATACCGTTCGCGCCATGACGGTCACGGCTTCGTTCCAGCCAGCCAGGGTCACGTCGACCCCCGGCGAGCCCGCAGCCCTGCTGCTCCGCCTCAGCAACGACACCTCCGAACACGAGGTCGTCAAGCTGAGGGCGCAGGGTGAATTGGCCACCGAGACGGTCCTGCAAGCCGACACGATCCACCTCGACGCCGGCGAGGTGTTCGACGTACCGATCGTCGTCGACGTCGGAACAGGGCTCCCCGCCGGGCCCCACAACTCCGGCATCGAGATCTCGCTCGACTCGGGTCTCTCGAGCATGGCCGAAGCGACGATCGACGTGCTCGAGGCTCCCGCCTATGACGCCGTCCTCGCTCCCCCGCGCTCGAGTTCGGCCAAGACGGGACGCCACCGCCTCACGCTCGTGAATCTCGGCAACGCTCCCGTGTTGATCGAACTCGTCGGCGGTCCTGTCGACGGCACGGCCCAGGTCGAACTCGGCACGCCCGCGGTCACGCTCGAGCCGGGAACCGAGGCGACCGTCGACGTGCGCGTCGTCCCGCCGTCACGGTTCTGGAAGGGGTCGACCGTCGACCACGAGTTCATCATCCATTCCACGGGAAGCGACGGTCGGGTCGCCGAACTCTACGGCACATACCACCAGACACCCCGGGTACCGCCCTGGCTGCTCCCCGCACTGCTCGGGGCGCTGCTGGCGCTGCTGATCTGGACGCTGCTGTGGTTCTGGCTGATCCGCCCAGCGGTCGAACAGATCGCCGAAGATGCCGCAAACGATGCGGTCGCCGCCGACCGCGCGGTGCTCTCCGAACTCATCCGCCAGCTCGAGGACGCGGCAGCCGAAGCAAACGAACTCCCACTCGGCACGCCGGCCGACCTCCGCCTCGAAGCGAGCGCACCCCCCGGCAGCTCCGCCACCGAATCGTTCGGGGTCAGCTCCGGCCGCGTGCTGTCGGTGACCGATGTTGTCTTCCAGAACCCGACCGGCGCCGTCGGAACGGTGTCGCTGCTGCGCAACGGTGAGATCCTGCTGCAGTCCGAACTCGCCAACTTCCGCGACCTCGACTTCCACTTCGTCGCCCCGTTCGAGTACGACGGTGGGAGCACGGTGGCGATCGAGTTGGTGTGCGAGGCCCCGGGTCCCGGCGAGAGCGATTGCGCGGTCGGGACGACCCTCCTCGGATTCGTCGACGAAGCGCCCTGACGGGGCTCAGGGCCGGATCGGGCGCCCGACGCCGCCGAGTACGCCGGTGCCGGGGCGAGAAGCGTTGTTCGTGACGAGCAGCTCGACGCTGACGTCGCCGAAGAGTTGCGACTGACCGAGCACGGTCACCGTGCTCGGGCCGCGCGGCGTGTGCGGGAGCACGACCAGCGTGTGCGCGAGGTCGCCGACGTCGGAGATCTCCACCGACTCGGCGACGCGGCCGCCGTCCCACGTCAGCTCGACCACCGCTCCTGCGGGGAAGCCTGCGCCGAGCACCGACACGACCTGCCCGTTCGAGGCCACGCCGGGCACCACGGTCAGCACGGGTGGCTCGGCCCCGAGCCCGGTCAGTTCTGCACGCACCAGCGAGCCGTCGGCGAGCGATGCCAGGACCGCCGAAGCGAGATCACCGGTGTCGACCGGCGCGAAGGTGACATCGACGGCGCACGTGGCGCCACCGGGCAGTTGGGCGCCGATGCACTCGGACGCTTCGACCGAGAAGCTCGCCGCCGCCGCCGACACCGGGTCGATCGCCACGTCGACGACCGAGATCGTGTCGGGCGTCGGGTTGAGGAGTGTGATCGTGGCGGCGCGCACGCCGGCGTCGACGATCGTGGGGACGAACTCGAACGCGGGCGGATCGAAGCTCGGCAAGGTGACGACCACGGTGGTCGTCTCATCGCCGGTCGAGGACGAGCCGGACGAGGACGAGCCGGACGAGGACGAGCCCGATGAGGAGGAGGAACCGCCGGTTCTCGACGGGGGGAAGCCACCCGAACTGCGCGGGATCGTGAACACCGGCGGGCGCGAGGGCGCCGTCCCGACCGGGAGGGTCGGTTGCGGAGCGACGGTCGACGCCACCGGCGTCGACGAGGGAGGAGGTGAGGACGTCGGAGTGGTCGTCGGTGCGGTCACGGTGGCCCTGATGCCGACGCCGAGCGTCACGGCCGGGTCGCCGACGACCCGGTAGGCAACATCGGCCGAGAGCGTCCCGGGACTGGTGGGAGTAGCCCTGACACGGGCGGTACACGAAGCGCCCGGATGCAGAAGAAAGGCCGTGTCGGCGGACGAGGACGAACACGTGGTGGAAACCACCGAGAACGGCGCACCGACGCTCACCTCGCCGGCGAGTGGGGCACCCGCTGCCGAGTCGTTGGTGATCGTGACGGTCGTGTCGAGTGTGCCGCCCGACACGACGCTTCCGAGATCGACGTCGGATCCGCCGCCGGAGGGTCGCTCCTCGATCGTCCAGACGTGGGTTCCGGCGTCGTCTTCGTCGTCGTCGGTGACCGACCCGCCGTCGTCGCCGTCGAACGCGATCCATCTGCCGTGCGCCGAGATTGCGGCGAGCGGCGCGTCGGGAGTGGCGTCATCGTCGGCGAGCAGCGTTCGACCGAGCGAGCGGCGGCTCAATGAATCGAACGGCTCGCCGGTGCCCCACCAGGCGACCTCGAGGCGGTCGACCTGCCGGTAGGTGACATGGTGCCCGTCGGATGACTGGACGGGCCGCCAAGCATCTTCGGCGACGAGGATGGACGTGTCGAGATCGCGATCGTGGGCGACCACGAACGGCGTCACCGGTGCCGGGGAGACCCCCGGGACGAGACCGACGTCGGTGGACTCGAACACCACGGAGCGGCCGTCGGCCGAGATCGTCGGTCGACGCGAACCGGAGCCGCCGACCGCGATCGCCGACGTCGTCGCATCGTCCCAGACCCAGATCTCGGTGTCGGCGGCGGTGCCGCCCGTCGGGAGCACCTCGAAGGTGACGACCGATCCGTCGGCGGACACGTCGACGTTCGGACCGACGATGTAGCCGGTCGGAATCGTCGGGGCGAAGGAGGCGTCGGGGGCGTACCCGGAGCCGGAGTCGACGTGTCGGGAGATCGAGCCACCGGCGGACCAGACGATCGTCGCGCCGTCGACGGAGAGGGCGGGCGCCGATGTCGCGGCAGCGGTGACCGTGGCGACCACCTCGGTCGGGGCGGACGTACACAGATCGTGCGCTGACAGCGTGGTCGTGACCGCGCCGCCCGCATCGGCGGTGGTCGAAAGCGCCACCGTGCAGCCGTCGCCGCTCAGCGCCGGATTCGCGCCGATCACATCGAGTTCGGTGGTCGAGGCGGCGCGATCTCGCACGATGACACGGTTGTCGGCGGTCGCCGAGCCGGAGTCGTAGGCGACGATCGTTCCGTCGTCGGAGATCGTCAGCGACCTGTCGCCCACGGCGGCGTCGGCAACGTCGAGCTCAGCTGTCGAGAGGAGGTTCGGCGAGAGCGACGGATCCTGAGCACCCGAGGGCGCGCCGAACGCACCGGCGACGCCGAGTCCGGCGACGACGATGGCAGCAATGGCACCCGCCCGGGCCCACCTCGGAATCGACTGTCGATACGTGTGGACATGCTACCGGCCGCCGTGTCCGCCCGCTCGGCACGGCGGGTTCGGCGCGAAACGGCTGGTCAGCGTGCGATTCCGGTGAACACGACGATCACCCGCTCGTGCGATCCGATGTCGCTCCTCGCGGCGAGCACGCCCGCCAGTCCGGCCGAGCCTGTTGCGCCGACGTCGAAGCCCGCTTCAACCGCCATCTCGTGGGCCTCGGACACACAGCCCTCGGTCGCCACGACCGGGGACCCGCCCGAAGCGTGCATCTCGTCGAACACGCTCAGCCAGTCGTAGGTCTCGTCGTCGAGGATCCCGTCGGCGACCGAGTGCGGCCGAGCCCACGCCGTCATCAACGCCGCCCAGTCGCGTCCGAGCGATGGATCCCCCATCCGCCCGGCAGCACGGTCCCACGCGCGGGCGAGCGGCGCGCACCCCTCGGCCTGAACTGCATACAGCGGCGCGACGACGCCGGCCTCGCGAAGGCCACGACCGAGACACGACGCGAACGCGCCACCACCGACCTGCGCGAACACCCGGTCGGGCGATCGCGACGTGTCGAGCAGGGTCGGGTCGAGAAGCTGTTCGGCGATCTCCCAGCCGATCGTGCGGCCTCCGTCGAGGCAGAGCGCGTTCTCGGGACCCTGCACCGTGAACGGGATCGCCCCCGCGTCGACCGCCTCTCTGAACCTCAGCATCGCGGGGTCGCCGGGCGGGTCGCCGTCGAGGCGCGGACTGCGGTGGATCGAAGCCCCGAGCGCGGTCAGCCGATCGCCGATCGCATCGCTCATCCACTCGGGCACGTACACGTCGATCGGCCAGCTCGCGGCACGGGCGAGTACGGCGGCCGCGAGCGCGGCGTTGCCACACGACGCGATCGCCAGCGGAGCGCGATTGTCGAGGTGCCCGAGCGACTCGGCCGCCCGCAGGTGCAGAAGGATCGAGAAGAGGTGTCGCGCCTTGTGGCTCCCCGCCACGTTCCCCGTGTCGTTCTTCACCCAGATGCCGCCCACGCCGGTGAAGCCGAGCGCGTCGGACAGTGCCTCGGACCGACCGAAGCCGGTCGGCTCGAAGCCGACGCCGGCGACCTCCGCGACCGCGCGGTCGAGTTCGTCTACGATCGACCGTCGCTCGTCGTCGGACAGACCGTTCGCCGCGGCGTAGGCGGCCCATGCCAGCTCGTCGTCGAACGACAGGAACGGCGACACCGCATCTCGCCCGCTCACCGTATGCCGGTCGTCGCGAGCACCGGTTCGCGAGACGATCCGCAGGACGTGCCGGCGATCGTCGGGTGTCGAGTTCGGGCACCGCCACGGCATCGCCTCGGCGATCTGCCGTTCGGCGCCGCACACCGCGCAGCGCCAACCGACCGATCGGTGGCTCATCGAGCGACGCGGGCGTTGAAGTCGTCGATCATCCCGTCCCATACGCCGAGATAGCGACGGAGCCCGCGCCAGAAGTCCTGCGAACGGCGTGCCTCGAACAGCTCGAACGGCGTGCCCTGCTGTTCGACCCATGTGTAGTAGCCGAGGTTGAAGATGCGGCGCCGGTCGGCATCGGTGCAATCGATCGTGTTGGCCACCGATGCGTCGGCCAGGTGTGCGCCGAAGGCCTCGGCGGCGTCGCTCATCCGGTAGTCGTCGCCGTATCGACCGGCGATCAACTTCGCCCGCTCGCTCGGATACATCGCCGCCCCGTCGGTGGCGACGGTGATCAACACGTCGTCGGGACCGAGCGAGAGAAGCTTCGCCGTCTTGATCGCGGCGAGCGTGTTGCATATCGACGAGAGGCCGAAGTGGGCGAGCGAGTCGACGATCTCGGGCGCCACCGACTTGTTGTCGGCGAGGTAGCCGCGCCCGACGTCGGTGTTGAACAGCGCGTCCAGTTCGTCGGTGGCGCGGTCGGAGACGGCGACGACGACGTCGGTGTTCATCACGTTGTGGATCAGTGGGATGTGCTTGTCGCCGATCCCCTGGATGTTGTGCTCGCCGAAGCCGTTCTCGAGCATCGTCGGACACTCGAGCGCCTCGACGGCCACGATCCGCGCCCCGTAGTCGTCCTTCAACCGATCGCCCGCGGCGATCGTGCCCGCCGAGCCGGTCGCCGAGACGAACGCGGCGAGACGCAGGTCGCGTCGCGATGCATCGCGCACGGATTCGAAGACGTGGCCGAGCGCACGGCCGGTGATCTCGTAGTGCCCGAGATGGTTGCCGAACTCGGAGAACTGGTTGAGGATGAAGTTGTCCGGATCCTGCGCCAGCACGTTGCAGGCGTCGTAGATCTCCTTCACGTTCGACTCGGTGCCGTGCGTGCGGATGACGTCCTCCGCCGGATCGGAGCACCACCGGTCGAGCCAGTCGAACCGCTCGCGGCTCATCCCCTCGGGCAGGATCGCGACGCCGCGGCTGGCCATCAACCTGCTGATCGCGATGCCGCCGCGTGCGTAGTTGCCCGTCGACGGCCAGATCGCCCGATGGCGGGTCGGGTCGAAGCGCCCGGTCACGACCCGCGGCGCCAGGCACGAGTACGCGGCCAGCACCTTGTGCGCCGTGATCATCGGGAAACGGTCGCCGAACACCACGACGATCGGACTCTCGACGCCGGTCAGACTCGTCGGGAGGACGACGTGCTCGGGCACGTCGACGGCGGCGCCCGAGAGATCGTTGTACCAGTGCACCCGCCAGAGGTTCCGCGGGTCGGGGCCCTGCGGGTCGGCGTCGCCGACGAGTGCCGCCTGATCGAACGTGGACGGGTCGGCGAGCTGTCGGAATGTCGGAAGCACGATGCGCTGGGCGCGGAAGCGCTCGACGCTGCGCCCGAGCACCTCCTCGTCGACCACACGATCTGCGAGGCCGAACTGGTTCTCGAGTGCTTCGCGGATGTGATCGCCCGCGCCGATCGTCGCCGTCCCCGTCTCGGTGCTGTCGCTGTTGCTCACGCCGAACAGTCTGTCAAGTTCCGCCGCGATCGCGGCGGTTGCCGGAACGAGCCGCGATCGTGTTCACTGTCGGAAGCCGCCCGGCGGAGCGGCACCAGCGAGCGCGAACGAGCGCGAACGGAGGAGTCAGCGTGGAACAGGTACTGGAGCGGGTGCGATCGCGCACCGCGAAGATCGTCGTGATCGGGCAGGGCTACGTCGGTCTGCCGGTGGCGATGCGGGCGGTCGACGTCGGCTTCGACGTCGTCGGCTTCGACGTGTCGATCGAACGGGTCGAGGCGCTGAAGAACGGCACGAGCTTCGTCGGAGACGTCAGCGACGAGGAGCTCAAAGCGGCACTCGACCGCGGGTACCTCCCTACTGCCGACACCGACGATCTCGCCGGGTTCGACGTCGCGGTGATCAGCGTGCCGACCCCGCTCAACGACGGCACGCCCGATCTGAGCTACATCGAGCAGGCGGCCGCCGAGGTCGCCGCACACATGGGTCCGGGCGCGTGCGTGATCCTCGAGAGCACCACCTATCCCGGCACGACGAGCGAGCTCGTCGCGCCGATCCTCGAGCGCGGTTCGGGCCTCGCCGCAGGCGAGTACGCGCTCGGCTACTCCCCCGAGCGGATCGACCCGGGCAACACGATCCACACGTTCGTCAACACCCCCAAGGTCACGAGCGGGGTCGACGACGCGTCGCTCGCCACCGTCGACGCGTTCTTCGCAGCATTGGTCGACAGGACGGTTCCGGTGGGCTCGCCGGCCGAGGCCGAATTGGTGAAGCTGCTCGAGAACACCTTCCGGCACGTCAACATCGCACTCGTCAACGAACTGGCGATGTTCGCCCGCGACCTCGACGTCGACGTCTGGCGTGCGATCGACGCCGCGTCGACCAAGCCGTTCGGGTTCATGCGCTTCACTCCCGGACCCGGCGTCGGTGGCCATTGCCTCCCGATCGACCCGAGCTATCTGGCGTGGCGCGTGAAGCAACACCTCGGGCACACCTTCCGCTTCGTCGAGCTCGCCAATGACGTGAACGAGCACATGCCCGACTACGTGCACGAGCGCATCACCGCGATGCTCAACGAGCAGCGCAAGAGCGTCAATGGCAGCAAGATCCTGTTGCTCGGGCTGGCTTACAAGCGCGGCACGAGCGACTGGCGCGAGAGTCCGAGCGTCCACGTCGCCAATCGGCTCGCGGCGAGCGGTGCCGACGTGTCCTTCTGCGATCCGCACATCGCCGATGTCAACTCGCAGGCGGTGAAGTTCCCGCTCGTCGACTTCAGTCCGGAGCGACTGGCGGAGTCCGATGTCACCGTCGTGCTCGTCGATCACGAGGAGTTCGACCCGGCGGTGATCGCCGAACACGCCGGCACGGTTTTCGACACGAAGAACGTCATGCGGAACGAGAACTTCACCGGCGAAATTCTCTGAACAAATCCCCTCAACTCCCCTCTCGACCTGCCGATGAATACATGGGCAGCGGGCGCAGCTCCGGTCGGCAGGGTGCCGATCGGATGAGGAAGATCCACGCGGTAAGGGATGTGAGCGGTGAACGAATCGGTCGGACGAGACGGCGATGCTGAGCCGTCCGCAAACCTGATCTGGGCCCGTCTGGCGGCCCGTACGGTCCGGGTGCGAAGCGACGTCATCATCGTCGCCCTCGACGCCGCCCTCACCACGGCTGCCTTCGCAGCGATGTTGCTGCTCCGATTCGACGGATCGGTCCCCGACCACCGCTGGGGCAAGTTCGTCGCATTCATCCCGGTCGCGGTGTTCCTCGCTGTGATCTCCAACCTCGCCTGGGGCCTCTACGGCCAATTGTGGAAGCACGCCAGCCTCTTCGAGGCGCGGCGCCTCGTGCTCTCCGGGCTGTCCCTCACCGGCATCCTGGTGCTCTTCGAGTGGAAGTCCCGCGACGTGCCGATCTCGGTGATCGTCACCGGCGCGATCGTGGCGACCTTCCTGATGGCACTGCTTCGATTCCAGAGCAGACTCTTCTCCTTCCGTCGCGCTTCGGGCGAGCCCGGCATGCGGGCGGTCGTGTTCGGCGCCGGCGACGCCGGCGCACGCCTCGTCAACGAGATGCTCCGCAATCCGCGCGCCGGCTTCCGGCCGGTCGCCATCGTCGACCAGAACCGCTCGCTCCACGGACGTTCCTTCGCGGGGATCGACGTCGTCGGCGGGTTCGACAGCCTGCCCGGCATCGTGTTGAGCACCGGCGCCCACGTCGCCATCTTCCCCGAGGGCGACTCGACGCCCGACATGCTGCGCGACGCCGTAGCCGCCGCCGAACGGGCCGACATCCCGCTGAAGATCGCTCCCGACCTGTCGTCATCGCTCGGCAACGGCGCCGCACTGCGCGACATCCGCGACGTGCAGATCGAGGACCTGCTCGGTCGCGACCAGGTCGAGATCGACCTCGATGCGGTGAACACGATGCTCGTCGGCCAGCGCGTGCTGATCACCGGTGCGGGTGGCTCGATCGGGTCCGAGATCGCCCGGCAGGTCGCCGCGTGCGATCCCGAGTTGCTCGTGCTCCTCGACCACGACGAGACGCACCTCCACGATGTCGCGGCCGACCTCCCCTCCGACAACGTCGTCCAGTCGCTCGCCGACATCCGCGATCGCCGACGGGTGATGTCGCTGTTCAACCGGTTCAGGCCGACCGTCGTCTTCCATGCGGCGGCGCACAAGCACGTCCCGCTGCTCGAGTCGAACCCGACCGAGGCTGCGCTCACCAACGTCATGGGCACCTCGAACGTGCTCGACGCCGCCGCCGAGGTCGGGGTCGAGCGACTCGTGTTCATCTCCACCGACAAGGCGGTCTACCCGTCCTCGGTGATGGGCGCATCGAAGCGGCTCGGCGAACAGCTCGTCGTCTCACGGGCGCCGCAGGGCGCCGCCTACTGCGCCGTCCGCTTCGGCAACGTGCTCGGCAGCCGCGGCAGCGTCGTGCCGACCTTCATGCGTCAGATCGCCGCCGGTGGACCCGTCACCGTCACCGACCGCCGGATGGAGCGCTACTTCATGTCGATCGCCGAGGCGGTCCGACTCGTCCTCCAGGCCGGCGCGATCGCCGAGCCCCAAGACGGTGGTTCGGTGTTCATGCTCGACATGGGCGAGCCGGTCCGCATCTACGATCTCGCCGAGCGGATGATCCGCCTCGCGGGGCACCGTCCGGGCGTCGACATCGACATCGAGGTCACCGGCGTACGACCCGGAGAGAAGCTCGCCGAAGTGCTCACGGCGGTCGACGAGAACGAGGCTCCGACCGTCCACCCGTCGATCAGCCGGATCGCCTCGTCGGCGATCCCCCAGGTCACGCTCGAGGAGGGCGTCGACCGGCTCGGACGCCTTGCCGCCGAACTCGACGAGGAGACCTGTGGTGTGGCACTGCGCACGCTCGCCGGAGCGACACCTGCCGACATGCTGCTCGACGAGTACGAGCCGCAGCTCCAGCCCGCCTCGTAGTCTCCGGATCGTGTCCCTTTCAGCGCGAGCCGGTCGCTGCGACCGGCTCGTCGCCGGCGAGGTCGTCGACGATCCCGGCGCGGTGCAGCATCGCGACCGATTCACCGATGCCGTTCGCCGCTCGGGCGACAGAGATCGAGAACGTCTCCGCCACCATCTCGTCGACTCCGGTGAGTACCTCGCCATCGAGCAGCTGCCAGACGACCGCTACCGACCCGCGCAGAAGGTGGACCTCTCCGGTCACACCGTCGACCGCGACGACGTCGCCGTCGATCTCGAGCCAGTTGATGTGACCTCGCCTTCGGAGCCGCTCCTCCATCCCACCCGACGTTAGACCCC
>CBDUYD010000034.1:0-20624 GCA_965371355.1 uncultured Ilumatobacteraceae bacterium
CTCTCACGCCAGAAGGTGCCCCGCTCGATCGACTACGAGGACGAACTCCCCCGCCTGCCCACCGGCAAGCTCTACAAGCGCGTCCTGCGCGACCGCTACTGGGCCGACACCCCCTCCAGGATCCTGTAGCCCCTCCTGCCCGAACACCCCCACCCACCCGAAAAAATGTGCGGATTGTCCCGCCCAGCGGGAAGATCCGCACACAGAACCGACCCCACCCCGAAACTTGTACGCCGGATCCCGCCCAGCGGGAAGATCCGTACAAGTTTCGGATTCAGGTGAGTGGAGAAGGATGGCGGGGCTCGTAGAGCTGCATGTCGACGCCGCCGGGGAGGATCATGTGGATCGTGATGCCGAACCCCTCGTCGAGCGGCTCGCCGACGAACTCGATGCCCTTCGCCCGGAGTTCGGCGACCGTCGTCTCGAGGTCGTCGCACATCAGGGAGATCTGATGCGCCGGTGCGTCGCCCGGATGGACGCCCATCTCGGCGGGCGGGGTGTCGAAGATCAGCCAACCACCTCCGGCATCGACGTGATCCCACCCGAACGCGTCTCGCAACGTCGCCCGCAGCGCCTCGGGTTCGGATGTGTACAGCAGCGTGTGGATCCCGGTGATCGCCATGTGGTCACGCTATGCGATCGTGACGTCTCGGCATCCCTGCGCTTCATCGAGAGCGCGGCGAGGTCGTGCAAGACCTGCTGTTTCGTGCCACCGCATCGGATCCGGTCTGCGGGAATCGGAGACCACGCCTGAGCGACCACAACGGCAAGATCAAGTCCGCATACGACCAGTTGCGCGCGGCCAGGTGACCGCACCCACCCGCTGAGGTTCGACGACCTCCGCCCGTCGATCAACCCGCCGGCGGTTCGGTGATGTCGAACGTGAGATCTGATGGTGGGTAGCGGTCCGCGACGCGACGACCGCGACCGATCCACACGATGTAGCGGCCATCGCTCGTGCGGGCTGCCTCGTAGCGCCTCGTGAGCCGTACGCCCTCGCGCGGGACGGATTCCTCGGCGATCCTCGGACGCTGACCGTCGACGCCGTCGACGGATCCGCGCATGAACTCGCCGAGGGGGCCTGGGGCGAGCTCAGCATCGCCGGTCGCCGACGCCCGCACCATCCTGCGCAGTTCGAGCGCGAGCGTCGGCCGACGTGTCCCGCGGCCCTTCTCGATCACGACCGGTACGAGCGGGTGCCAGTTGTCGGCAACGGCGCCCATCAGCCGGTAGACGAGTTGGGCGTCCTCCAGGTCCACCGGCGCCGCACCCAGACCTTGCGCGGGGACGACCGACCGCCGCACGACCGGCTCTCCCGTCGGTCCCTGGACGATGTGCTCGATCGCCCACACGAGATTCGCCACCTCGTCCCGGATCAGCTCGACCTCCTCCAGCGGCGGGCCGATCATCACGCCGCGACCGGTCTGGGCATGCAGGAACACATCGCTGAACTGCCCGTCCGGCGCATGACTCGTGAGTTCGAACGCGGTCCAGGCGGAGCTGTCCTCCTCGATCGCGGCCGGGATGGGGACCGACTCGCCGAACGTGGTCGTGACCTCCGCGGCGTCGACACGTACCAGGGCGCCGACCGGGAGTTCGAGCGGCACCTGGTACCAATCCGTGCCTCCCTGCACGCCGAAATCGATCAATGCCAGCGCGGCCAGATCGCCCGGCGCCACGTCGACACCGCCGAAGAAGACCTCGGTGTCCTCGACCTCCCAATAGCGGTCGGCCGGCATACCGGGGTAGCGCGCCGGCTGCGGGATGCCACGATGCGTCGTCGTGGTCGAGCCGGGCCGGTCCGGGTCGGCGTCGAGCACGGCGTCCGGGTCGTGGTCGAACGAGTACCAGTCGATGGTGCCCGAGTCGTATTCGTCGGCTCGTATCGTCACTTCGCCACCGCTCATCCTCGCCGACGCGGCCAACGAGTACGTCAAACGGCTGGGGTCCCACGCGAAGCCCGTCGTGGGCTGATGGAGATAGTCGGCGAGCCAGTCGCGCCAGTCGGTCGCCGCGTCGCGGACACGGACGCGCAACGCGGAAGAGATCGTGACGCGGCCCAGTGTGACCATCGCTCTGCCGCCAACGGTGCCGGCGTCGATCAGGTCGGCCGCGACCGCTGCTCCGTCGGGCACCCGACCCGCGAGGAGAGAGCGCCGCGCCGCCCCTTGAGGATCGACCGCTCGAAGCGCGTCGTCCGCGGCGTCGAAGGCCCAGTTCTCGAGCACGTCGTCGACCAGCGACGCCGTATCGGCCTCGCGAAGCATCCGCAACAACTGCTGGCCGGCCTCGGCGCGGATCCGCTCCGGCAAATGCGCCACCGGTTCGGCCTCGATCTCGGCCTCGAGAAGTGTCCCGGGATCCAACGGCCGGACGCCGCCGCCAGCGTCGCCTGGCCGACCGGCGCGGATGCGATCCACCGGTGCGTGCTCGACCGTCACCTCCACATCGATCGCCGACCCGCCGTCCTCCGCGGCCAACTCACCGAACTGCCGTTGCCGGCACATCAGCCAGAGCGGGTCGGCAACGGGCGCCGCAAGGCCGATGTCAAGCGCTCCGGTGGTCAGACTGAGCGGCTCCAATCGGCTCCAGGACACGTGCGCCGGCTCGGCGGTGAGCTCGGCGTCGAGGACCTCGAGATCGATCGCGTCCTCGGCGTCGAACCCGATCCCCTCGAAGGGTCTGTCCCCGCTGATCGCCATCTCAGTCCCTCCCCAGGACATCGCCCGCGACCGTCGCCCCCGCCGCTGCAGCGAACGTCTCGGACATGTTCTTGATCGGCAGTGACGCCCCGTCCCGAGATGGCACGTCGGGCAGGAAGAGACTCGGCAACAGCCCGGCGAGCGCGCCGAGTTCGCGCGGGCCGACCGCGCGCAGGTGGGTGAGCTCGATCGCCTCGGCGACGGTGTCGACGAGGAGGTCGAACTCCCACCCGTCGGGCTCCTCGCCCGGGTGAACGGCCAGCAGGATCGACTGGGGCGCACGCGCGCCCGGTGCGTCGTAGTGGAACGACAGCCCGGTGACGGCCTCGGGAGCCGGTATCGACTCGGTCCACGAATCGACGACCACGCCCGCCATGCGTCGGCCCAGCGTGGCACCGTCGAAGTGCCCCGCGATACAAGTGGCACCGTTCGGCGGTGGCCCGTCCGGGCCGTGCGGCAGCGCGTACCAGCGCGGCGAGAGCTGGAGCGGCCACTGCGTCACGGCGATCTCGGCGGTGATGTCTCCGCGCTCGGCCTCGGCATGCATCAGGAGGGAGGCGAACGGGTCGAGCGCCGTGCGAACCAGCGCCATCTTGTGGATCCACGCCAGCGGCGCCGTGTCATCACCGTCGAGCAGTTCGTCCCGACGGGCGATGCCGCCGCCGAGGTGAGCACTGTCGAGCAACCGGAACACCGGCAAGACGGGCTGAGCCGAGCCGAGCAGTGCGCGCATCGTGGCGACGAGCAACTTCACGCTGTCGTCATCGGCCCGGTCCCCGTCGGCCCGCTCCCCGTCGGCATTGTCATTGCCGGCTTCGTCGACCCGTGCGAGCAGCGCATCGGTCCGATCCAGGCGCTCCGCCATCGCCTGCTCGGTCGGCTCCAGCTGCGCGGTGAGAAGGGCCCGGGCGTCGGGATCGGACCGGCGAGCGTCCGGCGACGCCAGCGTCGGTTCGAACATCGCGGCGCGCTGCAGGCGCGAGGCGAACGTCGATACCGCCGGGTTCGCGCCGGTCCCGATCCGTTCGATCAGGTCGACGATGCGGTCGTGCGCCCGGGCGAGTTCGATGTGGACGGCGTCGACCCGCCTCCGCAACTCATCGACATCGTACGTCGCCAGACCGGTGACGTCGTCGGGTAGGAGGTCCTCGGGCCTCAGCGGCTGGGCGCGCATCACCTCCACCGCCCACCCGCACAACACCTGCAAGCGTTCGAGCTCGGGACCGACGATCACGATCTCGGCGGCGTCACCGTCCTCACCGGCCTCGACTACCTCGTCACCGAAATGGCCTACGAGCAGCTGTTCGAACTCACTCGACTCGCTGTCGCCGGCTCGCCGCGTCGCCAACGCCAGCGACAGCGGCCCAAGTCCGAGGTCGGCGAGTTCGACCGAGAGCGCGAGCGGTTGCGCGTTCGGGCGTCGGAGCTCGGCGTCGATCACGATCTCGTCGGCACGGCCGAGTACCCGGCCGAGCCACGCGTCGAGTCGCGGCTCCGCACGATGGCGTAGATCGCGCGGCCAGCCCGTCACGGCTGTTTCGTTCGTCGCAACGATCACCCGGTGGGTGATTGCCGTGCCGCTCGGCGGCGTCCGCACGAACTCGGGCCGGGTCGGGCGTTCCGGCCGGTCGTGGCTGCGCATGGCGGCACCTGCGCGGTCGATGTTTCCTGCGGAGATCTGGAAGATCGACTCGGCCACGAGCACGTCGCTCAACGCGTCGAAGACCGAGTCGACGTCGTTCAGCGCCGCCCGCAGACGTGGACGGTCCGCCTGGGTCGCCTCCACACCAGCGAGTACGGCGGCCGGATCGGTCCTCCACCGCTCGAGCAACGCCAGCCCGTCGACCACATCGCCGGCGCTCCCGCGTCCGGGCTCGGTGGCAGCGGCATCTGAGGCGTTGACCGACGCGAGTCCACGCAACGGCAGGATGTAGCGGCCGAGCGTGCCGGTGTCCCGGAGGGCGCGCTCGATCCGGTAGCCGAGCAGCGACGCGAGCGATTGATCACTGGAGAGACCGTCGAGTATCCGCTCCGCCTCGCGGACCCGGCGAGACGTAATCGCCAGGTCGAACGTCTCGTCGCCGCTCGCGTGCCGTCCCGCGCGCAGGATGGCGGTAGCGGTCGCATGGGCGACTGAAGGCGTGTGGATGTAGCCGAGGCTCTCGACCGGCCCGACAGCGTCGGGCCGCAGGTCCTCGACCCAGCCGAAGCAGCCGATGTGGGCGCCGGCCGGAGCGACGGCGCGATGATCGGCGAGTCGCTTCGAAGCAAGCGATGTCGCCCACGCGTCGACCCGGGTGGCGAAGCAGTCGAGCACGCCACGGAACGCCCATTCGAGCTCGTCGAGCGGCGACTCGGACAACACGTCGAGCGCCGCGGTGAACCGGGCCAGTTGGCGATGTGGATCCCCCGCCGTGGCGATGACCGTGTTCAGCCGCCCATCGTCGATGATGGTCGCCAACCGCCGCGCCACCGACTGCTCGAGGGTGGCTGTGCCGGTGATGTCGGCGATCACCCGGTTCGAGAGGTCCCGCCCGGAGGAGAAATCGGCCAACACCTGGTTCCGCTGGCCGTCGGCGGCTCGTTCCTCCACCCGGAGCAGGGTCGGTGTCCGCACGCCCCGTTTGGCCAGTGCGTTCAGCGCCTGGTCGTGTTCGCCCCCGGCATTGTGTTCCACTAGGTGGCTGGTGATGGTGTCGGTTGCAGCCCGCTCGATCTCTTGGACCGCGGCGTAGGCGAGCAGCGCTTCGAGGACGGTGACCGAGCTCTGCCGCAGCCGGAGCTGCCGATGGGCGTCGTCGGCCCGCACCGCGGTGGCGATCTCGGCGAGGTAGGCGCTCCCGGCGTCGCCCTTGCGTACGAACGGCAGCCGTAGTGGACGGCTGCGGGGATCGATGGCGAGCTCGTCGAGTCGCGGCGTCGTCGGCACGCCGAGCTGCTCGAGCACGACGTTGCGCACCCGCTTCTGCAGCGTGATTCGTGCGGTCCAGTCCTGCATCGTGATGAACCGGATCACCGGGTCGTGCAAGGTGCGCGCCCGGAGCGACCAGGCGACCGGCGTGCGTTGGAGGAGCTCGACCAGCACGTCGGCCAGGTCGTCGCGGTCGGCCGCCGTGTCGAGCCGCGGGACGGATCTGACTCCCGGCGAGATCACCCGCCTCACGACTCCGAGTGCTCGCTGCAGCCCGGACAACACGACATCGCCGTTGAGTTCGAGGCGGTTCGGGGCGACGACCGGAAGCACCCCGTACGGTTGACGGTCGATTCGCAGCAACGGCAGTGGACCACCCGGGTGGAGGTGCTCGGCGGCATGCGTCCGCAATGCCTCGATGTGACCGTCGGCGACCACCGGATCGAGGAGTTCGCCGAGGAAGTAGCCGGCGGTCGCCTCCCAGACGGCGTCGACGAGGGCGCTCGCCCATCGATTCTCCTGCGCAGATGCTCCGGGGGCCCTCTGTAGGGCCGTCGCGGAGAGACCGGTCGCGGCGAGAAGGCGGGCGGCGCCGGAGTGCTCGTCGGGTGAGGAGTCGGTGGCGTCATCGGGCACGATCGCCGGCTCGCCCGGCCGCTCCGCGACCTCGCCGGCGGCAGTACCGGTGTCGTTGGTGGGAGTGCCGAGACCCATGTAGGAGAGGTGGCCCTCCGCGTAGTGCGCGCCAAACAATTCGTCGAGTTCGGCCGCTGCTTCGTCGGGCGATCGGGTCCAGTCCGCGCCCACGATCATGAGGCGGTCGACGCCGTCGGCGAGTCCCTGTCCCGAGGGCAGGTCTGCGTCGGTCACCTCCACCAGCATCCCCATCGACTCGGCGAGGTCGGGGTCGCGCATCCACTCCAGCCCGTCCTCACCGTCATCGTCGGCGGACGCACCGACGTCCATGTCGGGGGCGACCGGCAGGTCGTCGGGCACCCGCGCGCTCCAGACCCGGAACGATTCGGTCAGCTCGCCACCTGGGCCGGATCGCCGAAGGCCGATCGCTGCCCACCGCTCGGGGAGTGCGACCGCGACCGGCGCGCGGCCCGGTCCGGGCGGGCGCGGGTCGAGTTCGGGAAACGTCGGTCCCGACACGTGCCCGACGGGCTCCGACGGTCGCATCACGTCGACGAGATAGCGAGCGCGCGCGGGACGCCGCCGCTCGATCACCCGCTTCCACGCCGAATCGGCGTGCGCCTCGCTACCGGGCTGCTCCCAGCGCCTCTCCCAGTACCACCGGCCGAGCTCGATCTCGGCCTCCGTCAGTCCGCGCACGTGGCTGTCGATGTGAATGTCGTCGGGGAAGATCCGGATCCGCAGCGACGACGCATCGGAGGCGAAGCGGGTCTCGATGCGGACCGGGAGCATGACGAACGGCACACGGCCATCCATCGCGGTGACCGCGTGCTCGACGAACGGTCCGGTGAGCAGAGCGCTCGCCCGCGCATCGATGGCTGCTGCGCGTTCGGTCAACTCGTTGCCGAGCGCGACCCGCCGCTCATCGAGGGCCGCGAGGCGAGCCTGTGCCCTCGCGAGCCGGTCTCCGGAAGCACCGACGGCGACGAGCTGTTCCAGATCACGGGCGGCGCGGGACCAGGCTGTCCGCAGTACGGCGTACGCCTCGCGACCACCGGCCATCTCGGCTCGTGCGACCCGGAGGGTGGAGAGGTCGAGGGCGTCAGGCATCGGGACCCAATCCACGCACGAGGTCGATCGCCCGGAATTCGATGGCGAACGGCCGTTGGTACAGCGCCTCGGCGACGACATCGGAGTTGCCGATGTCCTCGATGCCGACCGCGTTCAGGTCCGAGACCCGCAACGCGGAACCAGGCTCGACCTCGACATCGGGCCAGGCGACGTCGAGCCAGTCCGTCGGAGGCTCTGCCGGGTCTCGTGTGCCGGTCGTGACGTCGAGACCGAAGCGGGGTTCGCCGGGCGGCTCGATGAACGCGAAGATCCACGATTCGGGATCGGACTCGAGTTGAGTGAGTTCGAGGTCGAAGCCGAAGAAGGCGACATCGGGCTCGAAGCCACCGGCGAACACCGGTGCCGCGCGACGTCGCACGGTCCCGTCCGCCCGCTCACGCTTTGCCACCACCAGCGTGTTCGGATAGCGCTGGAACAGATCGCCGCGGGCGAGGAGCACGAGTTTCGGCGGGCCGGCGGTGGTCTGCTCGACGAGCGCAACGTCCTGCCACTCGTGATGATCCGCGATGTCGAGCGTGCCGTCGGTCCGTCCCCAGAACGACGCGAACGGTGTGCCGTGCGGTCTCGTCGGATGGCCGCGCCAGATCAACTCGCGGTTCATCTCGTGGTTCATGCCTCCCAGGAACGCGGCGACGAAACGCGGGTTCGTCTCGAGGAGCGTCACCGAGTCGATCGGGACCGAGCCGACGCCCGGGCAGAGCCGGTCGGGGTCGTAGTCGGAGAGGAACCGGTTGGCGGCCACCGAGATCTTCGGGGATGCCCAGACCCGATCGAGCCCGCCGGCGATCGACCAGCGGCCCGCAGGTGCGGCGACCAGCTCCGATGGTCGGAACGGGCCGAGCTCGACCGTCGCGTCGAGCCGGCGCACGCGGCGCGACACCGGCTCGTTCCGGTCGCGAACCACCCGCGCCGCGGCCGTCACGTCGAACGGGACGAGCTTCTTGGGTGATGCGACGTCGGCGAAACCGGTCGTTGCGACCGTCCGCCGGAATGCCGTCTCGAGGCCGGCGATCACCACGGTGTCCTTGACGAGACCGGGTACGACGAAATCCGTCGAGGCCGCGTCGACCGGCGTCGATGTCATCCCTCCACCAGCGGAGGTCCGGCCGACGGTCGTGACGACTCGTCCCAGCGTGCCCGCACGCACGATGCGACCGGCCGACATCGCGCTCGGTCGGGCGGTCGCCCGCATGCTCGGAGCTCGCGAGAACGACGCAGGTCTGGCACCGACCACGGGGCCGGGTGCACCCGAGATCGACCCGGGCACCAACGGTCTGGCCCTGACGAAGGGCGTCCGGGGCCGCGGCGCGGAAGGCGGCGTCGCGGTGAGCGTTGGGCGTGTGCCGACCCGGAGGGCGGCGACGCTGACGATCGGGCCGGTGCCGCCGAGCACGAATCCAGCGGCGTTCGTCGTCTCGCTCGCCTCGCTGCCGATCAGCTCGAAGACCAGCGCGTCGGTTATCCCGAGCGGGCGCGTCGGCTGGCTCTGGAATTCGCGCACGGCGTCGACATGGGCGCCGACCATCACACCGGTCGACCGCAGGTCGGGACGCATCTTGACGACGTTCGTCTCGCTGACCGGCTCTGCATCCACCCCTGCGTCGAGAGCTGCGACGACCGCGGCACCGTCCTCCTTGCTCACCGACACCCCCAACCCGATCGGGGTCAGATCGACATCGTCCCCGTCATCGGCGATGGGTGGCGCAGGTTCGGCCACACCCTCGATCGCCAACGCCCGGAAGCGTGTCGGGTCAATGCGCTCGCTTCCTGCAGCCAGGCGGCTGAACAGCGGCGACTTCACCGACACACCGACCCTGCGGGCGGCCTTGGCGAAGTGACGGTTGTTCGCCGAGGCGAGCCGACGCATCGACACATCGAGCGTTGCGTCGGGGAGGCTCGTCGTGCGGATGACCCCTGGGAGCGTCGTGTCGCCGAGTGGCGCGCGGTGGGCCATCGGCGCGGCGAAGCGGATCAGATCCGCGTCCGACCTCGGCTCGACGTGCCGGGCGAAGAAGCGCCGTCCGAGCTGGGCGACGAGCGCCTCGTAGGAGAGGCGGCGGTTGGCTTCGCGCACCGCGCCGACCTGCTCCCACGCGGCGTGCACGAACTCCTCCTGGTTGCGCCGCACCACCTCGGCGCCGAGGCCCGCGGCCGCCCGCGCCAGCGGGTCGAGGTTGAGTTCGCGGAACCACTCGGGGCCATCGTCCTCGATGCTGGCCTGTCCGGCGTGGCGTCCGAGATAGAGCGGTGGCCCGACAGCCGCGCGCCCTTCGCTCTCGTCGACCTTCTCGGCATCGGTCTCGATCACCTCCTCGATGATCTCCGTCACCGCGGCGCCCACATCGTCGAGCCCTCCGATGTCGAGCCCCGGCGACTGGAGCGCGCCGTCCATCGACAGGAACCTGCCGGGTGAGGCCCGGTCGAGGTTGACGCCGGGCCACAGCGAGGCGACATGCATTTTCGTACGCCCGACGTCACCGATCCCGGCGCGTGGTCGGAGCCTGGTCGCCAGTGATTCGAAGTCGCCGCGGGCGCCGGTCGCGAACCGCCACGAGTCGTAAACGGGAATCGCGACACGATCCTCGCCGTCCCAGGCGGGCTCGAGCACGTCGGCCGATGGTTCTCGCCCGAGACCCCTGTCGACACCGGCCTTGAACGCCGGAACGAGACATCCGATGTACGAACGGTTCGCGTCGAGGCGTCGGGGACAGATCACGCGCGACGAGTTCATCTCCCCCGCGCCGTCCAAGTCGTTCACCGCCGAGGCCGTCGCACTGGTGTCGCGCACGACCTGGGTGTGAGACCAGGCCCAGCTGTCGTCGAGCGGCTGCAACTCGGCGGCCGCTCCCGACGCGATCTCGAGGACGTGCAGCGGGGCGCCGACTCGCGGACCGATCGACACGCCGTCGCGAGCTTCCACGACGACGAGAGCCAGCCACGGTCGCAGACGCTCCTTGCCGGTCGGGCCGGCGGGCGTGAACACCCATGGCAGGTCCGGCGGGTCGAAGTCCACCGCGGCGAGATAGTTCGGTTCGGCGTCGGTGGCGTTGGGTACCGGTGCACGCCGGATGATCAGCGTCGGGTCGATGCCAACGACATCGCCTGGGCCGAACAGCGTGACCGACTGGCGCGCCGGTCGGCGTGTCGTCCCGGCGTCGGCGACGACCATGTCGATCTCGATCGTGCCGTGAGCGGGGATCGGCTTGGCATCACCTCCGCCCGCACCCAACGCGGCCGCGAGGCCGCGTCGCGCCCAGGGCACGAAGCGCATCGACGTACTCATGGAATCAGGCCCTCGACGACTTCGAATTCGGGAATGATCAGCAGGTCGGCGATGTCGGCGACCGCGGTGGCGGCCAGGGCCGGCGAGCTGGGATTCGAACCGAGCAGTGACGCGGCAGGCTGCAGATCGACGGCCGAGACGGCGACGAGAGCGGGTTCCGAGGTCGTTGCCGGTTCGGCGGCAGCGACAAGTGCAGCCGAACGCGCACGCGATGAACGTCCCGCCGCCGAGTGGACGAGTTCGGTGCCATCGAACTCGAACGCCGCTCTCGTGCTGGAGATGATGCTCCACCGGTGGTCGAGCGGATCGTGGGGGTCGGGATCCTCGTCGACCCGCTTGGTCTCGTGCTCCACCTCGACGTCTCGGAACGTGGTCGGGACGACGAAGTCGGTGCTGCCGACCCGCACTCCGTTGGGAAGCCGATCGAACGCCGTGCGCGCGAGCCGCTCCTCGTTGCTCATCTCGGTGAACTGGCCGATCGCGAACTCGCCGAACGTGGGATCGGGAACCGTCGGCTCGCGGTCACCCATCGCCGCCGACTCGACGTGGAAGGTCGTCGGTCCCGATGGGAGCCGGCGGTCGCCGACGCGTTCGATGCGTGTGCCGAACGGCAGCAACACCTGGTCGATCGACAAGGTGCCGAGCGGATGTACCAACGCGCCGGCACTCTCCGAATCGGACGTCGCCGGATCGGGCCCATTCGTATCGGACTCGGCGAGCGTGGCCATGCTGAGCCGGCCGGCGGGCAGGTCCGGCCTCCGGTTGTCGGGCGACGACAGCGCGAGGACGACCTCGCCGATCGCGTCGATCACTTCGTCGACGACACCGGGAAGACTCCCGGCCTCCTCGTCGATGTCGATCTCGAACGACTTCCAGAGGATCGAGATCTTGGCCGTGCCCTGGAACACCCACAGCGAGGGACCGGCGAGCATTCCCTTGATCTCGACGCTCAGGCCCTTGCCCCAGATCTTGATCGACGCCTTGAAGAGAACGAGGGCGATGAACTGGCCGCTCTCCCGCTCGATGACCGCATCGATCGACAGGCGAGCTTCGAGGCGCGCCGGGCCGAGCTTGGCCTTCATCTGGACGTCGACGCCGAACTGATACGTCTCGGGCGTGAATGCGAAGTAGAGCGTGAACGACATCGACACCGGACCGAGCTTGAACCCGACACGGAACCGTTCGAGATCTGTCGGGACCTGTTGTGGCAGCTGACGGAAGTCGGGGTGCCATCCGCCGAAGCTGCCGATCCAGATGTCCGCGGCATCGGGATCGTCGCGCCATCGGGTGAGGAAGAACTCCCCGGCGAGGGTCACACGCGGCCCGGTCTTGGTACCGACGAAGCTGTCCCGAACGCCACCCCTGATCACGGCCCGACCCTGGGATGGCTCGAGCACGCCGATGACGTCCACGATCAGCTGCAGGTACGGGCGCCCGCCCAGCTCCTTTCTCGGCAGCTCGGCGTGGAGGACGCCGGCGAGCAGCCACTCCTTCCCCTCGCCGCCACCACGGTCGCCCCACTCCGCCATGACCGCGAGGCGCAGGGTCGCGACGGCCGGCTTGCCGAACGAGAGTTCGACGGCCAGGCCGAACACCCGGGTTCCCTCCTCGATCGGGAAGAGCTGTCGGTAGCGCGCGAGCAGGCGGGGGGCGTTGGCGACGGGATGTTCGGGGAAGAGCAGGTCGTCGAGCGCACCCGTGCGCAGGCCCGAGCCGAGCGCCTGGGTGTCGAGCTGATGGTCATGCGCGAAGACGCCGCCGAATCCGGTGAGGTAGATGTTGAAGAACAGCGGTATCTCGAATTCGAGGAACAGCATCAGCAGGAAGGAGGTGCCATCGCTGCCGTCGGGTCGCTTGGTGGTCACCATGCCGATGGCGTTGATGCCCCAGGTCCCGACGCTGAGTTCGAGCACGCCGCTGTACTCACCCCTGTCGAGATCGAAGAGCAGCGATCCGCCGCCGCTGATCCAGCTGGCATCGATCTCGAGTCCGATGCCCGACGGTGGGAGCAGGGCCCCGAACTCGGACGGATCGTCCTCACCGATGTTGGCGCTGTAGGTGAAGCCGACCCGATCGAGCGACAGCCGGAAGATGCTGAAGTCGAGGGTGACGCCGGCGGCGAACTCGAGTTCGAGGTCGTCGAACCTGACGCGCAGCTCGACGTACTGGAGCACGAAGACCCCAGAGATGGTGCGGCGCAGCGGCAGCCGCACGGTCGCGCCCGATCCACCTCGCAAGCGCGGTCCGTCGACGTTGTCGACGACGAACTCGACGTCGACATCGAGTTCGAAGCGTTTCCCGGCGAGTGCGCGCAGGAACGCGTTCCCGTCGGCGAGGTCGACGACGATCTTGGCGTCGCGCAATCGCGCGTTCGCGAACCAGCGCCCCGTGTCGGCGGAGATTCCGGCGCGCCAATCGTAGTGTCCGATTTGCAGGCGGGACTTGTCGGGCGACCCGAGCAGCACGCCCCGTCCGGTTGAGGCGTCGGATCCACCCTCCGCGGTCAGCAGGAACTCCGCGCCGCCCAGCGCGTCGCAGCCGTCGGGACCGAGGATGAGCGAAGCGGCCCCGTTCGCCTCGACACCGATTGTGAAGGCGGGGCCGACGCTGTACGACCAGCCTCCCGAGACGCTGAGGAGCACACCCGGTCCCCCCTCGTCGCTCTTGAGCGCCATGACGGTGACCAGTGGCGCGGTCACGCCGAGGCCGAGGTCGACGGGCACGGTGAACGTGACCGCCCGGCTCGCGATCTCGACGGACTTGGGGTCGTCGGTCGGTTCGGGGTCCCAACCGGAGAACGCGACGAACTTGTCCTCGCCGTCACCCTCGTCGGGCTGGAATGTCGCATCGAGGGCGCTGACGGCGGCGATCACGAACTGGGCGATTCGCTGGGTCCGTTGGTCGGCGACGCTCTCGATGTCCTCGGGATCCTTCCCCTCGTCGAGGACGTCGAAGGGTGAGACCAGGCCGGTGAAGTCGATCGCGTCGATCACCTCGTGGTGCTCGCCGGTGACCACGCCCAGCAGTTGCAGCAGACCGTGCGCGGCGGGCACCCGGGCCTCGAGGTATCCGGTCGCGAACGGACCGGCCACCATCCAGATCACGTCGCTCGCCGACACGCTGTCGTCGTCGACCGCTGCCGAGAACACCTGGACGATTTCGTAGAGTTCGATGAGCTGGAGGGTCAGCTCGGCGAACGCCTGAGCGGTGGCCGCTTCCTCGATCAGCTGGTCCTGGGCCTCGAGCTTGGCCTTCTCCCTGTCCTCGTCGCTGAGCTCCTCGAGCTCCTGGTCCTTCTCCAGGCGACTCCGGATGATCTCCTCGACCCGCTTCTGCTGTTCGGCGCTCAGCTCGGGGCGGGTGCCCGGCGTGATCGACTCGAGCCCGAGGTCCGCCCGGATCGCAGTGACGACATCGTCGTCGGTGAACACGCGATGCAACCAGCGGATGAAGTCCTCGATGCGCGGGCGGAGGTAGCTGAAGACCGGCACGAGGTCGAGGCCGCCGAGCTGGTCTGGACTGCTGATCGGCGGGTTGCTCATGGCACGAATCGCAGAATCGGAGTCTGTTCGATCGACGGCGGGACGAGGTCGACCGCGTGGTGCGTGTACGGCGAACCGGTCTCGACGTCGGGGCCGTCGGTCGATGAGATCTCGTGCACGAGTTTGAGCCCGTCGCGCGCGGCCCCCTCGAAGTGCACCACGCCGATGTTGGAAGGAAAGACGATCCCGCGGACCGGCTCGTTCGGCGAGCGGGCCAGTTCGGCGTGGCGGGCCGCGATCAGCGCAACCGAGTCGCGCGGGCTCGATGCATCGAACACCGGCAACGGTGGTTGCTCGGGCTGACGCGTCATCGGATCGGGACGGTCGTCGCGGAGCACCTGGAGCCGCCAGCTCCAGTCCGGATCGGCATCCTCGGGGATCGTCGTGCCCTTGGGCCAGTCCGCAGCGGGGACGAGGGCGGGCGAGCGCATCATGCGGGCGCGGCGACCCGGCCGGATCGAGGTGCCGGCCGGAAGTTGGATCGGTGCGGCCTCGTTCCAACCGAGCCGCTCGAACGGGTCACCTCGAAGTGCCGCTCTCGCCCAGCGGTGCGAGCGGATGACCATCTGCTCGACCGCGCCGGCGGGGTTCTTGGCGGCCGACGAGACGAGCTGCACGATCCGGCTGACGGGTTTGGGATCGGTGCCGCCGGGGAAGTAGTCGAGGGTGAGGTCTACGGCGAAGTGGATCTCGCCGGATAACACGACGCTGAGCGGATGGGTGCCGATCCTCTTCAGAACGGCTTCGAAGTGCTCCTCGACCGCGCCGAAGCTCTCGACCTCGAACTTCTCGAAACCCCGCGGCGGCCGTTCGGGATCGCCGAGATCTCCCGTGTAGCTGGCATACGCCACGAGGTCGAACACGGCGGTCGCGACGGGCTTGACGAACGTCTCGAACACGACCGGCTTGAGCAGCGGCTCCGCGCACAGCAGCACGAGCAGCCGGTCGTCGCTGAGCGGCCCTTCGGGGATCTGCTCGGTCACCGAGGATCCGAGCAGATTGGGCGGGCTCTCCCGTCCGCGGCTGGCGGTGCGCCGGGTGCGGGTGTCGAGGCCGACGACGACGTGGGCGAGGCTCTCGACCTTGAAGTCGAAGCGGATCTGCGGTTTCGGATTGTCACCGAGCACGGGCTTCAGGCCGAAGGCGTCGTCGAGGTCGTCGGCGGTCGTGTCGCCGCGCTCATCACTGACGGCGTCGGCGTCGGCTTCGAGTAGATCGAGGATCTTGCGCTCCCGACCGCTCTTGGGTTTGACGCCGCCCCCGAACTCGAAGAACTTGGGGTCGTTCCCCCACGCCTGGAAGATGCAGAGCGCGCCGAGCCCGTGACGCACGATCGACCGACCGAAATCCGAGAGGCGGACTCGGGCGGTCCAAGCCTCGGTGAGATTCCAATCGTCGGCGATCTCGTGGTCGTCGGCGATCATGTACGTGGCGACGTTCGCGAGGGCACGAGCGACCTTGGGCACCTGACTGCGGAAGCGCTCGATGTTGACGCGGAGACGATCGAGATTCTCGATGTCGTCATCGGTCGGCCAGTCCGAGTTCATGGGGGTGAGGGAGCGGGCGTCCGGATCGCTCTCGGCCGGGTCGGGCGGATTCGTGAGTTCCTCGTTCGGGAGGAGTTCGCGCCAGACACTCGGACTCCACGCCGCGAGGTACATCGCCGCGAACTCGCCGCGTGTGAGCATGTGGCTACTGCCGGCCGTGTTTGAGAAGCGGCCGATCTTGCGGACCGGGAGCTTCCGCCGGAGCGGGGGCACGGTAGTGCGCGTGACGCTGACGAACTCGGCACCGTCGGTACCGCCCGGCAGATCGGCGAAGGGCATCTTCTCGTCGCCCATCAGCTCGACGCCGATGTCGCTGAGCATCGCCATGTGCATGGCGGCGACGTCGTCGGCGTAGATCTGATCGCCGGTGAGGAAGAGTTGCTGGGGACGCCCGACCGGGTCGTCGCGGTGCTTCTCCAGGATGTCGTCGAGCCACGGCATGGCGTCGGGGCCCGCCGTCTTGGCGTTGCGACATGATGCGTGCGCGAAGCGGAGATCCTGCACCGTCGCCGCCGGCATCACGAAGCTGGGAAGTTCATCGGGCTCGTAGCCGAGGGCGAGGCGTTGCGGCCGGTGGGCCGCGGCTGCTGAGTCGGCGTCCTCGTCGGCGAGCAGGCCAAGATCCTTGAGGCCACGGCCGTCGACGGCGACGTCGTAGCTGAAGATCTGCGAGGGCGCCGAACCAGCCTCGAACTCGGCGACCACGACCGCGACGTGAAGGTGCTCACCCATGCGGCGGGTCGTACCCGTGCCGTCGTCCTTGGTCAGCGGCGTGTCGCCACCGTCGACCGTCTTGGCGCCCGTCGAGCGGCGACCGCTGCCCGGCCAGGCGACGACCTCCACCTTGGCCGCTGGCTCACTCAGCGCGATCCAGATCGCGGCGCCGTCGGCATCGACGCGCCGCACGATCGGCCCCGCGAGAACCTCCGGCAAAGCCATTGGACATGGGCTGCACTCGATCCGCCGAGACCCGACGCACCCCCGCGCACCTCCTCGGGAGCAACGTAGTGCCGACCGCCGGGGCGATCAAGGGTCAGGGGTCACAGCGGACCGCTCATCAACCGATCAGGGGGCAGTCCCACATCCACACCGCGCCCCCAGCACTCGACCCCGACCAATCCGGCCCCGATCAGAGCGTGGACGAACGGAACCCGCAACGAGCCGTCGCCGCCGCGCTCGCCCGACAACCCGACGAAGCCAGCGCGCTGCAACGACGCCGACAATTCCGCGAGCTCTACTCGCCAGCACCACACGAACGTCGCGACGACGTGGGCGATGCAGTCGTCACCCCCGGGCTCAGCGCCACAGCGATCGAACGGGCCACCGCGAGGATGAAGCGACTCCAACGCTGAACAGTGCCACCTTCGCCCGAAAAGTATGCTCGGCTCACCAGCTCGCGGGCGGCCCCTATCACACCCATGTGTGTGCCGTTCTCGGACGGCGTCTCCCGGCTTTCTTGATGGGCGAGATGCGTGGCGATCAGCGGGACCTGTAGACGCGCGAGCGGTGATCGATTCGCAGGACAATGACGGTGTGCTGATCGTCGTCGATCTCGTAGGTCACTCGGTACGCCCCTCGTCGTGCAGAGTGGAGCCCAGCGAGTTCGCGCTGCAGGCGCCCGCCGACGCGGTGTGGGTTGTCAATGAGGGCGCTCAGCATGAACTCGACAATCGCGGCTGCGGTGCCCTCTGGGAGTCGTTCCAGCTGGCGTTGCGTCGGGCCGGTGACGCGCAGTTCGTAGGGATCGTTGGGGTCGGTCACTTGGAGGCGAAGCGGGCGCGCAGTTCGTCACCTGTGATGTAGTCGCCGGTGGCGGCCGCATGCTTCGCTTCGGTGAGTTCGCGCATCGCGTCGGGATCCGAGAGCAGCTCGAGAGTGTCTTCCAGAGACGCCAAATCGTCCGGGCTGATCATGACGGCTGCGGGCCGGCCGTTGCGGGTGACGACGATTCGGTCGTGCGTGTGCTCGACGCGGTCGATCATCTCGGAGAACTTCGACTTCACCTGGGCGAGCGGCAAGGTTGCGGACATGACCAGTATTATAGTCACCTCGGTCATGGATTGTCACGACGATCGGTTCTGAAGGGCAGCGCCGATCCAGCGCAAGTTCTGGAGCAGTTGAACGCTCCGGGACGTGCCGACCTCGGACGGCTGCTCGTCCGGGCGAACATCGACGTTATGAGCGGCGTCGGATGCCTTCGACGAGCTCGGTGCCGTCGCCCTTCGCCGGTCGAGGAACAGTCATAAGGATGCCCGCGACTCGTTTGTCGTGTCTGTGGGGCGACAATCGAGATTGCTCTGGTCTGCCTGTTGCCGAGGCGGCTTCCGTCATCCGATCCACATGTCGTCGTCAACGAGACCGCCCGGTGCGCCTCAGCAGCCAACCGGCTCGGGACGAAGGGAGCCCGCAAGGAGCCGTCGCCGCCGCGCTCGCCCGACAGCCCGACGAAGCCAGCGCACTGCAACGACGCCGACAACTCCGCGAGCTCCACTCGCCAGCACCACACGAACGTCGCGACGACGTGGGCGATGCAGTCGTCGACCCCGGGCTCAGCGATGCAGCGATCGAACGGCCGCCGCCAGGATGCAGCGACTCCAATCACTCAACCGCCGACGGCCCCAAGGACTCCAACGCTGAATATCGCCACGTTCGCCCGAACAATATGCTCGGCTCACGACGAAGCGCGATATGCGTGCCGTCCGCAACGGCACATATATGGGATCCGAGTCGGGGTTCGCGTTCGGAACAGGCGCCAGCAGGCTCAAGGCATTGATGTCGGGCACTATGCGCTGCAATGCCTTGCGTCTCTTTACCTGGTCAACGAGAATCGATTGGTGCGGCACAGGACCGTCTCCGGCCGTTCACATCCTGCGCCGCATGGTGAGAATGTCATGGGATCAGCATGGCGATGAGGTGTCACATGTTCGCATCAGCGAGACCGCGACGGATCCGCAGCCTCTCCCGGCGATGTGCCGAGCATTCACAATCAGGATCGGAGGACCAGATCCATGGCGCCAGCACCAAGCGATGCTCAGGTCGCACCACTCGGCCCGGACGCCGACAGGGTGCCATCTGTCTTCGTCTCCTACCGGCGCAGCGAGGCTCGGCACACCGCGACGGCGCTGGCCCAGCACCTCAGGGACGACCTCACCTCTGAGTGCGTGTTCCGCGACCAGGACGACCTCATCGGTGGTCAGGACTGGAGAGGGGAGCTCGAATCGGCGATGTCGGAGGCCGACGCCGCGCTCGTGCTCGTCGGAGCGGATTGGGCTGGCAGCGGCGAACCCGGATCCCGCCGGATCGACGACTCCGACGACCCGGTCCGCAACGAGGTGTGCCAGGCTCTCGACGAGGCCACTCGGGCAAGGGCCGTCCCCGTCCTGCTCGACGGTGCCGAGCCGGCCCCCGAGCTCGCGGAGGACATCGGCGAACTGTTCGACCCCTTGCACCGAGTCGACGTCTCACGCGCCGACCTCGAGAGCGGAAACGGCGAGGGTTACCAGAAGGTGCTGGTCTCTGTCTGGGAAGCGCTCAGAGCACGCGTGCCAAATGGTTTCCTCGTCATCGGAGCGGACGGTGACCGCGAGACGCTCGACGCCTTCGTCAAACGCCTCAAGGACCGCAAGGTGGTCGACGAGGCAAGATCGCTCAGTCGCTGCTACGCCGGTGCCTACATCCTCTCGCGACGCGAATCGAAGAAGGCCCTGAAGGAGGTCCCCGATGCGATCGTCCTCGTCGACGAGGACGCCGGGAACGAGTACATGCTCAGGGTCGCAGCCTACGTCGGACTCAAGACCACCCGTGAGGTCAAGCTCGTCGGCAGCGGAGCGGCGGCAGCGTGCACTGCGATCGAGGCGATCGCCGGCGGCGCAGCGACCAAGGCAGCGGTCTCGACCATGTCTCAGGCGGTGGGCAGCGTCGCGCCGACTCAGACTGGTCTCGGCGCCGCCTGGACCGGACTCGGCGTGGGAGCCAAAGTGGTGACGGTCGCCGCGGCGACGGCGGTCCTTGCCGGTGGTGCCGTCGTCGTTCACGCAATCATCTTCGACGACACGGTCGGCGCCGAGTTCCCGGACGAGGCTCGCCTTGACCCGAGTCGACCCGACGACGTCGACGCCTTCCCCCTCGGCGCTCCCGACCCTCTGCAGCTTGAGCTGGGACCACCGGTCGCACTGAACGACGCTGCAGCCGATGACTACTTCAGCAACTCCGCTGGTGGCGAGGTCGAGGAGCGAACCCTGCGCGTGAGCTACGACGGGACCACCTTCGACCTCGGACCCGTCGTGGTTCCGGTCGAGTTCCCTGCCGACTTCCTAGAGAGGAACGTCGGCACCTACCGTCTGACCCGGGTGAGCCTCGATGAGGTCGCCCTCGTTGACGCCGGCACCGGCTCGTTCGCGCCTTGCTTCTACGAGGGCACCGGAGACACTGTCGGCGGCTGGCGATATACGGGCGAGCCCGGCTCACTCGAACTCGCGCTGTTCTTCACGAGCGACGGCACCGATGTCACCGACCTCGGCGTCCGGGCAACCTTCGAAGGGCCGGCGTCAGTGGAATTCGACGAGGACCTGGTCGAAAAAGTGATTCCTGCCGACATCGACATCAACGACCGCTGCACACCTCAGGAGAGCGCTGCGAGCTTCTGGATCTACGGGACCGCCGGCTGACGACCTGCCGAGGCCAGTCAACCGCTCCCAATCGCCGGGTTGAGGCTGCTCAAAACGACGCGCTCCGACGACGTCATGAGCCGCTCGAAACCCCAGGTGGATTACAGGCATATGTAGCATTGCGGTCGCCGGCCGACCGACGCCGACCGCCCAGAACGCGAGTGCCGTAACCCGACAACCGGGCCCGCTGCGATTCCACACGTTG
>CBDUYD010000035.1:0-20312 GCA_965371355.1 uncultured Ilumatobacteraceae bacterium
GGCTCGATCACCGTATCGCCGGTCGGGTTCGTCGTGAACGTCCCGTCGGCATCGCGGAGCGCGAGGATCAGCACACCACTGCGGCCTCGGATGTCGGCTTCGCGGAGCGTGCGACCGGCGAGCGGCGACCCGTCGGCCACCTCGATCTCCTGCATCCGGAACTCGAGCGAACGCTCGTGCATCACGACGTCGACGAATTCGGCCACATGGGGCTGGGCGATGAACGACGCCATCCGGGCAGCCCCGAGCTCCTGGGGGTTGACGACGCGGTCGGCGCCGGCGTTGGTCAGCTTCGGCACGCTCTCGTCCTGGCGGGCGCGGGCGACGATGAACAGGTCGGGGTTGAGAGCGCGGCCCGACAGTGTGACGAACAGGTTCTCGGCGTCGCCCTCGAGCGCCGCGATGAGTGCTGTGGCCTTGGTGATCCCTGCCTCCTCGAGCGTGCGGTCGAGCGTCGCATCGCCCACCACGGTCAGGTGCGGAACGTTGGCGAGACGTTCGGCGTTCGTGTCGATGACCACGACCTCGTGTCCGGCGATCGACAGGTCGGCAGCGACCGCCCGACCGACGCGTCCCCAGCCGCACACCACGGTGTGGCCGCTCATCTTTCCGATCTCTCGATCCATACGTCGCCTCCCGACTAGATCACTCAATTGGCCCTCGACGACGACCTCGACGATCATCGTGACGGTGTACAGCACCGTGCCGACACCGGTCATGATCACGAGGATGGTGAACCACTTCTCGGCGGCGTCGAACTCGTGTACCTCGCGGAATCCGACGGTCGTGACCGTCGTGATCGTCTGGTACAACGCGTCGAGCGGGCTGAGGCCGAACGCCCAGTATCCGAGCGTGCTCAGGACGATCACGCTCGCGACCATCCCGATCGCGAGCTCGAGTCGTCCGAGCGTCGTCTTCACGGAGAGTGAAGGTAGCGCCCGCGGCCCCAGTCGTCCGGTCTCGGCATTCTGCGTGAGCGATTACGTCGTCGTGCGCGGTATTCGCTCACACAGAATCCGGAGCCGGGTTCAGTTGCCGCGCAGGATGTCGCGGATCAGCGGTTCGTAGTGCTCGAGGGGGTTGCTCTCGTAGTCGGGGTCGAACGCCATCTGGTCGTACGCGGCGCAGAACTCCTCGGTGTGGTCGAAATACGGCGAGTCGCGCCACTCGTCGCGGGCGTTCTTGTCGAGCCCGATGTAGTGCCAGAAGTAGTAGCCCTGGAATGCGCCGTGGTTCTTCACCATGAAGTGGTTGGCCTCGGACACGAACGGCCTGAGGATCCCCGCCGCGATGTCGGGATGGCTGTACGGGCTGAGAGTGTCGCCGATGTCGTGGATCAGCGCGCACAACACGTACTCGTCGTCGCGCCCGTCGTTCTCGGCACGGGTGGCGGTCTGGAGGCTGTGTTCGAGCCGGTCGACGGGGAATCCGCCGTGATCGAACTTCAGCTCGCGCATCAGTCCGATCACCCGGTCGGCCACGAAGCCCTGGGTGATCTCGAGCTGCGGGGTGATCATCGCCCAGTCCTCGGCGGTCGATTCCTCGAACGAGGTGAACGTCGCCCGCGGATGCTCGCCGACCGGATCGCCGGACGTCTCATCGGTCTGGGGGATTGCGGTTTCGGTCATCTGAACTTCCTGTTGTTGCTCGGGGTGAGACTGCTCGGAGTGGCGGGTCAGGACGAGGCCGAGCGGATCGCCTGCCACACCCGTTCCGCCGTGGCGGGCATGTCGAGGTGGCGGACGCCGAGGTGGGCCAGAGCGTCGACCACCGCTGACTGGATCGCGGGCGTCGAGCCGATCGTGCCGGATTCTCCGATGCCCTTCGCGCCGAGCGGGTTGAGGAATGTCGGCGTCTCCATCGGGATGCGCTCGAAGCTCGGCAGCTCGGCCGCCGAGATCATCCCGTAGTCGGCGAGGTTCGACGTGATCGGGTTGCCGTCGTCGTCGTAGCGAACCTCCTCGAGCAGTGCCTGGGCGGCACCCTGGCCGATGCCGCCGTGCACCTGCCCTTCGAGCAGTAGCGGGTTGAGCATCGTGCCGGCGTCGTCGCAGGCGACCTGGCGGAGCAGTCGCACCTCGCCGGTCGCGGTGTCGACCTCGACTACCGCTACGTGGGCTCCGAACGGGAACGATGGCATCGAGGTGGAGAACACCGTCGAGATGTCGAGTTCGTCGTTCCGGGCCCTGGCGGCGACGGCGAGGTCGGCCCACGTCTTCGACATCGCCGGCGTGCCGGCGACGTGGAACGCGCCGGCAGCCTTGTCGAGCACGATGTCGGCCTCGTCGGCCTCGAGGATCGATGCGGCGAGCGATCGCGCCTTGTCGACCAGTTCGACGGAGGCCTGGTTCACCGCCGCGCCGCCGTGTTGCAGCGAACGCGAACCCATCGTGCCGCCGCCCTCCGGAACGAGGTCGGTGTCGCCCCACACGAGCGTGATGCGATCCATCGGGATTCCGGTCTGCTCACTCGCGATCATCGACCAGGCGGTGTCGTGACCCTGGCCGTGCGGCGACGTGCCGGTGTAGATGGTGGCCGAGCCGTCGTCGGCGAGTTCGATCCGCGCGTGGTCGCCGTACGGCTCGATGCCGCCCGTGATCTCGACGTACACGCTGACGCCTATGCCGAGCTGCCGATCGTCGCCCGAAGCGCGTCTGGTGGCCTGCTCGGCGCGGAGGTCGGCGTACCCGGCCCCCTCGAGGGCGCGGTCGAGGCACGCCTCGTAGTCGCCGACGTCATACGTCTGACCGATCGAGGTGGTGTGCGGCTCGTCGAACTTGGCGATCAGGTTGCGCCGTCTGACCTCAACGGGATCGAGGCCGAGCTCGGCGGCGAACATGTCCATCGCCCGCTCGATCGCCGCGGTGGCCTCGGGTCGTCCCGCGCCGCGGTAGGCGACGACCGGCGTGGTGTTGGTGACCACCGATGTCGTGCGGACCTCGATGTTGGGGATGTCGTAGACACCCGACGACATCGGGCGCGTCATGAACGGGGCGAGGATCGTGCCCATGTCGACGAAGCCGCCCGAATCCTGCACGGCGTAGAGCTGGTAGTGGGTGACGGTACCGTCCTTCGATCCACCGATCTTGACGTGCTGGATCTGCGCCCGTCCGTGACCGAGGGCCATCATCGACTCGCTGCGCGTCTCGCGCCAGCGCATCGGACGACCGATCGCCTTCGACAGCGGACCGAGCAGGAGCTCCTCGGGGTAGGCGCCGATCTTCGCGCCGAACGCCCCTCCGACGTCGGGCGTCATCACGTGGATCTGCGACTCGTCGACACCGTTGGCGGCGGCCAGTGGAGCGGTGGTCCCCTGGGCGTGCTGTGTGGACAGCCACTGTTGGAGCCGGCCGTCGATCCACGTTGCGGCCGAGCCGCGGACCTCGAGCGGGCACGGGGCGACGCGCTGGTTGAGGAAGCGCCCGCCGACGACGACCTCGCAGCCGTCGAAGAACTCGTCGGCGGGGGAGTTCTCGGGCAGCCCCAGCGCCGTCGTGTCGAACACGGCGTTGCTGCCGACCTCCTCGTAGATCAGCGTGTCGGATTCGAGTGCGGCCTCGGGATCGATCAGCGCGGGCAGCACGTCGACGTCGATGAACACCGCGTCGGCGGCGTCGGTGCCCTGTTCGAGAGTCTCGGCCACGACGACGGCGACCGGCTCACCGACGTAGCGCACCTTCCCGCTGGCCAGCAGCGTCCGCGAAACCATCGGGTTGAACGTCGCCGGGACGGGCTCGAGCCCGAGCGACTCGGCGGTGTGGACAGCGATGACACCGGGCATCGACCTCGCCTCGTCGATGTCGATCGAGAGGATCGTCCCGTGGGCGACCGGGGAGCGGACGTAGACCACCTGCGCCGCGCCGGCGAGCCGATCGTCGGTGAGGTCGTCGACGTAGACCCCTCCCGTCGTGAGGAACTTCGGATCCTCCTTGCGGATGACCCGCTCACCAAGAATGCTGCCGACCACGAGTACCCCTCTGCGGATGCGATGTCGTTCGACGTCGCGCATGCTCTGCGCGACGGGCGCGTGTGCGCCGACTGAAACCTAGCCGCCCGCGGGCGCCGCGTCCCCAGCGCGACGCGCGTTCATGATCCGCGTGGTGATGTTGTACGGCCAGCCCTCGGGGAGGGCGCTCGGCAGGGCGGGAAGCGGGAGGAACGATGACCGTCGCTCGCCGATCTCGACGACGCCGAGTTCCTCGCGGGCGGCCTCCCTCGCTCCGTCGTCGGTCTGCAGCCATTCGACCTCGGCGGCGAGTTGGCCGTTGACGCGCTGGAGTTCGGCGAGCTGTGCCTGGCGCTGGTCGAGGCTCTCGTTCTGGTCTGACCAGGTCTGGATCGGCAGGACGAACACCGCAGCGGCGATCGCGACGATCACCACCAGCGCGCCGATGCCGGCACCGATCGCAAGTCGCGGGCGCCGCAGGATCCGTTTCTCGACCGGGATCGGCCGACTCAGGTCACCGAGGCGCGACGAACCCTCGTCGGCCGCGGCGGACGGGGCGGGCCGCTTGATCGAGGTGGTACCCGAGCGCGTCATCACGTCGATTCTCGCACGTGCGCGCGAGAATCGGGCGGCAAGCCGGAGAACCTGTTCGCTCGCGGCGGGCGAAATGTCCGTCGTGATCGCGTTCTCGGTCCCGATTCCGCGGGTCTGCAGCGGATTCCGGACCGAGAACGGCGCCGAGTCGCTCTAACGCAGCGGTGCGAGCGCTGACGCGCCGCGATATTCGGCAGCCTCGCCGAGGTGCTCCTCGATGCGCAGCAGCTGGTTGTACTTGGCGACCCGATCGCTGCGCGCCGGCGCACCGATCTTGATCTGGCCGCAGTTCGTCGCGACGGCGAGATCGGCGATCGTCGTGTCCTCGGTCTCACCCGAGCGGTGGCTCATCACCGACGTGTACGCGTGGCGTGTGGCGAGATCGACCGTGTCGAGGGTCTCGGTGAGCGTGCCGATCTGGTTGACCTTGATCAGGATCGAGTTGGCGACGTTCCGATCGATCCCGGTTCGCAGGCGCTCGCTGTTGGTGACGAACAGATCGTCGCCGACCAGCTGCACCCGGTCGCCGATCGCGGCGGTCAGCGTCTGCCAGCCGTCCCAGTCGTTCTCGTCCATCGCATCCTCCAACGACACGATCGGGTAGGTGTCGACGAGGCGGGTCCAGTACTCGGTCATCTCCGCCGGCGAGAGGATCTTGCCCTCGCCCTCGAGGTGGTAGGCGCCGTCGCGGTACACCTCGCTCGTGGCGGGGTCGAGCGCGATGGCGATCTCGTCGCCGGGCGTGAAGCCGGCCTTCTCGATCGCCTCGACGAGCACCCTGATCGCCTCTTCGTTCGACTCGAGATCCGGTGCGAAGCCGCCCTCGTCGCCGACCGCCGTCGACAGACCGCGGTCGGCGATGACGCCCTTGAGCACGTGGTACGTCTCGGTGCCCCACCGGAGCGCCTCGGAGAAGCTCGGCGCGCCGACCGGCATGATCATGAACTCCTGGAGGTCGATCGAGTTGTCCGCATGGACGCCGCCGTTGATCACGTTCATCATCGGAACCGGCAGCACATGGGCGTTGGGCCCGCCGACGTAGCGGTAGAGGGGTGTGTCGAGTTCGATCGCTGCCGCCTTGGCGATCGCCAGGCTCGTTCCGAGGATCGCGTTGGCTCCGAACCGCGCCTTGTTGTCGGTGCCGTCGAGTTCGATCATCGCGGCGTCGAGTATCCGCTGATCGAGGGCGTCGAACCCGTCGAGCGAATCGGCGATCTCGCCGTTGACGAACCCGACTGCGGTGCCGACCGACTTGCCGCCATACCGATCACCACCGTCGCGGAGCTCGACCGCCTCGTGTTCGCCGGTCGATGCGCCGGAGGGGACAGCCGCACGGCCGGTCGCCCCCGAAGTGAGGCTTACCTCGACCTCGACGGTGGGGTTGCCGCGGGAGTCGAGGATCTGGCGGCCGAGGACGGAAACGATCTCACTCATACGCCAGCCAACGTACCGGCCGTGGTTCGCCGGTGTTGCAGGGTCGCCGGGGGAGGCTGGTCACTCGGTCGCTTTGACCCGGTCCCACAGTTCGTCGAGGGTCGCGAGGTCGGCCGAGCGGAGATCGACCCCGCGCCCGCGGGCGAGGTGCTCGACACCCTCGAACCTGCGCCGGAACTTGTCGGCCGCCGCGCGCAGTGCGAGTTCGGGGTCGATGTCGAGGTGTCGGGCCACGTTGACGACGGCGAACAGCACGTCGCCGAGTTCATCGGCGGCATGTTCCGCATCGGTGCCGGCAGCCGCCTCGCGCAGCTCGGCGATCTCCTCGTCGATCTTGGCGAACGGCCCCTCCGCATCGGGCCAGTCGAAGCCGGCCCGCGCCGCCTTCCTCGCGACCTTGGCGGTGTAGGAGAGCGCGGGCATCGAGCGTGGGATGCCGTCGAAGACCGACGTGCGGCCCTTCTCGGCCCGCTTGATCTCCTCCCAGTTGTCGAGCACCTCCCCGCTGCCGTCGACGACCGTGTCACCGAACACGTGGGGGTGGCGTCGCACCAGCTTGTCGTGGATCCCGTCGGCGATGTCGGCGATCGTGAACCGACCTTCCTGCTCGGCGATCGTCGCGTGGAACTCGATCTGGTACAGCAGGTCGCCGAGTTCCTCGATCAGGTCGTCGTCGGCGGATCCGATGCCCTCGTGCCCGGCGTCCTGGCCGCCCTCGCCCTCGTCGTCGAGCGCCTCGATCGCGTCGACGACTTCATAGGTCTCTTCGAGTAGGTGCGGGACGAGCGACCGGTGCGTCTGCTCGATGTCCCACGGACATTGCTCGCGGAGTGTGCGCGTGAGCTGGTGGAACCGGACGTAGGCAGCCCCGACCGGAGTGGCGAGACGCGGGATGTAGAGCGACGTCAGGTGGTCGGCCTCGACGGTGCGGTCGAGCTCGGACCAGGTCGTGTGGACGATCCGCTCCCGCGGGGTGCCCAGCGCCTGCAGGATCACGACCGGCTCGTCGCCGTCGGCCCCGTCGACGGCGAGCTTGATGTCGGAGAGCACCCAGTCGGCGTGGGTGTGGGCGACGAGCAGCGGTCCCCGTTCGCCCGCCGCGGCCCGGGCGAAGTCGTGGCCGTCGACGAGACGCACCGACGATTCGACGGGATCGATCGACAGTCGCGACCAGACGACGTCGAGGAACGACATCGCCGGCAGGATGTCGAGATCGATGTCGTCGCGATCGAGGAGCAGACGGACCGTGCGTTCGAGCACGAGCGGCGAGCCCGGCACCGCGTAGAGCACCTCGCCGTGCGTCGCTGCCGCGGCGACGAGTCGCTCGGCGATCGTCTCGTACACGCCCTCGAAGGAATCGGCGGTTTCGTAGAGACTGTCGAAGGAGTCGGCGTCGGGCACGAGATGCGCGGACGGATGGCGTGTCGTGCGGACGAATCGGTGCGCCGACCGTTCGATCGCGTGCAGCGTCTGCTCGGTGACGTACCCGGCGTCGCCGGGGCCCAGCCCGACGACGGTGATACGGCCGCCGGTGCTGCTCGTCATCGCTCGACGAGACCGTCAGCCGAGCGGCACGACGATGCCGCTGTCGTCGAGTGTGCCGTATCGCGGGTTGACGTAGATGTCGAGGTTGTCGAGAGCGGTGGCGACGGCGAAGTCGGGCGAGTCGAAGTATCCGCCCAACTCGTCGCCGACCTCGTCGAACGTGCGCACGCGGATCACGTGGAACCCGAAATCGCTCTCGACAGGATCGGTGGCAACGCCGACCAACGCCGTGCGCGACGCCTCGACGAACGGCGGAACGTACTGGGTCTCGAATGAGGTGATGAACGTGCACGGCAGGACACCGCCGAGCGCTCCCGAACCGGTGTCGATCGACCGTTCTTGCGCGATCGTCGGGAAATCGCCGCCGGCGTCGAGCTCGGCGATCACGTCGAGAGCTTCTTCCCGGGTCTCGACGAGGATGTGCGAGACGCATGCGATCCCGCTCTCTTCCATCCCCTGGTCGTAGTACTCGGCCTTCTCCGCGTCGTCGAGACCTGGCAGCTGATCGGTGACCGCCGACGACGCGAAGTAGCCGACGAGGAAATCCTGCGAGCCGGACGAGAGCTCGGTGAACCCGGTGACCTGTGCGGAAGCTTGCTGCGTCGCATTGTCGACGGTGTCGTCGGAGACCTCGACGCCGTTCCCGACGATCATCGAGTCGAGCGCCTTGGCCTGCACCCAGAACGTGAGAGCGTTGCGCACCGCGTTGCCGTCGGTCGGCTCGCCGACCGTGCCGGTCTGCGGATCGGGAACGAGACCGACGAGCTCCTCGAGCATCTCGTCGCTCAGCTCGTCGTCGCCGACGCGGGCGGCAGCGTCGTTGTCGGAGAACGTCGTGCACCCGGCGGCCAGCGTGGCCGCGATGAGCACGATCGGCAGGAGGCGTCGGGTCACGAGGGCAACCTACCGTTCAACTCCGGTCATGTTCAGTCCCCATCGTCGCCGACGGGCACGAGGTCGCGGAGGAAGCGCACCAGGTATTCCGACGGCTCGGCCTTGGGGGGCAGTGGCACGACCACCTGCCCCTGATCCTCTTTGTACTTGGCGTTCCTCGAGAGGCGGCGCAGACGCATCGTCTCGCTCAGCTTCAGCTCGAGCGGGGCGAGTTTGGCCTCGTTGCGGCCGATCTGGATGTCGGAGATCCCGAGCCGGTGGCACTCGGCGCGGAGATGGCCGACGTCGAGGAGCGCCTCGGCGGGTTCGGGCAGCGGGCCGAAGCGATCCTCCCACTCGGTCCGGATGTCGTCGACCTCGTCCGCCGTCGTGACCCCTGCGAGACGCCGGTAGGCCTCGAGCCGCAGCGACTCCTTGGCAACGTAGTCGGACGGCAGGAACGAATCGGTCGGCACGTCGAGCCTGATCTCGCTCGGCGCGTCCGGGGGCGGTTCACCCTTCATCTCGCCGACCGCCTCGGTCACCATCTGGCAGTAGAGGTCGTAGCCGACCGCCGCGATGTGACCGGATTGTGACACGCCGAGCAGATTTCCCGCGCCCCGGATCTCGAGGTCGCGCATCGCGATCTTGAAACCCGAGCCCAGATCGGTCGACTCGCCGATCGTGCGCAGCCGCTCGTAGGCCTCCTCGGTGAGCACCTTGTCGCGGGGGTGGAAGAGATAGGCGTACGCCCGGTGGCCCGATCGGCCGACGCGCCCTCTGAGCTGGTGCATCTGGCCCAGACCGAGCAGATCGGAACGTTCGACGACCAGGGTGTTCACCGTCGGCATGTCGATCCCGGACTCGATGATCGTCGTACAGACGAGCACGTCGTATTCGCCGTCCCAGAAGTCCTGCACGGTCTGTTCGAGGGTGCCCTCGTCCATCTGTCCGTGGGCGACCGCGATGCGCGCCTCGGGGACGAGTTCGCGCAGACGGCGCGCCGCGGTATCGATCGACTGCACGCGGTTGTGGACCCAGAAGACCTGGCCCTCGCGGAGCAGTTCGCGGCGGATCGCCTCGATCGCGACGCGCTCGTCGTACTCGCCGACGTAGGTGAGGATCGGCTGGCGGTCGGCCGGCGGGGTCTGCAGGAGCGAGAGGTCGCGGATTCCGACGAGCGACATCTCGAGCGTCCGCGGGATCGGTGTCGCCGTGAGCGTGACGACGTCGACGTTCGTCTTGAGCTGTTTCATCGACTCCTTGTGCTGCACACCGAATCGTTGCTCCTCGTCGACGACGAGCAGGCCGAGATCCTTGAAGCGCACGTCTTTGGCGAGCAGGCGGTGCGTGCCGATCAGGCAGTCGACCTCGCCCGATGCGGTGTCGGCGATGACCTTCTTCGCCTGCGCCGTGGTGAGGAACCGCGAGAGCACCTCGACCCGGATCGGGTAGCCGGCGAAGCGGTCGGCGAACGTGTTGCCGTGCTGCCCCGCGAGCAGGGTGGTCGGTGCCAGGACGGCGACCTGCTTGCCGTCCTGGATCGCCTTGAACGCGGCGCGGATCGCCACCTCGGTCTTGCCGAAGCCGACGTCGCCGCACACCAGCCGATCCATCGGGTAGGGGAGTTCCATGTCGCGCTTGACGTCGTCGATGGCGACGCGTTGGTCGGGCGTCTCGACGTACGGGAACGAGTCTTCCATCTCGGTCTGCCACGGGGTGTCGTGGGCGAATGCATGGCCCTGCGCGGTCACCCGCTTCTGGTACAGCACCACGAGTTCCTGGGCGATCTCGCGTACCGCCGACCGGACCTTGCTCTTGGTCTTGGCGAACTCGGACCCGCCGAGGCGGTGCAGCTTCGGGGCTTCGCCGCCGACGTACTGGCGCAGCGTGTCGATCTGATCGGACGGTACGTAGAGCTTGTCGCCACCCTTGTACGACACGAGGAGGTAGTCGCGTTCGACACCCCCGATCGCCCGCTTGACCATCCCCTCGTAGCGCCCGACCCCGTGCTGGTGGTGCACGACGTAGCTGCCCGCAGCGAGGTCCTCGAACGTGCTCGCACCCTCGCGTCGCGGCCGCCGGGCGGCGCGGTGGGCGCGGCGCCGTCCGGTGAGGTCGCTCTCGGCGACGATCGCCAGCTTCGCGCTCGGGACGGTGCAGCCGCGGTGCAGGGGAGCGACGATGATGTGGCCGCCCGTCGTGAGCGCAGCGCCGCTCGTGGCGATCGGGAAATCGAGACCGTGGTCGAGGAGCAGCGCGTGGAGGCGCTCGGCCGACCCGGCGCCGTCCGCCGCGACGACGACGCGATAGCCATCGCCGATGAGTTGGATCAGGCGGTCGGTGAGACCGCTGCCGTCACCGGCGACCGGACCCCAGCCAGACGCCTGGACGACCGGGGTTGCCGGCGATTCGGGCGACGAATCGATCGACCAGAACGAACCGGCGTTGGCGAGCAGCGAATCGGGTTCCGCGTGCAGCCGCGGAAACGGCCGGTCGGGGTCGCGCTCCCAGGTCGAGGCGAGGGCGCGGGCGAGATCGTCCTCCTCGGCGATCAGATCGAGCGCCCGGTCGCGCAGCCGGCGGGGTTCGATGAGGACGATCTTCGCGTCGGCGGGCAGAACGTCGGTGAGCAGGCGGTCGCCGTCGGTGAGCCAGGGCATCCAGCTCTCCATTCCGTCGAAGAGCGCACCCTCGGCGAGGCGTTCCCACTGTTCGCGTCCCCACGGCTCGGCGGCGACGAGTTCGGACGCCCGGGCGCGGACGTCATCGGTCGGTATCAGTTCGCGTGCCGGGAAGATCGTCGCCGAGACCAGATCGCGGGACGACCGCTGATCGTTGACGCCGAACCGGGTGAGCCGGTCGACCTCGTCTCCCCAGAGGTCGATGCGGATCGGCGCATCGGCGGTAGACGGGTACACGTCGATGATCGCGCCGCGTCTCGCGAACTCGCCGCGGTGCTCGACGAGCTCCTCTCTGCGGTAGCCGAAATCGACGAGCGTTCGGGTGAGTGCCTCGGGATCGATCTCGGTCGCCGGCCGGACGATGATCGGTTCGATCGTCGTCGCGCCGGGACCGAGCCGCTGGAGGAGCGCTCTCACGCCCGCAACGACGATGCGCGGGCAACGATCGGGATCGCGGAGGCGCCACAGGATGTCGAGGCGTCGACCCATCGTCTCGACGCTCGGGCTCACCCGTTCGAACGGCAGCGTCTCCCACCCCGGGAAATGGACGGCGGCCCCGCCGGGGAGGAACTGGTCGAGGTCGTCGACGAGCTGGGCGGCCATCGTGCCGGTCGGGCAGGCGACGACGAGCGGTCGCCGCGTCGAGAGGTGGGACAGGGCCGCGATCGACAGCGGCCGTGCCACCTCGACGACGGCGAGCCTGGCCGACGGATCGCCGAGCGCGCGGACGAGGCCGGGTTCGTCGCGCAGAAGGGGTGCAAGCGCCTCGAGGGGTGCTCCAGCATCGTGGCTGCCACCGGTGCCGGTCCGGGTTTCCGCACTGTCCTGCGCATCGGCCCCGGTCGATGTGTGCGATGGCGAACCGGCGATGGTCATCGCTGGTTGAACCGTTGCATGGCGGCGTCGGTGCCCCGGGCGATGATGAGTTCGACCGCGTCGGCGGCCTCGACGACGGTGACATCGAGCTGCTCGCGCTCGCGGCGCGGGACGCGTGAGAGCACATGACCCCTGCCGCGTTCCTTGGTATCGGGCTTGCCGACCCCGATCCGCACGCGCAGGAAGTCCTGTGACTTCAGATGCTGCGCGATCGAGCGGAGGCCGTTGTGGCCGGCGAGCCCACCTCCGGCCTTGATCTTCAGGTCGCCGGGCGGCAGATCGAGTTCGTCCTGCACGACGATCAGATGGTCGGGTGATTCGATGCGGTAGCGGCGGACCATCGCGCCGGTCGCCTGGCCCGAATCGTTCACGAACGTCAGCGGGAACGCCAGCACGACCCGCTGATCGGACATCCGGGTCTCGGCCACGAGCGCATTGTCGCGCCCGCCCTTGAGCGTTACCTCTTGACGTTCGGCGAGGAGCTTTACGACCTCTTCGCCGACATTGTGGCGCGTCCGGGCGTACTTCGGTCCGGGATTGCCGAGTCCGACGACGAGCCAATCGAACGGGTTGCCTTTGCCGGAGCGTCCGAACAGGCCCATGTCAGCAGCCTCCCGGTCGAGCGGTGGCGATCAGGAGCCCGCCGCGGTGATCACCCGGCGTCGTCGCCACCGGCCGCGTCGTCGCCCTCGTCGCCGGTCTCGTCGCCGCCCTCGCCCTCTTCGCCTTCCTCGGCGGCAGCCTCGCGGGCTGCCTCTTCGGCGTCGAGCACAGGCGTGCGCATCGTGAGTACCGTGACGACCGGGGAATCGGCTTCGGACGTCGGCACGACGCCCGACGGCAGGTCGAGATCCTCCACGCGGATGACGGTGTCCATCGTCATGTCGGTGACGTCGACGACGAATTCGTCGGGGATGTTGCGCGGCGTGGTCGTGACCTCGACGTCGGTCATCGTGAGGTCGACGAGGCCGCCGTTCTGGGAGACGTCCTTGGCCTCACCCTCGAGGCGAACCGGGACTGCGACGACCACGACTTCATTGAGGTTGACCTGGATGAAGTCGATGTGGTCGATGTTGCGGCGCACCGGGTGGCGCTGGACGTCCTTGATCAGCGACGGGTAGACCGTGCCGTCGACCGTGACGTCGAGGATCGTGTTGAATCCGGCAGCACCCGAGAGTGCGGCGCGCAGGTCGCGGCGGGCGACAGCCACGTTCAGCGGCTCCATCCCGTGGCCGTAGAGGACGGCGGGGATCTTGTCGGTGGAGCGCAGACGGCGGGACGCGGCGCTCCCGGTCGTACGGCCTGCTTCGGCGATCAGAACGGTCTCAGACATGGTGATTCGGCTTCCAGCGAACTCGTGAGGCGGCACCGGAATTCGGTACTCGCCAGGTCGATACAGCAGCACACAACGCTATCGCCCCCACCCCACATCCCCCCGTCCCCCCGAAATATGTGCACAGGTTCCCGCTGAGCGGGAAGATCCGCACACAGAACCGGTCTTGACCTGAAATTTGCACACGCGGTCCCGCTCAGCGGGAAGATCCGTACACAGAACGGGGTGTCGGAGGTAGGGATTCGTCGGAACGTCAGGCGAGGTTGTCGCCGCCGAAGATCTCGCTCACGCTCGTGTCGTCGAACACCGCGCCGAGCGCTTCGGCGATCAGGGGTGCCACCGACAGCACCTCGATCATCGGGAGCTGCTTCTCGGGGGGAAGGGGCAGCGTGTTGGTGAGTACCACGCGGGTGAGGGGTCCGTTCTTCAGCCGGTCGATCGCCGGGCCGGAGAGCACGCCGTGGGTGGCCATCGCCCAGACCTCGGTGGCGCCGCGCTTGATCAGCAGTTCGGCGGCCGAGATGATCGTTCCGCCAGTGTCGATCATGTCGTCGGTGAGGACGCAGAGCCGACCGTCGACATCGCCCATCACCTCGGCCGCCTCGGCGACGTTGGCCGTGCCCTTCGGGCGACGCTTGTAGATGAACGCCAGGTCGGCGCCGCAGTCGACGAGGTGCTGTGCCATGCGCTCGGCGACCTTGATCCGTCCGGCGTCGGGCGAGACGATCACCGGCCGGTCGGCATGCTTGCGGATGTAGTCCTCGAGCACCGGCATCGCGGTGAGGTGGTCGACGGGCCCGTCGAAGAAGCCTTGGATCTGTCCCGAGTGCAGGTCGATCGAGATCATCCGCTTGGCGCCGGCCGCCTTGAACATGTCGGCGACCAGGCGGGCCGTGATCGGCTCGCGCCCGGCCGCCTTGCGATCCTGTCGCCCGTAACCGTAGAACGGTACGACAGCGGTGATGCGCTTCGCCGAGGCCCGGTAGGCGGCGTCGATCATGATGAGTTGCTCCATGATCGAGTCGTTCACCGAACGCCCGTCGATGCCGTAGTGGCTCTGGATGATGAACACGTCGTTGCCGCGGACGGATTCGCCGAAGCTGCACCGCACCTCACCGTTGGCGAACTCGACGAGGTTGCCGCTGCCGAGCCCGATGTTGAGGTGCGAAGCGATCTCTTCGGCGAGTTCGGGATGCGTGCGCCCCGAGTAGAGGGCGAGCCGTTTGGTCGTGACCTTCTCCATGGAATGACTCCCTCCCCGAAGTCTCTGCCGATGTCTGATGCGTCGTCTGGCCGTGGAATTCCGGCCCGCAGGCTCAACCCGTGGTGGCAGTGTAGAACGCCCCGGTGGTCGTGTCAGAACGCACCGACGATCCGGCCGGGAGGTGGGCGTAGGGTCCGACGATCGCGCCGGTTCCGACCTCGGCGTCGTGTCCCACCGTGTGTTCGACATTGGCGTTCGCGCCCACCGCACAGTCGACGAGTCGCGTGTCGGGACCGATCTCGCAGCCGTCGCCGACGACGGTGGATCCTTGCAGCATCGTGCCCGGATACAGGGTGACGTCGCGACCGATCTTGACCGTCACGTCGATGAAGGTCTGGCGCGGATCGAGCATGGTGACACCGCTGAGTAGCCACCCGCGGTTGGTGCGGGCGCGGAGTTCGCGTTCGGCCAGGGCGAGCTGCCAGCGGTCGTTGACGCCCTGGGTCTCACGACCCGGTGCCTCGACGCACCCGATGCGATGGCCCATCTCGCCGAGCACGGAGATCACGTCGGTCAGGTAGTACTCGCCCTGCGCGTTGTCGGTGGTCAGCTTGCGCAGCGCAGGTCCGAGGAGGTCGCGGCGGAAGGCGTAGATGCTGGTGCAGATCTCGCGGACGTCCAGTTCGTCGGGTGCCGCATCGCGCTGTTCGACGATCGCACGCACCTGGCCGTCGCTCTTGCGGATCACCCGACCGTATCCCGTGGGATCGTCGAGTACGCTGCTCAGCAGCGTGGCCGCGTTGTCGTTCTCGATGTGGGTCGCGACCAACTCGCGCACGGTGTCGGGACCGAGCAGGGGAGTGTCGCCGGGCAGCACGACGATCGTCGACTCTTCGTCGTAATCGTCGCCGGGGAGCGCGGTCATCCCGATCGCCGCGGCATCGCCGGTGCCGTTCTGGTCGGTCTGTTCGACGAAGGCGACGTTGGCCCATCCGGGCGCGAGCTGTTGCACCTTCTTGGTGACGCGTTCGGCGCTGTGTCCGACGACGACCGCCGTGCGCTCGGGTTGGACCTCGCTCAGCGCGTGGATCACGTGGAGCACCATCGGGCGCCCGCAGATCAGGTGGAGGGGCTTGGGTCGGCTGGAACGCATGCGGGTTCCAGCCCCCGCCGCGAGCACGATCGCAGAAACGCTCATCGCTCCGGGGAGAGGACTCGAACCCCTACAAACGGCACCAAAAACCGCTGTCCTACCATTAGACGACCCCGGATGGTCGCCGGTGTCGCACCGCCACCTCTCGGTGTTGCACCGCGTTCGTCACGGTATCTCGGGTGGCACCTCTTGCCACTGCCGATAGCGTGGCGACCCTTATGGGTTCGCTGGTCAAGAAGCGCCGCAAGCGCATGCGCAAGAAGAAGCACAAGAAGATGCTCCGTCGCACGCGTCACCAACGTCGCAAGTAGTTCAATCGAGTCGGGGCACAGCGCGTGCCTCCAGAACCGTTGCGCCCTCGCCGATCAGATCTGCGAGGGCGTTGCTGTGTCCACCCTCGACGAACCAGGTCGCCCCACTGCCGGCCAGCGTCGGCGCGGAACCGACCCGCTCGCCGATCGCGTCGCGCCACCAGCGCAGTCGCGGTTCGACCAACATCGCGGCCGGCTCGAGGTCGTTCGGCCCGTCGCTGGTCGGCCCCCCGAGGTCGTCCCATGCCCGGTAGGTCGCCGGAGTGCTCACCGAGATCGGCGGGATCACCAACGTCACCGACAGGTCTTCGAAGTTCATCGGGTCGATCAGCTCGCCGATCCCGCGGACGCGCGCCCGTCCACCCACCAGACAGAACGGGATGTCGGCGCCGAGCGTCGACGCACGCGCGAGTTCGTCTGCGCCGATGCCGGCCCCGGCCCAGCGGAGCACAGCGGCGGCGTCGGTCGAGCCTCCCCCGAGCCCTCCGCCGTGGGGGATCCGCTTGTCGATCGTGACGCGGGCATCGACGCCCACGAACCGCAGCGCCTTCGCCACGAGGTTGCGATCATCGAGGGGGACACCGTCGGCGAACCGTCCACGCGCCGCCAGGCCGGACCCGCCGATCTCGACGACGAGCTCGTCGTGCAGGTCGAGGCTCACCATCTCGGCATCGATCAGGTGATATCCGTCGGACCGGATGCCGGTGAGACGCAGCGATCGCGTCAGCTTGGCGTGCGCTCTGAGCACGTGCCGAGGGCCGGTCATCGGTCGCTTCGATGGGAGGTGGGCGCTTCCTCGCCGTCATCGGTAACACCGTGCACCGCCTCGCTCAGGCGGCACCACGCGTCGACATCGAGTTCCTCGGGGCGGGAGGTAGGAGCGACACCGGCGCGTTCGAAGTCGGCGGCGTCTGCGATGCCCGCGAGCGAGCGGCGCAGCATCTTGCGCCGCTGACCGAAACCGGTGCGCACCAGTGCGAACAGTTCGTCGGGAGGTGTCGCCGGTGGTTCCCGGCGGGTGATCTCGACCAGCGCGGACTCGACCTTGGGCCGCGGCACGAACACCGACGCGGGAACGAGGCCGAGGACGCGGGCGGTGCCCCAGTAGGCGACCTTCACGCTGACGGCACCGTAGGCGGAGGTTCGTGGCGATGCCGCGAAACGCTCGGCGACCTCGCGTTGCACCAGGACGACGATCCGCGTCACGTGCGCGACGTGGTCGAGCACGTCGCAGACCAGTGGCGTCGCCACGTTGTAGGGCAGGTTCGCGACGAGCGTCCATCCCCCCTCGACGGTGGGGTCGAGCACGGTCGTCCAATCGAGACGCATCGCGTCGCCCTCGACGACGGTGACGTTGTCGAGTTCGGCGACCACCTCGCGCAGTACCCGCACGATGCCGCTGTCGACCTCGATCGCGGTGATCCGAGCACCGCTCTCGACGAGCGCCAGTGTTAGCGATCCGAGGCCCGCCCCGACCTCGACGACGTGGTCGCCGGCACCGATTCCGGCGAGCGATGCGATCCTCCTGACCGTGTTCGGATCGCCGACGAAGTTCTGGCCGAGATCGCGGCGCGGCGCCAGGGAGTTGACGTCGAGGAGTTGTCGCAGTGCGGCGCGGGAATGCGTCACAGACGGAATTCGACGGGGATCGGCGCGTCGGTGAGGTCTGCCAGTTCGAGGAAGGTGCTGGTGTGGAGCACGACGTCTTCGACTTCGGTCGCCGCCGAGTAGATCGCGACACACGTGGTGCTGCGGTTGTTGTCGAGATTGACGATCGTCAGCCGTGTGCCGGTCGGGACGAACGGGACGAGGCACGCTCGGCGGCCGACGGTGCTGCGGTAGGTGGCCGACGCCTGCCGGACCTCCTCCTGCGGGGGTGCCGGCACTGCGATCGGGGCTCTCCCGCCGGGTTGCGCCGCAGGTCCGTCGAGGAACACCGGGTCCTGTTCGCCAAGCGAGGCAGCGGCCTCGGGATTCGCCGGATCGGTGGCATCGACGGTTGCCCCGTTCTCGATGACGACACCGGCCGTCGCCACGTTGGGCGCGCCGGACTTGTCGTCGCGGCTCATCAGCCAGAGCGCGGGAAGCGCCACGAGCGTCAGAAGCGTCGCGAGGAGCAGGCGTCGTCGTTCTGGATAGTCCACGTGCATCTCGGGTTTGTTCGCACTCGCGGATGCGAGCGGTCGTCGGAAACCAGCCTATCCAGGGTGACCAGCTTCGGCCCGTCGCCGCGGACCCGCACCCGGGACGGCATCCTCCCCGACGTTCTCTCTCTCGTGGAGTTCAGCGCGGTCGGAGCCCGAACAGCTCGATCGCGCGACGGGTTGTCGCGTCGGCGATCGCGGCGGCCGGGACGTCGCGCAGGTCGGCGATGAACGCGCCGACGTGGGGTACCCAGGCGGGACGGTTCGTCGCGCCCCGGTGCGGCGCGGGCGCCAGGTACGGGCTGTCGGTCTCGATCAGCATCCGATCGGGAGGGCAGGCGATGGCGGCGGCCTGTACGTCGCGGGCGTTCTTGAAGGTGACGATGCCGGAGAACGAGAGGTCGCCGCCGCGTTCGAGACAGCGTTCGGCTTCATCGATGCCTCCGGTGAAACAGTGGAAGATCGCCCGCTCGGGCATCCCCTCTGCGTCGAGGATGTCGAACGTGTCGTCCCATGCGTCGCGCGTGTGGATCACGAGCGGGAGCGCACGTTCGTTGGCGAGTTGGATCTGCGCTGCGAACGCCCCGCGTTGCACCGCACGGGGTGAGTGCTCGTAGTAGTAGTCGAGCCCTGCCTCGCCGACCGCGACGATGCCCGGAGCGTCGAGCAGGTCGATGATCGTGTCGACCCCGTCGCTCGCGTCGTGGGGATGCAGACCGACCGTCGCGACGACGCTGTCGTGCTCATCGGCGAGCGCGATCGCGGCCTCGGAGGTCTCGCGGTCGCAGCCGACGCTCACCATCTGCTCCACCCCGGCGGAGAGCGCTTCAGCGATCGCGGTGGCCGACCCACCGGGGATCTCGGGGTCGTGAACGTGGCAGTGGCTGTCGATCCACGCGAGGCCCGCCGCGTTCGACGGTGCGGTGCTGCTCATGACCCGATCGTGCTCACGTCTTGATGCGCGGGAACAGCGGCTCGCCCTTGATCACAGGTGCGCCCGCGACGTAGCCGCCCCACGCCGCGGCCTCGGGGAGACGCCGGTCGGTCACCTCGCCTCGCATTCCGATGCGCGTCCAGATCTCTTGCGCCGCGTCGGGGATCGCCGGCGACGACAGGATCGCAACGATCCGCAGTGCTTCGAGCGCATCGCCCATCACCGCATCGACCGCCGGGCCGGGCTCTGACTTCCACGGCTCGTTCTGCTCGAGATGTGCGTTGGCCGCCCGGATCAACGACCAGGTCGCCTCGAGCGCTCGGCTCGGCTGCACGACGTCCCACTGCGCGGCCGCCTCCCGGTAGGCGGTCGCCGCGACCTCTGCGAGCGGGCTGTCGGGAGCTGGGGCGGTGCCGATCCCCCCGCACTTCTTGGCGACGACGGTCGCCACGCGGGCGGCGAGGTTGCCGAGGTTGTTGGCGAGGTCGGTGTTGTAGCGGGCGACGAGGCCCTCGTACGTGAAGTCGCCGTCACTGCCGTACGGTGTGCCGGCGAGCACGTAGTAGCGGAACCCGTCGAGCCCGACGTCGGCGATCATGTCGAGCGGGTTCACCACATTGCCCGAGGTCTTGCTCATCTTTTCGCCGCCGACGAGCAGCCAGCCGCCGATCGCCCAGTTCTTCGGCGGCTCGACACCGGCCGACATCAGCATCGCCGGCCAGTAGACGCAGTGCTGGCGGAGGATGTCCTTGCCGATCAGGTGGTAGTCGACGGGCCACCATTCGGTGTAGTCGCGATCGGGGTCGCCGAAGCCGACGGCAGCGAGGTAGTTGGTGAGCGCGTCGAACCACACGTAGGCGACGTGGTCGGAATCCCATGGAAGCGGTACGCCCCAGTCCAGCGACGTTCGACTGATCGAGAAGTCGCGCAGACCGCCGCGGATCAGCCCGAGAGCCTCGTTGCCGCGGTGCTCGGGCTTCAGCGCCGTCGGGTGCGCGGCGTACCAGTCGAGGAGGCGGTCCTCGAATCGCGAGAGTCGGAAGAAGTAGTTCTCCTCCTCGAAGTACTCGACGGGCCGCTGGTGGATCGGGCACAGATCGTCGACGAGTTCGTCGTCGGAGTAGTACTCCTCGCAGGCGACGCAGTACTTGCCCTTGAACACGTCGAGTTCGATGTCTCCGGCGTCGTAGCAACGCTGCAGCAACTCGGTCACAGCGGCCTTGTGGCGCGGCTCGGTCGTGCGGATGAAGTCGTCGTGGGAGATGTTCAGCCGCTCCCAGG
>CBDUYD010000036.1:0-20162 GCA_965371355.1 uncultured Ilumatobacteraceae bacterium
GTTGTACCGCGACCGCGATGACTACCGCTACCTGGTCACGACCGGCCGCCTCGTCTACGCCGTCGTCGTGGTCGGCCAACTGGTCGCGGACGGGTCGATCCCGCTCTTCGGGATCGACATCGACCTGACCTGAGCGCTCAGCCGATGATCGCCGGGCCCATGCGCTCTCGTCGTGCGCGCGTCCACCGGAGGATCCCCATCCGGACGCGGGGCGAAGCCGCGACCGCCGCCGGCGCGACCGCGTCTACGCCGCCAGAGATTGCACATTCGGCCGCATGCTGCGTCGGGCCAGGTCGATGCCCGTCGGGGACGCCCAGTCGACCACCGGCCCGTAGATTGCGCCGACGGCGGCGCTGACGATCCGCGCGCTGATCGAGGCGGGCCAGTGGTTGCGGTACCTCAGAGGATCTGATCGTGGACGTCGGTGTTCCGTGGCGGAGGATCGCATCTCACTCGTGGTTCATCAGTCGACCCAGACCCCCTCTGGGCACAGGATCGGGAGGTGTAGATTCACGTCTGGTCTCTGAAGGGATGCTCTTGAACGTCAGCACACCCGCGATCAGCTGGACAGATCTCAGGTCGGGCCGCAGCTCGCGCCAGCCGTTGGCGGTCGGCAGCGTCGTCGTCGGCCGCCGACCTGACGCCGGCCTGGTCCTCCTCGACGAGCAGGTCAGCGGCCACCACGCCGAGCTGTACTGGGACGGCGACCGGCTTCGCGTCCGAGACCTCGGTTCACGGAACGGGACAGCAGTCAACGGCCAGCCCATTTCGGGCTGGACAGATCTGTCGCAGGGTGACGTGCTCAACTTTGGCCGGGTCGAGGCGTGTGTCGCACTGGCGCCGACGGCTGGCCGATCGAGGTCGCTGACGCCGCCACGGGCAACTCCAGTCGCGGCGGCGGCGCCGCGCACCACGCCGCTCTCCGGACAGCCGATCTTCATCAGCCACGCTTCGGAGGACAAACGCGAGGTAGGGCACATCGTTGGCGGGCTTCGACGAAGTGGGTGGACCGTCTGGATCGACGACGCCGAGATCCCCGGTGGGGATGAGTGGAGCGCGTCGCTGCTGCGCGCGCTTGAGAGCAGTTGGATCGTGGTGCTCGTCGTGAGCCACGCGTCGATGACGAGCAAGTGGGTCCGACGGGAGATCGCCGCCGCCGATCGCCTCGGTCGGCGGATTATCCCGGTGGTGATCGAGAGCGTTCCGTATCCGGACGATCTGAGGATCAGGTTGGCCGGCGTTCAGCAGATCGATGCGACCGATCTCAACGATTCTGAGCGTCGCCAAGGTCAACTCAGCCGCGTCGACGATGCACTGATCTCGGCGGCGCGCGCCCGCCAACCGGGCAAGCCCGGTGCCGTGCGCATCACCATCGGGATGACGATCATGGTGATCGGCCTGCTCGGCATCGCTGGTGGTTTCGCCGCGTTCATGTACCTCGGATTCCAATCGACCGGCGCCCCTGGGGACGACACTCCGTCACCCTTCATCGGCTGGGGGGTCTTTGCGGCGTCGATGGTCGTCGCCGCAATCGGCAGCGGGATCCACCGGTCCGGGAAACGCAAGGGCATCTAATCGGGCGAACTCTTCCAGGCGTGTCTCACATGGGGAACCCGAACCGGACGCCCGACGACGTCGTTGCGTGGGTCGGGTGGCCTGATCTGCGGTGTCTCAGTTGACTGGTACGAATCGAATCTAAATGACGGGGGCGCTATCCGTTACACCTCACTCGCCGTCGATCGAGTCGCGACGCCGTCGCGGCCCGGCTTGATGATCCCCGAGGCGAGTCGTTGGCTGGTTCTGGCAGGGCTGGTGGTGTGTGCTGGGCTTGTGTTCACAATCCGATGTCGCGACCGGGGGTTCGATCTGCGGTGTCGGGGGACGGTGCTGGCTGGGGTGATGCTGCGGTCGGCGGTGTCGGATTGGTTGCCTGGTTCGGTCGCCGCGTACACCAACTGGACGTGCTCGCTCAGATATTCGGCGGGGAGAGTGATGATGACGTGTCCGTCGATGCGGGTCACGGTCAACCTGCCGTAGAGCGCGCGGCCTGGACGGTTCGAGGGCGAGTGCAACGTCGCACCGCGCCCTCACGCCGTCCGCTCATGGAGGCGTGATGATCGCCCATGGTCGCCCGTCACGCACGACGGTCACAGCGTGGCCCGACTCGATCGACCGTCGCACCTCGGGCCAACGCTCGACCACGACCGACTCGTCGATCTTCACGCCGGTCCCGGTGGCGATCGCCGTGAGTACCGCCGACGCTTCATCGGCCAGGACGGCGGCTTCGGTCTCGCCATCGTGGGTGTCCACGTGGCCCGAGTCGATCAGCCACCCGACGGCGCGACGCTCGGCGCACGCCCGTTCATACATGCGCCATTGCTCCGACAGGGTCGGGAAGTCGGCCAACACATCCCGGAACCGGCGAAACGCACCACGCCCCTCGAGCGCGCGGCCCAACTGACCCGCCGCCCGAACGTCCCCGACGGCCGCCGCGAAGTCGACCATGTCCCGATACGCCGAACGCGATCCTTCCGAATCGATCGGCACGAGGTCCCGCTCTTGGGGATCGTCATCATCGTCGTCCAAGCCATACCACTCCGGCGCCCGCATCTCGACCTGCCCCGAAGCCGGGTCGTACCACCACGCCATCTCGTCGCTGGCATCGCCGAGCGCTTCGGCCACCCCAGCAACGTCGATCTCCACGACACGCCTCACCCCGCCGGCACCACCTGATCGAGCGTCTCCTCCCACAGCAACATCATGCGCGCGACCAACCGACTCCGAGGTTGATCAGACGTGCGGCGGTTCGATTCGTTCGACCGTATTCAACCGATCGATCGACCGGTCGAAGGACACGATGACGCCGACCCCGGTGGACTCCGCGGACGCCACCAGGTACGCCTCTGCGAAATCGAGGCGTTCCAACTCGTAGACCTCGGCGGCGCGCATCAACAGCGCTGGGTCGACGCAGACGATCGAGTCGAACGCGATCAACGATCGCAGCGCACCGGCGACCTGACCTCGGGGTGCCTCATAGAACGACTCCAGCACATACACGGTCTCGGCGGCGACAAGGTCGGTCAAGAGCAACTCGGACGCGGACCGCAGATATGCCGTCGCTCGGGCCGCCATGTCGGCAGGGTCGCCCGTCAGATGCCGAACCACGATGTTGGTGTCGACGAACGCACTCAACGTCGGGTCGCAGCTCCGTCGGCCCTCGTCCGGCGAAGAATCTCATCCCATGCCACGTTTCGCTTCGCAGCAGGCACGCTGAACGTTCCGGCCAACTCGAGGAAGTCGGCCGTGCGCGCCAACACCGCACGGTTGCCGTCGACACGGAAGACGACCTCGTCGCCCTCGCGGATCCCGAGCGCCTCACGGACGGCCTTGGGGACCGTGACCTGGCCCTTCGAGGTGATCTTCGCAGCGGCTTCCACGGCTTCTCCTTACTTCACTCCGAGAGTAAGGATAGCTGAGAACGCCACGCTCCGACAGCATCCCGGGTGCCGAACGCAGCTTCCCCATGCCGAACCCGCACCTCGGATGTCGGCAAATATCGGAATGATGTCGGATTTCGCCGATCCGAGGCCTCCCAAAGGGCCCCGAAATCCACATCATCCCTGGTAGATCGTGTGGGGCGGCCGGGACTTGAACCCGGGACCGACGGATTATGAGTCCGCTGCTCTGACCAACTGAGCTACCACCCCTGTCTCGACGTGACAACATACGGCCGGGCACGAGAGGTTGCACATGAGAGAGATCAACGTCAGCCGCGACATAGAGGCACCGCAGTCCGCTGTGTGGGCCGTTCTGGCCGACTTCCCCAACATCGCCGACTGGAACTCGGGCGTGAAGGTCAGCCACTCGACGAGCGATGCATCCGAGGGAGTAGGCGCCACCAGGCACTGCGACCTCGCACCGGTCGGGGCGCTCGAGGAGACGATCACCGAGTGGTCGCCCGAGGAGAAGATGGTCGTACGCATCGACTCGGCGGCCAAGCTGCCGATCAGGTCCGGGCTGGTGACGTTCACCCTCGACGCGAAGGGAACGACGACGACCACCGATCTGGCGTACTCCTACGAACCCCGATTCGGGCCCCTCGGCTCCGTGATGGGCCCGCTGATCGACCGCCAGTTGCGCAAGGGCTTCGAGGGTTTCCTCGCCGACCTCGCGACCGCCGCTCAGGGCCAGAGCGCGTAGCAGAACCGGCGCGCCATCTCCAGTGCGTCGGCGCACTGTTCGGCATCGACCGAAGCCAAGGCCTGCTTGAACCCCATGGCCGTCCGATCGACACCCGACCACTGGATCCGCTGGGCGTACTGGCGTGCGAGAGTCTTACCCCGCGCCACCGCAATAACCTCGGCGACACCCTTGCCGACCTGGTTCTGAACGTCGGTCACCACCTGTCCCTCTGCGAACAGGAACTCTGGCACCATTCCTAGACGCTTGCTGATGGCGGGCGCGTCGTTCTGGGCTGCCATCTCGGCGACGAGTTGCGTTTTCAGTGCCGACGTGGTCACGGTGAGGGCATCGATCGCCTCTGTTCGGGCTGCTCCTAGGTACGAGTTGGAGGCCTGTTGCCTGTTCGACAGCTCCGCCTTGCGTGTGTCCCAATCGTTTGAATCGATCAGGGCATTCCCGGGAAGCATCGCCAGAAACGCCTTCGTCTTGGTAAGTCGACCGATCGTTGCGTCAACCTCCGCGGGAGAGATCAGCCCGTCGATCGCGGTGTGGATGTCGGCCTCGGTGATGGTCGCTATCGCGTTCGCGACCGCCCTGTCGGCGATCGGTGGAAGCCCCCTCCATGCCCGTTGCTCACCGACCAGATCGTTTCCGACCCCCTGCCCGCCCGGCACTCTCAGGGCTTTGTCATCACCCCTCATCTTGGAACCGAAAGCCATGTCGTTGTCGATTCCTTCGACACCGGTGACCAGCCCTTGGACGTCGCGCAGAACATACAGGTTGGCTGCATGGCGGTCGACCTGGCCGCAGAGCGCGTCGAGTAGCTGCAACTTGTTCAAGGCCCTCTGGAGCACCGGGTCGTCGAGCGCCAGCTGGCCGGCGTCCGCCCTGCCCGCCTCGGTCGCGGTGACCTTGTTCGCCGCGTCGTCGAGGTACTCGTCGCGCAGCTCCTCGCCCTTCGCCTTCTCCAGGTAGACGCCTGTCGTCGCCACAGCGACGTTTCCACCCAGCGGTGTGCGCGAGTGCGACGCGAAGTTCATCTGGACGAGCGATGGTTCCTGGATCGCTGCATCGGCGCCCGCGGCGACCAGCCGCGCGGTGAGGAGTTGGTCGAGCCTGGCAGCGGCCATCGAGCGCCCGGCCCAGTTCGGGTCGATCGCCGGGATACCGATCGCGGCCGCCGCGCTCGCGCTGACGTCCTGTGTCGCGGCATCTGGCTGGTAGAAACCGGTCGGATTGGTGAGACCCACGGCGTTGTAGGTCACCCTGTCGAGTTGGCTCGCCTGGCCGCCGACGGCATTGTCCACCGCCGGGCCCTGCAATCGGCTGTCGTCATGCGCGTTGGTTCGCCGGTTGGTCATACTGATCTGCGACTGCTCCCAGACCACCTTGCGGAGGAGGTTGCGCATCGCGCTCAGCTTCTCGACGCCCTGCTTGACCTCGACCGGCTGTGTCGAGATGTCGCCCGTGCTCATCTGGGTGGCGGTGATCTTCCCCTGGATGTCGGACTCGTGGGCGTCGAGCCAGGATCGACAGTGCTTGGCGATCGAAGCGAGCTGCTTCTGGAACGCCTTCACCTCCGACCTCTGCTTCTTGATACCGCCCGTCACCGGCGGCTTGGCCTCCATCACCTCGTACTTCTGCAGCGCCTCGAGCGCGTCGGTCCAGCTGCCGTGTGTCTTGAATGCGCGGAATCCCTTCACGTCCTCGGTCGCCACCATGGCGTGGTACGTGCCGGCCAGCGCTCGGCGGATCACGAGGGCGTCACCGGAGACCCGGCGTCGCACACCGTTCTGCTGCACGACGTGCGCGAGTTCGTGCGCCAGGAGATGATCGCCCGCAGAGGTTCCCGGGTCGTACCGCCCTGGCGCGAAGTGGATGTCGGTGCCCTGTGTGAAGGCCTCGGCTCCGAGCGCGGGCGCCGACCGGCTGTCAGGATGAACGCGAACGCCAGAGAAATCGGCACCGAACGCGCCCTCGAACGAGCGACGCGCGTCAGCGGACAGTGGCCTGCCCGAACTCGCCCTGATGCGCGATTCGAGCGCCGGGTCGAGCGGTCCACCCTCGACACCCACCGACGGAGTGATCGCGGAGGTCGAGCGACGGACACGGGTGGACGCTCGGTCCTGCACCGCCCCCGCCTCGGTGGCGGCGATCAATCCGATCACCCGGTCGGCAACCGTGTCCGCCTCGAGTTCGGCCGGGTCGTTCGCCGAGCCGACCTCGAGCCTGAACTGGCGGAGCGGCGCGGCGACCTCCGCAACGTCGACAGCGACCGGCTCGACTCGCTTGTGTTCGCCCTCAGTACCCACACCGGAACGCTACATCAGCCGGACACGCGGCCCGTCGTGAGCGGCGAGATCGCGACGACCATCGGGATCGGTCGTGAACCCACTTGCTCCGGGAGCAGGGCTCGAACCTGCGACATTCTGATTAACAGTCAGACGCTCTGCCAGCTGAGCTATCCCGGATTGCGCCCGTGATGTTACCTGCGCATCGTGCGGCCTCCCACGCAGTTGCATACACCGACTACTCGGATTCGAGAAACTCGCGCAGGCGTTGCGAGCGCTGCGGATGGCGGAGCTTGGCCAACGTCTTCGCCTCGATCTGGCGGATCCGCTCGCGGGTCACACCGAACTGGCGGCCGACCTCCTCGAGCGTCTTCGCCTGGCCGCCATCGAGGCCGAAGCGGAGACGAACGATCTCCTGCTCGCGCTCGGACAGTTCGCCTAGCACCTCACCGACAGCCTCGGACAGCATCGCCCGCGTCGCCGCGTCGGCGGGTCCGTCGACCGTTTCGTCCTCGATGAAGTCGCCGAGACTCGATTCGTCCTCCTCGCCGATCGGTGAGTCGAGCGACAGTGGATCCTGGGAGTAGCGCAACAGCTCGCGCACGCGGTCGGGCTCGAGTTGCACCCGCTGGGCGAGCTCGTCGATCGTCGGTTCGCGTTGCAGCTCCTGATGCATCTGCCGCTTGGCCCTGGTGACCCTGTTCATGTGCTCGACCATGTGCACCGGGATGCGGATCGTGCGCGCCTGATCGGCGATCGATCGGGTGATCGCCTGGCGGATCCACCATGTGGCGTACGTGGAGAACTTGAAGCCCTTCGTGTGGTCGAACTTGTCGACCGCCCGCATCAGACCGAGGTTGCCCTCCTGGACCAGATCGAGAAGCTGCATCCCGCGGCCCGAGTAGCGCTTGGCGATGCTGACGACCAGCCGAAGATTGGCTTGGGTGAGTTCGCTCTTGGCGCGCTCACCGCGGTTGACCGCGCGCATCAGCGTGCGACCCTCGACGCCCTCGACCTCGCGGCCCGCCGCCTCGATCTCGTCGATCTTCTGAGCCGCGAGGTGCCCCTCCTCGATGAGCTGGGCGAGGCGCCGCTCATCTTCGACCGTCAGGAGATCGACTTCGCCGATCTCGCGGAGGTACATCCGCACGGCATCGGATGTGCCGCCCTCGCCCTTCGGTGACGACTTCTTCGTGCGTCGCTTGCGCCGGCGGCTCAACAGACGCTCGTCGGCATCCTCGGCGGGCGGCGGCTCGACCAGGCCGGCGTCACGCCGCAACTCAGCCGGCGTGTCGTCGCCGAGCACCTCGACGGTCTCGTCGATCACGATGCCCTGTGCAGCCATCGTGGTCTTGACCAGCGCGAGCACATCACCGGTCAGTTCGATGTGCCGGAGCACATGTGTCACCTCTTCGGCGTGCAGCGCACCGGTTTCGCGGCCGCGCGCGATCAGGCTGTGCCACTCCCCGGTCTCGACCCCGCTGAACGGAGCTTCCGGAGCCGGGGAACCTTCGACCGAGTCGTCAGTCGTCAACACCGGTGTGGTCCTCTGTCCGTCGATTGAGCCAACCTAGCAATGACTCGGCAGCCATCAGAGCGAGTTCGTCGTCGGCTTCGTTCAGTGCCTGCACATCGAGCCGTGCATGACGATCCTCCTCGATCGCCGCCGGGTCGACGAGTGCGGTCCGGGGGCGGAGCTCGCGTCTCACGGCGGCAGCGATCAACGTCTTCGCCTCGATCAGGGCATCGATCCTGAGGTCGGCGACCGCCGCCCGCTCGAGCACCTCACGCGAATCTGGAGGCGCAACCACGAGAGCCGCGTTCAGATCGCCCTCGACTTCGGCGAGGGCGAGGAACGCCATTCGATTCGCGTCGTCATCGAACAGCGCCTCGACGAGCCAGGGTGCGATCTCGTCCCATTCCTGCACGAGCAGGACGAGCGCCGCGAACTCGGCGTTCTCCATCGACCCGAGCGTGCGCTTGGTGCGCACCCGAACCGCCGGCCGCCTGGTGCCCGTTTCGGCGATCCGCACCAGGTCGGCGACGGGCAGTCCGACGCGGGTCGCGACCTCTCCGGCGTACAGCTTGCGAACGGTGGCGTTGGGGTGCTCGTTGACGACCGCCATCGCCTCTTCGGCGAGCCTGGCCTTGTGCTCGGGAGAATCGACCGGACGCGAGCCGAGGGTCCGCTGCAGCCGGAAGCCGAGGAACGGAACCGGGTCGTCGACCGCCGACGAGAGCACTGCGGGGCGGGACTGCGCAAGATCGCCGGGATCGCTTCCAGCGGGCAGCCTCGCCACCGCAACTTCGACCTGATGCTTCTCCTCCCACTCGTAGAAGCGTTCGGCGGCTCCCTGCCCGGCGGCGTCGGCATCGAAGGCGAGTACGACCTTGCTCGCGTACCGCTTGAGCAGGCGGACGTGCTCCTCGGTGAGCGCCGTGCCGCAGGTCGCCACGGCGCGCGCTACTCCGGCCTGGTGAAATCCGATCACATCGGTGTAGCCCTCGCACACGATCACCTGGTCGTGCTTGGCGACGTCCGCCTTCGCCCAGTTGAGCCCGTAGAGCGTCTTGGACTTCGTGTAGATCGGCGTCTCCGAGGAGTTCTTGTACTTCGCCGGATCGTCCGATCCCGGCAGGATCCGACCTCCGAACGCGAGCGCCTCGCCCGACTCGGAGAAGATCGGGAACATCACCCGAGCCCGGAAGGAATCCTGCATCTTGTTGCGCCGGTTGCGGAACGAGAGCCCGACGTCCTGGAGCACGTCGGCGGGCTGCCCGAGGCCCACCGAAAGGGCGTCCCATTCGTCGGGAGCCCACCCGAGCTTGAACTTCCGGGCGACCTCGCCGGCGAGACCACGTCGCCGGAGGTAGTCGCGAGCCGGTCTCGCGCCGGGATCGGTGAGCAGCCGCTGGTGGTACCACTCGACCGCCTCCGACATCGCCTCGACCAGTCGTTTGCGGCGCGCCCGCTCCTTGGACTGGCCCGCCGACGTGTAGTTGAGCTGCATCCCGGCCTTCGCCGCCAGATGCTCGACCGCGGCCGGGAAGTCGAGGTGCTCGATCTCCTGCACGAACGTGAACACGTCGCCGGCGGCCTGGCAACCGAAGCACTTGTAGCGACCCATCTCCTCGCGCACGTTGAACGAAGCCGACTTCTCGGCGTGGAACGGGCACAAGCCGACCCAGTTGCGACCGACGCGCTTCAACGCCACATAATGCTGAACGGTGTCGACGATCGACACGGTCGAGCGGAGCCGCTCGATGTCTTCGTCGACGATGGCCATCGATCGAGACTACGTGTCGGAATGCAACTCGTCGGCGTCGCGCGAAGCGTCTCCCCCACCCGCAGGTCCCTCGATCTGCGCAACGTCCTCGGCGCCGTCGGCCACCGCGGCCGCCTCGGCCGCCTCGCGCCGGGCGCTCACCTTGAGCGACAGGACAATCGACACGGTCAGCACGATGGCGATGAACCCGAGCGAGACGACGGTGGGGATGTGCACCCACTCGGCGATGATCATCTTGATGCCGACGAAGGCGAGGATCACGGCCAGCCCCTGCTGCAGATAGATGAAGCGCGAATGCATGTCGGCGAGCAGGAAGTAGAGGGCACGCAGGCCGAGGATGGCGAAGGCGTTCGACGCGAACACGATGAACGGCTCGTTGCTCACCGCGAGCACCGCCGGCACCGAATCGACTGCGAAGATCACATCGGTGCCTTCGATCAACACCAGCACCGCGAACAGCGGTGTCGCCAGCCGGCGACCCGACTTCTTCGTGAACATCTTCTGGCCGTCGTACTCGTCGGTCGATGGAACGAACCGCCTCACGATGCGCAGGAACCGCGAGTTCGCAGGATCGATATGCGTATTCGCAGAGAACAACAGCTTGGCGGCCGTGTAGAGCAGGAATCCGCCGAATACGAACAGGATCCAGCTGAACCGGGCGATCAGCGCGACCCCGCCGAAGATGAAGATCGCGCGCAGCACGAGCGCTCCGAAGATGCCCCAGAAGAGGACCCGATGCTGGTACTTCAGCGGAACGAGGAAGTAGGAGAAGATGAGCGCCCAGACGAAGACGTTGTCAACGCTGAGGCTCTTCTCGATCAGGTACCCGGAGATGTACTCACCGCTCGCTGCGAGGCCGAACCACCATCCGACGACACCGGTGAAGGCCACGCCGATCGAGATCCACACGACCGATTCGATCGCCGCTTCCCTCGTCTGGATCTCGTGCGCCTCGCGGTGTACGACGAGCAGGTCGATCAGCAGCAGCGCCACGATCAGGCCCAGCAGAGCGAGCCACTGCCAGAGCTTGACATCGAGGTCGACGAGGTTCTCCCGCGCGGCCCGCGACGTCGGAACGAGGAGGAGGTTCACCGTTCAAGTCTGCCGTGCGCGCCGGGACGATCGCGTCAGGTCAGATCGCGACGACTCTGGGCGTTGATGACGGCCTGCGCGGCCGAGAGCCTGGCGATCGGCACGCGGAACGGCGAGCACGACACGTAGTCGAGGCCCACGTCGTAGAAGAAGTCGATCGACTCGGGGTCGCCACCGTGCTCACCACAGACGCCGAGCTTCATCTTCGGCTTGGTCGACCGCCCGCGCTCGGCACCGATCCGCACGAGATCGCCCACGCCCGCCTGATCGATCGTGTCGAACGGGTTCCGCTTGAGCAGACCCTGTTCGAGGTATACGGGCATCATCCGGCTCTCGACGTCGTCGCGGCTGAACCCGAAGGTGAGCTGCGTCAGGTCGTTGGTGCCGAAACTGAAGAAGTCGGCCTCCTCGGCGATCTCGTCGGCGCGGATCGCCGCTCGCGGCGTCTCGATCATCGTGCCGATCGTGATGTCGGGCTTGTTGCGCATCCCCTTCGTCGCGCGCGCGATCTCGTCCTCGGCCCACGAGCGGGCCAGCGCCATCTCCTCACGCGTGACGGTGAGGGGGATCATGATCTCGACGACGGGGTTGTGGCCCTTGTCGCGCAACCCGGCGGCTGCGTCGAGCAGCGCGCGTACCTGCATCGCGTAGAGACCCGGTTTGATGACCCCGAGTCGAACCCCGCGGGTGCCGAGCATCGGGTTGTGCTCGGCCCAGTTCTCGGCGGCCTCGAGCTCGGCCCGTTCGGTCTTGGTGAGCTTCGAGGTCGCCTCCTTCACCTTCAGTTCCTCGACGGAGGGGAGGAACTCGTGCAGTGGCGGATCGAGCAGGCGGATCGTGACCGGCAGCCCGTCCATCGCCCGGAGGATTTCCTCGAAGTCGATCTGTTGGACCGATCGGAGTTCGTCGAGCGCGTCGGCCTCCTCGTCCTCGGTGGAGGCGAGGATCATCCTGCGCACGATCGGAAGGCGGTCCTGCGCCAGGAACATGTGCTCGGTCCGGCACAGGCCGATCCCCTCGGCTCCGAGTCGCCGGGCGTTCGAGGCGTCCTCGCCCGTGTCGGCGTTCGCACGCACGGCGAGCTTGCCCGCACGCACCTTGTCGGCCCACTCGAGGATGATGTCGAACTCGGCGGGCGGCTTGGCGCTCTCGAGCTGCATCGCCCCGAGCACCACATCACCGGTTGTGCCGTCGATCGAGATCATCTCGCCTTCCCTGACGGTCACGCCCCCGACGGTGAACCTGCCCTTGCCGATCTTCACCTTCTCGGCGCCGACGACCGCCGGCGTACCCCACCCGCGCGCAACGACCGCGGCGTGGCTCACGAGACCACCGCGGGCGGTGAGGATGCCCTGGGAGACCATCATCCCGTGGACGTCCTCGGGACTCGTCTCGTTGCGGACGAGCACGACACGCTCACCACGTTCGTCGGCGTCGACGGCATCGTCGGCGGTGAAGTAGACGTGGCCGACGGCGGCACCGGGGGACGCACCGAGGCCGGTGGCGATCACCTCACCCCCGCCGGCGAACTGCGGGTGCAGCACCGAGTCGAGGTGGTCGGCAGTCACGCGCATCAGGGCCTCGTCACGGCTGATCTTCCACCGGGCGGCACCCTTCCCCGTGCCCTTGGTCATGTCGACGGCCATCTTCAGGGCGGCCACGCCGGTGCGCTTGCCGACCCGCGTCTGGAGCATCCACAGCTTGCCCTGCTCGATCGTGAACTCGGTGTCGCACATGTCGGTGTAGTGCCGCTCGAGACGGTCGAAGATCTCCAACAGTTCGGTGTGGATCTCGGGGAAGACCCTCTTCATCTCGATCAGGTCCTGGGTGTTGCGAATGCCCGCCACCACATCCTCGCCCTGCGCGTTGACGAGGAAATCGCCATAGGGCCGGTCGAGTCCGGTCGCCGCGTTGCGGGTGAAGCCGACGCCGGTGCCGGAGTCGTCGTCACGGTTGCCGAACACCATCACCTGCACGCTGACGGCGGTACCGAGGTCGTGGGGGATCTGCTCACGCACGCGGTAGGCGATCGCGCGATTGCCGTTCCACGAGCGGAAGACCGCCTCGACGGCGCCCCTGAGTTGCTTCATCGGCTGTTGGGGGAATGGCTTGCCGGTCTGTTCCCTGACCAGCTTCTTGTAGGTCGTGCAGAGCTCTTTCAGGGCGCCGGCCGGAACGTCTGCATCGGTGGCCCCGCCGACAGCGCGTCGGGCGTCGTCCAACAGCGCTTCGAACGGCTCACCGTCGGCGCCCATCACGATGCGGGCGTACATCGCGATGAAACGCCGGTAGCTGTCGTACGCGAACCGCTCGTCGTCGGTCGCCTTGGCGAGACCCTTGACGCTGCGGTCGTTGAGACCGAGGTTGAGCACCGTGTCCATCATCCCCGGCATCGAGAACTTGGCTCCGGACCTCACCGAAACCAGCAACGGATCGGTCGCGTCGCCGAGTCCGCGCCCCATTTGCTTCTCGAGATGTTCGACGTGGGTGACGATCTCGTCGTCGAGCCCGGGGGGCCATCCGGCGTCCATGTAGTCCCGGCAGGCATCGGTGGTGATCGTGAACCCGGGTGGCACCGGCAAGCGCAACACGCTGGTCATCTCTGCCAGATTCGCCCCCTTTCCACCCAACAGGTCCTTGTACTCCATCGGAGGGCGACGGTGCTTGTGGTCGAAGGCATAGACGAGTGGCATACGGCACAGGAGTGTACGGGCGCCCGGGCGAGTGGGAGCGCGTCGATCGTGCGGATGGATCGCGTGCGTCGATCGTGGTCGAGTCGCCGGGCTCGGACGCGTCGCGGGGCGTAGCCTTGTGCCGAATGTTCCGTATCGCCGGATTTCCCGTACACGTACGCCCCGGCTTCCTCGTGTTCATGGCGCTGATCGTCATCTTGTACGGCGATCGATTCGGCCTCTGGCTCGCAGCATCGCTGGCGGTGTTCACCCTGATCCACGAACTCGGCCACGCGACGGCGGCACGGCGGGCGGGCGCCCAGGCCGAGATCTCGCTCGACTTCCTCGCCGGCTACGCCTCGTACGTGCCGACACGCGATCTGTCGAGGGCTGAACACGCCTGGATCTCGTTCGCCGGCCCGGCGACCCAAATCGTGACGAGCGTCGCCCTGCTCGCCGTCATGCGGGTAAACCCCTTCGACAGCACCTCATTCCGCGCGTCGGAGGCGACGCTCGCCATCTGGTGGGCGGGCCCGATGATCGGGCTGATGAACCTGATCCCCGTGCTGCCCCTCGACGGCGGGAACATCCTGCTCAATGGGCTCGACCGCCTCCTGCCGGGCCGGGCGATGCGGCTCACCACCTGGTTCTCGATCAGCGTGACGGCCGCCATGGCGGTACTCCTGCTGACATCGCCGCGCTACAGGGGCTTCGGCGTGTTCGTCGCCTTCTTGATGATCACCCAGTTCCAGTTGCTGTTCGCCGACCGGCCCGTGCAATCGCCCTGGGACGCGGCGAGCGCCGCGCTCCGCGGCGGTAAGACCCGACGCGCCCGGCGCCTGCTCACCGCCGCGCTGACACAACCGGCGACCGAGCAGTCGCCGACGCCGATCCGCTTGTCCGACGACGAGGCCTCGGCGCTCGTCGACGTCCTCCCCGAGCCGTTCCCGCGCGGAGAACCGTGGAACGAGTACGTGCTCGCAAACCTCCTCGTACGGCTCGGCCGCTACGAGGATGCAGCTCACTACGCCGCCGACGGATACGAACGCAATCCTCATGCGCTCGGCGCCGCCACGGTGGCTCGGGCGGCGGCCGCGCTCGGCGACGACGAGACGGCGATCGGGTGGCTGCGGGCGGCCGCTGGTGCCGGAACCTCCTCGGCCGGCGTGGCGACCGTCATCGACAGCTCACCCGAACTCGCCGACCTCCGACAGCACCCCGACGTCATCGCCATCCGCCAGACCCTCACCCCCTCCCCGACCTGACCCGAAGCCCGCCGCCGCCCAGCCTCCCGCACCCCGAAATGTGTACGGATCTTCCCGCTGAGCGCGAGATCCCGCACAGATTTCCGATGCTCCCCGAAATGTGTACGGATCTTCCCGCTGGGCGCGAGATCCCGTACAGATTTCAGGGGTGGTGGGGTGGGGGGCGGCCGATGTCGGAGTTGCGGGTGATGTAGGCGAGGGCGGTCGATCCGGCGGCCGTGGTCAGCTCACCGACCTGTTGCCCTTCGGAATCGAGGACCGGATCGCCCGGCGCTGCATCGAGTTCGACGTCGATGATGCGCAGTGAGCGCGGCGGCTGCGCTCCTCTCGCGTCCATCCGCTCGACGAGTTCCTGGCCCGGATAACAGCCCTTTGTGTAGCTGACCGCGAGGTCGGTGACGCCGGTGACGCCCGGGATCGTCTCGCCCGGGATGATCTCGGTCCCCATCCGCGGCCAGCCGATCGCGACCCGGGCGGCTTCGGAGGACGGCGACGGCTCCGATCCCGGAGCGGCGTCCTCCAGCTCGATCTGCGCGTCGACCCGGATCTTGAAGCGGGCGAGGCGGTCGACGAGCACCCGTCCGAAGCCGGCGTCGGTGTCGATCAGGAATCGATCGTCGGCGGATCGAGTGATGCGCGCCAGCGCCACGACCTTGCCGTTCGGCTCGAGCACGAAGGTCCACCGCGTCTCACCGACCTCGAGCGCTTCGACGTCCTGGGCGACCTGCGAGTGCAGATAGCTCCTCGCATCGGGGCCCGACACCGCGATGCGATCGCGGGCCGACTCGTCGATGTGCCCACCCGTGCACGGAACCGTCGATGCGCGGGAGATCTGCTCGTCGCTGTCCATCTCCACAGTCTGTCGTGGCACACTGCGATCACCATGACCGACGAGCAACCCCGCAACTACGAGCGTCTCGCACGTCGAGCGGTAGCGAGCGTGATGACTCTCGTCCGCCGCGGCCTGGCACTCGCCGGTGGCCTCCTGATGATCACGATCCTCGTGTGCGGCGGCGGGTTCCTCCTCGGATACGCGGCGCTGTCCGACGGGATGCAGAAGCTCTGGATCATGCTCGGCGGCTTCTTCGCCGTCCTGGCGATCGGCGCCGCGGTGCTCGCGATCGTGCGCCTGCTGACCGTGCGCACGCAGGAACAGCAGCTCGTCGACGAGATCCGCGGGCTCATCTCGAACGACCCCCAGACCGAGCGGACGGTGATCGAGACGATCGAGGTGAACGACGCCGCACAGGATCAGGGCGTCGTTGTCATGTCGCGCGAATTCTTCACGATGCGCGACTCGATCGGGGTACGCCTCGACGACTGCCCGGCGTTGAAGTCGTCACTCTCCGCGATCACGAGCCTGCCGTTCCTCGTGTTCATCACGATGCTCGTCTCGTTCGTGTTCGCCGGGTTGAGCGTCATCTTCGCCATCGCCCTGCTCCTCTGAGCCCGTTCAAGCTGACGATCGATCCCGATCCGGATCAGGCGGACGTCCCGGCGGATCGACGGGCCGCGGTCATCCGGCGCGCCCCCGGGATCGCCGCCAGCAGCCCCGCCGCCTTGTTGCGACACTCGAGATCCTCGTCGTCGGGCACGGAGTCGGCGACGATGCCGGCCCCCGCCTGAAGGCTCGCCCGCTCGCCGTCGCCGCTCACGAACATCGTCCTGATCGCGATCGCGGTGTCGAGGTTGCCGCTCCAGTCGATGTAGCCCACGACACCCGCGTACGGACCGCGCTTCACCGGCTCGAGTTCGTCGATGATCTCCATCGCCCGGACCTTCGGTGCACCGCTCACCGTGCCCGCGGGAAGCGTCGCACGAAGCACGTCGATCGGGCCGAGGCCGTCGATCAGATCCCCCGACACCTGCGAAGTGAGATGCATCACGTGGCTGTATCTCTCGAGGGTCATCAGCTCGTCGACGTGCACCGACCCGAACTCGGCGACACGGCCGACATCGTTGCGGGCGAGATCGACGAGCATCACGTGCTCGGCCCGCTCCTTGGGATGCTCGGACAGTTCGGCGGCCATCCGGCGATCGTGCTCGTCGGTTCGGCCACGGCGACGCGTGCCCGCGATCGGACGCGAGACCACCTTGCGATCGAGGAGCTGCACCATCGGCTCGGGACTCGACCCGACGATCGCCAGCTCGGGGTGGCGCACGAAGTACATGTACGGAGACGGGTTCACCTGTCGCAGCACGCGGTACACGTCGAACGGATCGGCGCCGAGCGTGAGGTCGTAGCGCTGCGCGAGCACGACCTGGAAGACATCGCCGGCGACGACGTATTCCTTGGCCACCTCGACCGCGTGCTGGTACATCCCGTTTGGCATGGTCGAGGCGAGCTGCGGGAGTTCGTCGTCGGCCGATGGCGGCTCGACCGGCGTGTACGGCAGTGGTGCAGCCAGGTCGGCGACCGCCTGCTCGACCCGGGCGACGGCTCTGTCGTATGCCTCGTCGATCTCGGCGTCGGAGAGCCCGCTGGTCGGGACGCTCTCGATGAGGTACATCCGCTGCCGCCAGTGATCGAAGGCGGCGAGCGATCCGATCACCGACATCACCGCGTCGGGGAACGCCCGATCGTCGACGGGGACGTCGGGGAGGTGTTCGACCTCGCGGATGACGTCGTAGCCGAGGAAGCCGACGATCCCTCCGTGCAGCGGGGGAAGATCGTCGAAGACCGGGGTCGAGAACTGCTCGAGCAGTGACTCGAGCGCGGCCAGCATCCCGCGATCGGTGGGAAGATCGGCCGGCAGCGCACCGTCGAGTTCGACGAGGCCGTCGCGCAGCACGAGGGTTGCCGAAGGATTGCGGCCGACGAACGAGAACCGGGCCCATCGCTCGGCGCCCTCCACCGATTCGAGCAGAAACCCCGGCCGATCGCCGACCAGCTTGGCGAAAGCCGCGACCGGGGTCTCGAGGTCGGCGAGTATCTCGGTCCACACGGGCACGATCGCGTGCTCGCCTGCATGGGCATGGAACTCTTCTCTGGTCGGCTGGAAGCGCATTGCGAGCAGGTACTCAGCCGAACGCCCGGAAGAAGCAGGTGCGCTCCCCGGTGTGACAGGCTCCGGCACCCTCCTGCTCGACCTTGAACAGCAGCGCGTCGCCGTCGCAGTCGTAGTAGGCCTCGCGCACCCACTGCCGGTCGCCGCTCGTGTCACCCTTGCGCCACAGTTCGCGACGGCTCCGCGACCAGTACACCATCCGACCCTCGGCGAGCGTCATCCGCAGCGACCGCTCGTTCATCCACGCCAGCATCAAGATGTCGCCGGACGACACGTCCTGGGCGATCGCCGGGACGAGTCCATCCGAGTCGTACACGACGTCGCGCAACTGGGCATCGGTGGCGTCGATCGAGGTCACCTCGGGCATCGGCTCAGCCTACGGTTCGGCCCGCCGGCGACCGCAGCGCGTTGGTGACCCGGTCGGAGCCCGGTCAGAGATAGAGCCCGGTCGAGGCCTCGATGCGCTCGGCGGCGACGGCGTGGAGCTCGCGCTCACGCAACATGATGTAGTCCTCGCCCTGCACTTCGACCTCGTAGCGGTCGTCGGGGCTGAACAGCACCTTGTCACCGATCTCACAGGCGCGAACGTTCTGGCCCTGGGCCACGACGCTCGCCCAGATCAGCCGCTTCGCCACCTGTGCGGTAGCCGGGATCACGATGCCGCCCGACGAGCGGCGCTCGCCGGCACGCTCGGAGATGCGCACGAGCACCCGGTCGTTGAGCATCTTGATCGGCAGCTTGTCGTCGGCTCCGGCCATCGGATTGAGGGTACCGTCGGATCCGTGCAGCCATCACCGCAGCCACGCACGTCGACGGTCGAGTTCGCGACCGGCGACGGTGTCGACATCGTCGGGGATCTCGTGGTGCCGGCAACGCCGCGAGCCGCCGCCATCTTGTGTCATCCACACCCGCAGTACGGCGGCAACCGGCTCGACCACGTCGTCGGCGCGCTCTTCTCGGCGCTGCCGGCGGTCGGCGTCGCGGCACTGCGATTCGACTTCCGCCACGAGTTCGGCGGTGGCGTGACCGAGGTGCGAGATGCCGCCGCGGCGGTCGTGGAACTCGCCCACGAAGTCCCCGACGTGCCGATCATCGCCGTCGGATACTCGTTCGGTGCGATCGTCGTCCTCGGCCTCGGGCCGAGCGACGGGATGGCCGGCACCGCGACCGCCCACATCGTCGGCAAGGTGCTCGTCGCTCCTCCCCTCGCGATGATCGACATCGGGCCCGCATCTCTGGTGCCCACGCTCGTCCTGACACCCGAGCACGACCAGTTCACGCCACCCGAGGCCGCCGAGCCGATCGTCGCCGAATGGGGTGACGCGACGTTCACCGCGATCCCGATGGCCGACCACTTCCTTCACGGTCGCACCGACGCGGTCGTCGGTGCGGTGCTGCCCTGGATCGACGACCTTCTGGCTTGAACGACTCGCTCGAACCGGCCGACCGGGTGAGCACTGTCAGGCGACGGCGACCTCCATCTCCTCTTTCACCTCGTCGGTGAGGAGCGGGATCACGTCGAGCGCCTCGAAGTTGTCGACGACCTGCGACGTCTTCGACGCGCCGGTGATGACGCTCGACACGTTCGGGTTCTTCGTGCACCAGGCGAGCGCGAGCTGCGCCATCGAGCAGCCCAGCCGGTCGGCGATCGGACGGAGCCGCTCGACCCGGGCGATCGCCTCGGCGTCGGTCATCTGGCCGGCCAACCACTCGTAGCCCTCGAGCGCTGCGCGAGAGTCGTCGGGGATGCCGTCGCGGTACTTGCCGGTGAGTAGCCCCGAGGCGAGCGGGCTCCAGATCGTGTTGCCGTAGCCGTAGTCGCCTTGCAGCCGGCGGTACTCTTGTTCGACTTTCTGCCGCTCGAGCAGGTTGTACTGGCTCTGCTCGGTGACCGGCTTGTGGAGGTGATGCCGGTCGGCGATCTCGATGGCGCCGCGGATCTCGTCGGCCGTCCACTCGCTCGTGCCCCAGTACGTCGCCTGGCCGGACGACACGATGTCGCTCATCGCCCACACCGTCTCCTCGAGTGGGGTGTCCGCGTCGGCGCGGTGGCAGTAGAGAATGTCGACGAAGTCGTGGTCGAGACGCTCTAGGGACCCCTCGATCGCCTGGAGCAGATACTTGCGGTTCAACGTCTGACTCATGTTGGGGACATTGCCGTGAATGCCCCAGAAGACCTTCGTGGTCAGCACGTACGACCAGCGCTCCCAGCCGAGTTCGGCGAGCGCTCGGCCCATGATGGTCTCGCTCTTACCGTCCGCATAGGCCTCGGCGTTGTCGAAGAGGTTGCACCCGGCGTCGCCGGCGGCCGCCATGCACTCGACCGCCAGCCGCGTGTCGAGCTGTGCGTCGAATGTGACCCAAC
>CBDUYD010000037.1:0-20144 GCA_965371355.1 uncultured Ilumatobacteraceae bacterium
GCACCAGATCGGCGACCGCCAGGTCGAGGTCTGCGTTTGGGGTGATAACCATCGCGTTCTTGCCGGACGTCTCGGCGAAGAGCCGTAGATCGGGCTTCCACGAACGGAACAGGTCGGCGGTGTCGACGCCGCCGGTCAGGATCACCGCGTCGACCGAGGTGACGAGTCGCTGTCCGACAGTGTCATCGGGGACCCTCACGAAGGCGACGACGTCGGGCGGAATCCCGGCGGATCGGCAGGACTCGATCACGATCTCGGCGCAGCGCGGCGTCTCGGGTGCCGGCTTGAGCACCGCCGCGTTGCCGGCGGCGAGGGCGGCGAACACTCCCCCGGCCGGGATCGCCACCGGGAAGTTCCACGGTGGGATCACGGCTACCACGCCGAGCGGGACGAACTCGGCGCGCGGGTTCCCGGCGAGTTCCGTCGCTCGATCGCCGTACCAGCGGGCGAAGTCGATCGCCTCCGCGACCTCGCCATCGGCCTCGGCGAACGTCTTGTCGGCCTCTTCGATCATCGTGCAGACGAGTTCGCCCCGCCGCGCCGCGAGCTCGTCGGCAGCTCGGTGGAGCAGGCGTCGACGCTCGATCGCCGGGACCTCTCGCCACGCGAGCGCGGCGGATCTAGACGCGGCGAGCAGCTCATCGACCGCTGCAATAGTCGTCTCGATCGGTGCTCGGGACGCCCGCGCCCGCAGACCCGACACCTGCTCGATCCAGCGGCGATTCGGTTCGAGCGACGGGTCGGTTTCGGGCTCGTTGACGAACGATTGCCCGATCGAATAGGCGGCCTCCGATTCCGCCGTGCGATCCTGCGTTCGGCGCGGTGTGTCCGCCACCTCGTGGCGCCCCGCGAGCGCCGACCGGAAGATCCTCTCCTGTTCGTCGAACTCGGGAGAATAGGGCGCCAGGTCGAACAAGTGCCGGAGGAAGTTGTCTTCGGAGGCGTTCTCCTCGAGCCGCCGGAAGAGGTAGCCGATCGCTACGTCGAAGTCCTGCTCGCGCACGGCGGGCGTGTAGAGCAACATCGCCGAGCCTGCTGCATCGGTTCGCTCTCGGACCGCCGCCGCTTGCGCCGGGGCCATGCCTTGGAGCATCTCGTACTGCACGCGGTCGCCCACCCCGCGGGCCGTCGACAACACGTGGGTCCAAGCGACATCGAACAGGTTGTGGCTGGCGAGGCCCAGGCGCACGCCGACCATCCGCTCGGGGTGGAGCAGCCAGTCGAGGCACCGCTTGTAGTTGGCGTCGGTCTCGATCTTGCTCGCGTAGGGCGTCTGCACCCAACCGTGCATCGCCGCGTCGACGCGCTCCATCGCGAGGTTGGCGCCCTTGACGAGCCTGATCTTGATGCGGGCACCGCCGGCCTCGCGCCGGGCGTTCGCCCATCCGACGAGCCGTTGGAGGGTCTGATAGGTCTCGGGTAGGTACGCCTGGAGCACGATTCCGGCTTCGACATCGAAATAGGCGGACTCACCGAGAACGTCGATGAACACATCGAGCGTCACGTCGATGTCTCGGTGTTCCTCCATGTCGAGGTTGACGAACGTCGGCGGGTCTGTGCCGATCGCTTCGTCGAGCAGCCTCCGGAATCGCTCGGCGACCCGTCGACACGTGTCGTCGTGTGCCCAGTGGTTCAACTGTGAGGCGATAGCCGAGATCTTCACCGAGACGTAGTCGACGTCCGGTTCACCAAGCAGCCGCAACAACTCGCCGAGTCGGCGACTCGCTTCGCGCTCGCCGAGCACCGCCTCGCCGAGCAGGTTCACGTTGAGCAGGTAGCCGTCCCGTCGCCGGTCCGCGAGGTGAGCGGCGAGCCCGCGCGGATCGGCGGGAGCGACGAGATGACCCACGATCGACCGCATCCGACGGCGAGCCGAGGTGATCACGATATGTGGCAGCAGCGACGCGAGGCGGCCCCCCAAGCGGAGAAGCAGTCGATCGGGCACACTGAGGAATCCGGGAAGCGGTCCGGCGTCAACCAGCGCTTCGAGCTGCTGGGCGGCCACGATCTCGTCGTCGGGACGCATCACGCGGTCGACGAACTGCATGACGAAGGCGACGCCGTCGGGATCCCCGGTGACCCCCTCGAGCCGCTCCATCGTTCGTCGATCGCGCCTCGATTCGAGCACCCGCGCGCGGTCGAGCCACTCTCTCACCAGTTGCACCGCGGGGTCGGCGTACGCCGCTGCGCCCGGAGGGATTGACGTATCGATCACCACCTCCAGTCTGTATGAAATGGACCGCGGCGTCTCGCACTATTCGATCGACGGATCACACCCGACCTCGGCGAGCGAGGTGATGAACGGCCCCGCACCGCCGAGCAGTACTGCGTTCGCATCGTCGTCGAACGACCCGGGGCCGGCGTCGACGACGGCCCGAAGGCCGACGAGATACCGCTCGGCGGCCGCTCGACCCTCGGCTCCGAGGAGCGTGAAGTCTGGTTCGGCCGCCGAGACCAGCTGAAGCATCTGCACGGCATCCTCGTACCTCGTCGGCGGTGCAGAGGGATCGAGTACCGGCATCTCGTCCACCGTGACCAGCGTCCGGACCAACGCCTTCACGTTGACGAGTTGCCGGCCGAGCTTGTCGAAGTCGACCATGCCGACCTCGTCGCCGACCGTGTGGTAGCAGCCGTTGGTCGCGTCGCTCAGGAACACGGCGGGTATGCCCGCGTCGACGAACGAGGCGTGGTCGCTTCGCCCCTGCCCGAACAACAGGCTGAGCAACACCGTGTCGAGCGTCGAGGCCTCGGTCGCCCGCACCACCGCGTCGACGAGATTCGGCCCGCCGGTCTCGGCGCCGACCAGGAGCGTCGAGTTGGCGAGCGACGGCACCAGATTGGAGCCCTGGATGTCGAGGTTGATGTACGCGACGGTCTGCTCGAGCGGGATCAACGGATCGCTGACGTAGTGGCGCGAGCCGAGAAGGCCATCCTCCTCGGCATCCCACAGCGCGATGATCGCCGACCGGCGGGGAACTCCCTCGGCAATGATCGACCGCGCTACATCGATGACCGCTGCGACCCCAGTCGCGTTGTCGGCGGCGCCGTTGCAGATGTCGTCGGCCGGGCCCACGCCGCGACAGTTGTTTCCGACGTGGTCGTAGTGGGCGCCGATGATCACGTACTCGTCGGACAGATCCCCGCCGGGAAGCAGCGCGATGATGTTCGTGCCGAGGCCGAACGGCTGGAGATAACCATCGGTGCCCCTCCCGTACGCAGGATCCGCGAAGCGCTCGAGCTCGCCGACGATGTAGTCGCGGGCGAGCTGCGATCCCGGCGTGAGGTTGTCCCGTCCATTCATCTCGTCGGAGGCGAGAATCTCGACCATCGTCCGCACACCGTCGCCCGCCGGCACGGTTGTGGTCGGCGCCGGTTCGGTTGTGGTCGGCGCCGGTTCGGTCGTGGTCGGCGCCGGTTCGGTCGTGGTTGTCTCGGCGAGGGTCGTGCGGGGCGCTTCGGTCGCCGACGATCCTGCGCCGGAGTCGTCCGACGCACACGATGCGGCGGCGACGCAGATCGCGACGGCGAGCAAGAGGGTCGAGGTCCGGGCTCGGATCACCGTGGCTCATCGGGGAGCCACGACTCGGTCGCGACCCCCAATCCATCGGCGATCCGGTTCACGTACGCGTAGTACCCGACGACCTCGCAGATGTCGAGGATGTCGCGGTCGCCGAACCCGACGCCGCGCAGCGCGATGACGTCGGTCTCGACCATCTCCGACGGCCGCACGGTCAGCTTCTCGACGTAGGTGAGCATCGCCATCCGTTTCGCCGACAGCCCCGCAGCTCGCCAATCGACCTCGATCGCGGCGAGCAGGTCGTCGTCGCGCAGCAGCCGGCGCAGACCGCGCCGGTGATGGGTGATTCAATAGTGGCAGTCGTTGATGCGGCTCACGACGAGCGCGATCAGCTCGCGCTCGACCTTGCGCAACGTTGCGGTCCCGGCCATCGCCGACCGGTACAGCGCGGCGTGTGCGGCCATGCCCCGCGGGTCGAGCGAGTGGATCTGCATGATGTTGTCGACCCTGCCGTGCTCGCGATCGAGCACGTCACTCAGTTGCTCGGCGAGTTCACCCGACCATTCGTCCTCGCGCGTCGCCTCGATCCACGCCACCTACGGTCGCCTCAGTCGTTTCGCGCGGTGAGCGCCTTCTTGTCGACCTTGCCGATGGGCAGCATCGGCAACTCGTCGAGCACGACGACACGCTTGGGGATCTTGTAGTTCGCCAGGCGCCCACGGGCGAACTCGCGGAGATCGTCGGGGTCGATGTCGTCACCCATCACGTAGGCGATGCCGACCTCCTGGAACGTCGGATCGGGGATGCTGATCACCGCGGCCATTGCAACCCCGGGGTGTTCTTCGAGCGCCAACTCGACCTCTCGTGGGTAGACGTTGTAGCCGCCGCTCTTGAACATCTCGCTCATCCGGCCGACGATCTGGATGTATCCGTCGTCGCGCCGAACCGCGAGGTCGCCGGTGCGGAGCCAGCCGTCGTCGGTGAACGCCTCGGCAGAGGCCTCGGGAAGCCGCCAGTAACCGGCCATCGTGTAGTCACCGCGCACCTGGATCTCACCCGGCTCGCCGGTCGCAGCCTCGCGGTCGTCGGGATGCCAGATGCGCAGCGGCTGACGTTCGTCGGGCGTTCCCACGGTGGTGCAGAGGAGTTCGATCGGGTCGGTCAGCCCGCTGTACGTCACGCCTCCGGTGGTCTCGGTCATCCCGTAGCCCATCGTGCAACGAACACACTCGGTCTTGTCCATCAACGTCCGCAGCAGGTCGGCAGGCATCGCCGCGCCGCCCCACGCGATCAGATCGACCGACGTGAGGTCGGTCTCGTCGAACGCAGGGTGGTTGACGCACATCTGCAGCATCGTCGGAACGCCGCCGATCGTGTTCAGTCGTTCGCGCTCGACGAGTTGCATCATCTCGAGCGGCGAGAACCGTTCCTGGAAGTGGATCGTTCCGCCTCCGGTCATCGTGCGACCGCAGATGTCACCGATCGCTCCGATGTGGTTGATCGGCAGGTTGCAGATCAGCGTGCGGTCGCTCAGGGCCTTGCGATCGACCGCGATGACGTTGCAGACGTTCGATCCGCGGTGGGTGAGCAACGCGCCCTTCGGCCGACCGGTACTTCCCGAGGTGTACACGAGATAGGCAGGATCCATCGGGTCGAGGGCGTCGCGGCGCGCGTCGAGAGCGGCGACCGGGATCTCGTCGGCACCCTCGAGGAACGTGTCCCAGCCGATCGCACCTCCGGGAACGGTGTCGTCGGATCCGGAGTCGTCGAACAGCACCAACCGGCGGACCGACGCGTGCGCTGCGACGAGCGTGCCGAGTCGTTCGAGTTGATCCTCGCCCGTGACGTTCGCGAAGCCGAAGAGCATCGACGGCTCTGCGTCGGCGACGACGTGATCGAGCTCACCGATCGTGTACTTGGGGTTCAGGCCCAGCCAGATCGCACCGATGCCGGACACCGCGAGGAAGTGCACGAAGAACTCGGGCCGGGGTGCGCTCATCATCGCGATCCGGTCGCCAGGTTCGACGCCGGCGGCGAGCAGTGCCCGGGCTGCGCGATCGACGAGCATCTTCGTCTCGGCATAGGTGAGCCGGGTGTCGTCGAGGACCAGGAAGTCCTGATCCGGCCTCTCTTGCACCTGTCGGTAGAGATGGTCGGTGATCAGTCGGAGGATCGGGAGCTGCGGATCGGTCATCACCCACCGTCCGTGTCGAGCTGCAGGTAGGCGAGCCAGTCCGCCACGATGGCCGGTCGCTCGGATCCCTCGATCTCCACGACCGCCTCGATCGTCATCAGTGCGGCATCGTCGCCGCGGGGCGCGATCTCGCGCAGCGCGAAGCGTCCGCGTATCCGGCTTCCCACGGGAACGGGTGCGATGATGCGCACCCGGTCGAAGCCGTAGTTCAGGCGGAAGGCGACCCCGTCGTCGGGCAGACGAAGGGTCTTCGCGAATCCGGTCAGGCACGACAGCATGAAGAAGCCCTGCACGATCGTCCCGCCGAACGGCGCGATCCGTTCCGCCTCTTGCGGATCGTTGTGGATCGGTCCGGCGTCACCCGTCAGGTCCGAGAAGCGATCGATCTCGGCCTGGTCGATCCGCTTCCACTCGCTGGTACCGATCTCCTCGCCACGGAGCGCGACGAGGCCGGGCAACCGGGCAGCAAGTCCGACGTCGTCCATCGTCATCTCCTCTCGCATCGGATCGGATCGGATCGGGAGCACACCCTAGACCGGGGTAGGAGTCCCGTCGTCCGCACGCCCACCGAGCCGGGGCCCGACTCGATCCGCGGTGATCTCACCGCGTCGACGTCAGGGACCGGGTATGTCGCCGCAGCTGACGACAGCGTCGCGACGGCACCGATCGGTGGACCATGATGGTCGGATGCCGGACAGCGCGCGACTGGTGGCGATGCCGAAGGTCGAACTCCACCTCCACCTGGAGGGATCGATGTCGCCGCCGACGGTGCGGTCGCTCGTCGCCCGCCACGGCGCCGACGCGGAAGAGATATGGCCGGGGGGCATCCCCGACGTCTTCTCGTTCGTCGACTTCCCCGACTTCGTGCGGCAGTACATCTTCGGACTCTCGCTGCTCCGGTCGTCCGACGACATTGCCGACACCGCCGAGAACCTGGCCGTCGAGCTCGCACGTCAGAACGTCCGCTATGCCGAGGTCACGACGACGGCCTTCACGCACTTCCGGGGCGGGATGCCCCAGGTCGTGTACCGCGAGGGCCTCGACGAGGGACGGCGCCGCGCCTCGGGCCTCGGCGTCGAGATCGGATGGGTGATCGACATCCCTCGCGATCTCGAGCCGGGCGACTCGACGACGACGATCGGGTTCATCGAGAGACTTCCTCCCGACGGCCTCGTCGCGCTCGGGCTGGCCGGGCTCGAGGCCGGCTACCCGCCCGCTCCGCATGCGCGACACTTCGAGCGCGCCCGGGCGCTCGGTCTGGGTGCGGTGCCACACGCGGGCGAGACGGCCGGGGCCGACAGTGTCAGATCGTCGATCGACGATCTGGGCGCCGACCGGATCGGTCACGGCATCGCGGCACTGGAGGATCCCGAGCTGATCCGCAGGATCGTCGATGAGGGCATCTTCCTCGAGGTCTGCCCGACGAGCAATGCGCTGCTCGGAGTCGTGGCAGGGCTGGAGGAGCACCCACTCCCCGAACTGCTCGCCGCAGGTGTGCGACTCTGCATCAACACCGACGACCCCGGATGGTTCGCCACCGACCTGACGGGCGAACTCCGCATCGCCACCGAGCTGTTCGCGATCGACGAAGCCGAACACCTCCGGTTGCAGCGCGACGCGCTCGACGCCTCGTTCGCTCCCGCCGACGTCCGCACCGCCGTCGCCCGGGAGATGGCGTCGTTCTGAGGCCTGACGACCGATGACCGACCGAGCCGACCTCCACGACCTGCTCGCCGAGTACGACCGCGCCCTCGACTACACCGACCTCCTCTGGCGCGACCTGACCGCGAACGAGTTGCACTGGCGTCCGGTCGCCGATTCGAGCGCCATCGGCTGGCATCTCGGCCACCAGGCGGCGGTGGCCCACTACATGCTGCGAAACCTGACCGCCTCGCAGCCGTCGCCCGATCCCGGACTCGATGCGCTGATGGACAGCGCCACGCCCGAGCCCGACAGGGGTGCACTGCCGTCGCTCGATCGACTCGACCGGTACCGCACGCAGGTCGCTCAGCTCGTCCGCGACGGCGTCGTGGAAATCGACGGCGGCCACGTCGGCGCACCGCGCCAGTTGCGGCACATCGCGGCAACGATGCTCACCGCGATCGTCGACCACGAGTACCAGCACAGCAAGTGGATCGGTGAGGTCCGATGCGACCAACTGGGACATGCACTCCCCGAGCCACCGACCTCGGAGCGGCTAATTCAGATCGAGGGCTACACCGTCCTTCGCTGATCCGCTATCGAGGTCATCGCCGCCCCGATGGGAGACGATGACCTCGCCGGACGTTCATCCGGTCGGCCGGGGATCGATGACGGCGAAGCTGCCGGTGGAGCTGGCGACCAGGCGTCCGTCGTCGTCGGTGGTCCGGGCCTCGAGCTGGACCACGCGTCGTCCCGCCGTGACGACGGTGGCCTCGGCGGTCAATCGGCCCTCCCGGGCGGCCCGGTGGAATCGTGTGTGGATCTCGATGGTTGCGCAGAATTGGCCCTCGTCGACGACCGACATGACGGCGGCGCCCATCGCGGTGTCCATCAACGCGAACGGGATCGCCCCGTGCGCGGTGGCGTTGGGATTCATGTGCCGCTCGTCCAGCTCCATCGACGCGCTGGCGGTTCCCTCACCTCGCTCGATGACGAATCCGAGGAACTCCTTGAGCGGAAACGTCGTCTCGAGAGGGGTGGTCATCCGGCGGTGAGCTCTGCGTACTGCCGCTGATAGCTCCCCATGTCGAAGTAGTCGCGCCAGAGCGCGATCTTGCCGTCGTCGTCGATCTGGAACACGCCCGCGATCGGCAACTCGAGCCAGCCGTCGCCGATCTGGAAACGGTCGAGGCGTTCGTTGACGACCGTCGTGCCGATCTCGAACTGGCTGAGGATCTGCCAGTCGACCTCGCCCGCCGGAGCGAGGAACGCCTGCAGGGTGGTGGAGAGCCCCTCGTGTCCGACCACCGGATCGGTCGGCATGTTCTCATAGGAGATGTCGGGGGCCGCCATGGCGACGGCGGCGGCGATGTCCTTGCGCTCGATCGCCTCGATGAACGCTGTGACCGTCTCGGCTGGTGTCATGCGGCAACGCTAGTGATCGACGGTGGGCACCGACGAGTGCGGCTGAACGATCATTCTCGTCGATCGTCCCGCCGGGCTGCGATGAACATGCCGACGATCATCGCGACGAATACCACGAGAAAGATCTGCGAGATCACCGCCTCGGATGTGGCCGTGAGCCTGGCGAGGTTCGAGTCGGGTGCGAGGTCGCCGTAACCGAGCGTCGTCATCGTCACGAGGCTGAAGTACATGAAGCTCGTGCTCGGCTCCGCGTGACCGAAGTAGGGATCGGACTGCATCACGTCGACCGTCAGGAACACGTAGTTGAACGCGAGAGCGATGAGCAGGTAGGCGGAAACAGCCCCGATCATCGTCGAGGCGGTCACCCGGACGTGATGCGCCAGACGTCGCACGACGGCGAGGGGGGTCACGACCGCGAGCAGCGTCCGGAGAGCGGGTGGACCGTCTCGCCGGACCGTACCGATCTCGGTGTCCATCACCGCTCCCACGAGGACGACAACGCCGACGACCACAACGGCGACGACCACGATGATGTCGGCCACCCGCTGAACGCGCTTTCTGACACCGGATGCCCGTAGCGCCACAACGAACGTCGCGCCGACGAAGACCGTCAGCAAGAGCGTGCCGAAGTCGTTCTCGGCCGCTCCCGTCGGCCCGCGCATCTCGAACAGCGACTGCACCACGATCGCCATGACGGTGAGGAACAGAACGACACCGAAGCGGTCGACATGGCTCGACCGGTCGTCGAAGATCTCGTCTTGCACGTCTCTGCTCACCCCCTCGAGTCCGGGCATGTCGCGAGGCCCGCCCCGCACCTTCGTTCCCTGCACGTCATTGTGCACACACCGTAGGAGAGCGACCACAGGGGAGGGGTACGGATCTCGATCGGATCCACTCGGCGGGTCCGTGGGCGGCGCGGCTGCGTCACCTCTGCGTCGACCATCGACGCAGATGAACCCGACGGACGGCCGGCGTGCAATGCTCAACGAGGCCGACCCCCGACCACGGGAACCAGGAGCGCATGCCGACCGACATCATCCAGATCTTCCGCATCGTCCTCAACTACAAGGCGCGGCTGATCACATCACAGGTGGCGATGCTCATCTCCGCCCTGTCGATGGTCGCCTACGCCACACTCATCAGCAAGCTCGTCGACGACGGCATGGTGGCAGGCGATCAGGAAGCGGCGGTCGACATCGGGCTCGCGATGCTGGCGCTCGCGATGGTGATGGGCATCTCGATGGCGGTCGCCGCATCGCAGGCGGTGTTCTTCTCTCAGGGAATCGCGTTCTACGTGCGCCGCGAGCTGTACAACAAGATCCAGCGGTACTCGTTCGAGAACTTCGACCACCGCCCGACGAGCGAACTGATGGTGCGACTCAACTCCGACGTCGTCAACGTACAGAACGCGTTGCTCTACACGATCCTGCTCGGGTCGCTGGCGCCGTTCATGATGATCGCGACGATCGTGCTCGCGATCATCAACACGCCACAGCTCGTCTGGGTGCTCGTCGTCGTGGTCGTGGCGGTCCTGGCGGCGATGGCCCTGCTCGTCCCCGCGATGAACCGCGCCTACGCCAGGCGCCAGGAGTCGCTCGACGGCCTGAACGCAGCGCTCCAGGAGAACCTCGCCGGCATCAGCGTGGTCAAGGCGTTCATCCGCGAGCAGTACGAGATCAGGAAGTTCCGCAAGCGGGCGGAGGCGCTCAGAGGGTCCGAGTTCTCAGCGGCGTGGCGGGTGGCTTTCATGGCCCCACTGCTCACGGGGCTCGGACAACTCGCGGTGATCCTCGCGGTGTGGGCAGGCGGCCGGAACGTGCTCAGCGACGGCGGGATGACCGTCGGTGACGTCAGCACGTTCACCCAGTACATGGCGCTGATCATCACGCCTCTGGCACTGCTGTCGCTGGTGCTGCCGCTCGTCCTGCGTGGCAACGTGTCGGCCAAGCGCATCCTCGATGCCTACGACTCCGATCCGACCGTCGGAGATCCGGAGGAGGCGGCGGCGCCCGACGAGGATCAGATCCGCGGCCGCATCGTCTTCGACGACGTCTCGTTCGCGTTCCGCCGCGCCGACGGCAGCTACGACCCGCCGGCCCTGAAGAACATCAGCCTCACGATCGAGCCGGGGCAACAGGTCGGATTCCTCGGGGCGACCGGCGCGGGCAAGTCGGCGCTCGTCAACCTGATCCCCCGCTTCTACGACGTGACCGAGGGGACGATCACGATCGACGGCACCGACGTGCGCGACTTCTCGCTGCACGATCTCCGGAGCATCGTCGGCATCGCCCTCCAGGAGGCGGTGCTGTTCCAAGGCGAGATCCGGCCGAACCTCAAGTTCGGCGCGCCCGATGTCGAGGACGATGTGATGTTCGCCGCCTCGAAGGCTGCCGACTCGTGGGGGTTCGTCACCAGCGGGCACGAGAGCTGGGACGGTCCCGTCGCGCGGCGCGGGTACAACTTCTCCGGCGGTCAGCGCCAGCGGCTCTCGATCACGCGGGCGATGACGCCACGACCGCGGGTGTTGATCCTCGACGACAGCACCAGTGCGCTCGATGCCTCGACAGAGGGTCGCGTCCAGGCTGCGATCCCCGAGTTCATGGGTGGAGCGACCACGATCTACGTCGCCCAGCGCATCAGTGCGCTGATCGACCTCGATCACATCTACCTGTTGGAGCGGGGCGAGATCATCGCCGAGGGCACCCACGAGGAGTTGCTCGCCTCGAGCGGGATGTACCAGGAGATCTACGAGTCACAGCTCGGCGGCGGCGTCACCGCGGGCATCGACCTCGAGGAGGTGTCGCCGTGAGCGCGACGCAGTCGAGCCAGCCGCAGGGGGCGACGGGCATCGAGACACTGGAGTTGCAGCCCGACACGATCGGGCGTCTCGTGCACCGGATGATCGGTGGCGACAAGCGGGCGCGGTTCGGGTGGGGTGTCGTCGTGCAGCTCGTCGGCCTGGCCGGTCTGATGGTGCTGCCGTTCGTGACCGGCAAGGGCATGAACGTGATCGCCGAGAACGGTTCGACGGACGACCTCACGAACTGGGTTCTGATCGGCGCCGCCGGCGGCGTGGTCTTCATCGTGTGCAGCTTCTTCGCAAATCGGATCTTCGCGAAGCTGGCCTCCGAAGCTCTGTTCGGCCTCCAGACCGACCTGTTCGACAACGTCCAGACACTGTCGATGGGGTTCTTCTTCAAGAATCCGCCCGGCGAGCTGTCGAGCAACGTCACCAACGACGCCGAGGTCGTCTCGCTCTTCTACACCACCGCGGTGAGTCAGATCATCCGGGCCGGGATGCAGGTCGTGATGATCATCGTGGTGATGTTCGCGATCAACTGGCAGCTCTCGATCGTCGCGATGGTGACGATCCCGTTCCTGCTGATCAGCGCCTATGTCGTCGCCCGCGTCGCATCACCTGCGTTCGACCGGCTGCAGGAGGCCCTCGGCGAGGTCAGCGCGTTCCAGGAGGAGACGCTCACAGGGCACAAGGTGATCATCAGCAAGAACCGGCGGGCGTGGGCGCAGGAGCAGCACGAAGCGCAGGTCGAGGAGGTCTACGACGTTGGCAAGCGGGCGTTCATGGCCTCGCTCATGCAGTTCCCCGTCACGCAGGTGCTGAGCCTGTTCCAGAACGTCTTCGTGATCGTCGTCGGCACGTTCTTGGTGATCGACGGCTCGACCAACATCGGCACGGTGCTGGCGTTCGTCGGGTACTCGACGCTGCTCTCGGCGCCGCTGGCCGAGGTGGCGAACCTGATCACCACGACGCTCAACGCGTCGGCAGGAGGTGACCGCGTGTTCAGGATCGTCGATGAAACGCCCGACGTGCGAGACGCTCCCGACGCCGTCGAATACGAGTTCGCCGGCGGACGCATCGAGTTCGAGCACGTCGACTTCGGCTACGTGCCGGGAAGCCTCGTCCTACGCGACAATACGTTCGTTGTCGCGCCAGGTGAGAGCATCGGCATCTGCGGACCCACCGGTGCCGGCAAGAGCACGCTCGTCAACATCCTCACGCGGTACTACGACATCGACTCCGGGCGCATCCTGATCGACGGCCAGGATCTCTCGACGCTCACCCAGGAGAGCCTGCGCAAGCAGATCGGAGTCGTGTTGCAGGAGGCATTCCTGTTCACCGACACCGTGATGAACAACCTGCTCTATGCGCGCGAGGGCGCGACCGAGGAGGAGGCCATCGACGCGGCGAAGCAGGCGAACGCCCACGACTTCATCATGGGCCTCCCCGACGGGTACGACACGATGCTCACCGAACGCGGCGCCAACCTCAGCCAGGGGCAACGGCAGATGATCACGATCGCGCGGGCGATGGTCGCCGACCCCAAGATGATGATCCTCGACGAGGCGACCAGCAACGTCGACACGCGGACCGAGAAACTGATCCAGGACGGCATGCGCAAGCTGATGGACGACAAGACGAGTTTCTCGATCGCCCACCGGCTGGCGACGATCCGCGATTCCAACCGCATCATGGTCCTCAACGGCGGTGAGATCGAGGAGATGGCATCGCACGACGACCTGATGGCCGAGAAGGGCTTCTACTACGCGCTGTACATGAGCCAGTTCAAGGGCAAGGGTCCGGGCGGCGACGCCGAGGACCTCGGCCTGAAGTTCGTCAGCACCTGATCGCCGCGCCCCCGGCCGGGTGATGGGGGGACCTCTCGGATACCGTCCGGCGCGGGAGGATTCACCATGACCGCCACCGACAGACCCCCGATCGAATCCTGGGAGACCGACTTCGACCACGGGCACCCGGACTACGCCGCCCGCGCACCCGAGATCTGGGACGAGCTGCGCGAGACGTGCCCGATCGCGCACAGCGATCGCTACGGCGGCACCTGGCTGCCGGTGCGCCACGACGACGTGAGCGAGATCTCCAAGGACACCGACCACTTCAGCTCGGTGAGCGTCCTCGTCGGCGAATTCCGCCCGGACCAGTCGGCCGCTCCCGTCGGCTTCGCTCCCCCGATCACCTCCGACCCACCTTTCCACCAGGTGGCTCGCCGCTTCCTGCTGCCCGCGTTCTCGCCGAAGGCGATCGCCGCACTCGAGGACTCGACACGCGCGCTCTGCCACGGCCTGATCGACGAGATCGAGGCGACGGATTCGACGCTGGTCGACGCGTCGGTGCAGTACACGCAACACATCCCCGTCCGCGTGATCGCGAAGATGCTCGGCGTCCCCGCGGAAGACGGTGACCGGTTCCGCGGGTTCATCCATCGCATCATCGAGACCCCCGGCGTCTCCCACGTCGTCGACTACGAGGACACGCTCGACGCCTACCTGACCCGGATGATCGAAGCCCGTCGCCGGCAACCGGGCGACGACCTCATCACCGAGATGATGAACTCCGAGATCGACGGCGAGCCGCTCACCGAACAGCACGTGCGCGGCACGGTCGCGCTGCTGCTGCTCGCCGGGATCGACACGACCTGGTCGGCGATCGGGGCGAGCCTGTGGCACCTCGCGCAGCACCCCGAACACCGCCGGCGGTGGATCGAGGAACCCGAGATCCGGCAGTTCGCGATCGAGGAGTTCCTCCGCTTCTACGCACCGGTGACCATGGCACGGGTCGTCGCCGACGACATCGAGATGCGCGGCTGCACGATGAGGAGGGGCGACTGGGTGCTGCTCCCCTTCCCGGCCGCCAACCGCGATCCCGAGGTGTTCGACCGGGCCGACGAGTTCGTCATCGACCGCGAGGAGAATCGCCACGGCGCGTTCGGCCTCGGGATCCACCGCTGCGTCGGCTCGAACCTGGCCCGGCTCGAACTCGGCATCGCCATCGAGACGTGGATGGACCGTCTGCCCAACTTCGAACTCGCCGATCCCGAGGCGGTCCGCTGGTCGGCCGGCCAGATCCGCGGCCCCCGCCGGCTCCCACTCCTGATCCACGAGTAGCACTCCACCACGCCGTACCAGATCTGTTCTCGTGAGGATGTTGCGCCTTGGGGACGCAACATCCTCACGAGAACGGCCGGGGAATCGTGCCGGGGGCCGAATCCGGGGGGCCGAATCCGACGGGCATACCCGACTCGGCGGCGATCGCCCTCAGGAGGGCTGCCCGAACTCCTCGATCATGCGCCAGGCGTCCTGGCCGAGATGGTGCGCGAGATCGTGGAGCGCGCGGGCCGTGGCCAGCTCCTCACCGACCTGAGGCACCGACGGGTCGACCGGATTGCGCCGAGAACGCCCGACACCTGAGAGGCTGCGGTCGCCTGTGTCGAGATGGGCGATCACCTCGCAGTGATCGCTGTCCTCGCGCAGTTCGAGTCGCACATCCCAATGCTGCTGAGCCGTTGTCATACGATCAACTATCTCCTCGAATACTGAGTGGGGCAAGGGCCCTTCGTCACGCCTCCATCGCCCTGACGCTCCGGTAACGACCGTGGAGGAGATGATTTCGGGTCAGCTTCGAGCATCGACGAGCTCGACCTCATAGGCCGACATCGCCGGGTTGGCGGTCACGAGGGCCAATGCCTCGAGTTGGGCTTGCGCTACCAGCATCCGGTCGAAGGGGTCACGGTGATGGGGTGGGAGTGCCGGTGCCCGCTCGGCGTGATCGGCCGAGATGGCCAGCGGAACGAAGCCCCCCGACTGGAGCGCCTCGACAAGTCCGTCGGGCATCGTCAACTTCCCCATCGCCCGTTTGATCCCGAGCTCCCATGGGGTGACCACCGAGAAGTAGACCTCATCGGCGTGCTCGACCAGTTGGCGGCACCGCGAACCGAGCGAGGCACTGCCGTCGAGCCACCACAGGGCGACATGGCTGTCCACGAGAAGCCTCATGGCAGGTGCGCCTCGGCGGATTCGTCGAACATCGCCACAATCTCCTCATCGGAGCCGACGACGTCGTCGCCGTAGCCGACCCGCCCTGCCCATGCGCCTGCTACCCGCTCGGAGTGGACGGGGCGCCAAGGAACGATCTTGGCGACAGGATGTCCGTTGCGCGCCACGATCACCTCGACGCCTTGCTCTGCCTCGCGGATCAACTCGGACAGCCGCGACTTCGCCTCGTGAGTATTCACAACGTGAGTTGTCATGGACCTAGCTTAGCTAGACCCGGGTCCGCGGTCGACCGAATCCTGGCCGCGATCACCCGATGTTGTCTGATGCCCGCTGGTTTCGTCCAGTTCGTGGGCAAATCGCTGACAAATCGCGGACGATGACACCTCGCCATATCCGGCGATTCGGCGGTCGCGTGTTGCGGCGCGTTACTCGGTCGCCTTCGGGTGGCCGACACTCGCGTCGGTCATCCATACCGCCCAGCGGTCGTCGTCGATGCAGTACCAGATCCGGCCGCCGGCCGTGACTTCGTACTGCCACTGCTCCATCTCCACACCGTTCACCAACCTCGAGCCGAGCGATCCCTTGAGCGGATGCTGCCGCGAGTCCCGTCGGCGAGGATCGGTCGTGATTCGTTCCCACGAGTTTCGGGCGTTGGCGGGAGCAGCCGAGCAGATCTGCTCCCAGCCCTTGACGGCGTCATTCGTCGCGAATCGGAAATCCCAGCCACCCGCCGTCGGTGGTGGGGGCACACGCTCCTGGCGCTCTGGCACCGGATGTCAGGCCTCGGGAGCCGGCACGATGCCGCCCACGGTGTTGACCGCACCACGTAGGCGTCGGGCGAGGCGAGGGTCTGCGTGGATCTCTGCGGTGACCTTCCACTCGCGAAGCAGTCGGCCAACCGGCCCGTAGTTGCCGAGGTCGGAGACCGCGACGAGCGTGCGAGTCAGTTCGTCGGTGAACTCCTTCCGATCTCGCTTGGGCAGAAAGGTCGCCCAGGGGAACACGTCGTCGATCGTGGCGTCGAGGCCGCCAGGGCTGTGGGCCAGCAGGTTGCGTAGGAGCCGAGCAAGCGCATCGAAGGCCTCAGCTCGCTCGTCGTCCCGATCCGCCTCGCTCAGGCGAAGCGACGGGGCGTTGCGGCGACGGAGCACCACGTCGTGCTCGGCAAGTTCCGCCACCACGTCATTGGGTTGGCGCAGAAACTCGGAGAATGGGCGCTCGACGACTCGCATGCTCTCACGTTATCTGAATTAGTTCAGACGTCAAGAAGACCGAGCGCTCGCCCGCTGTCATCTGTGACTGGGCCATTGCCTCGACCGTCAGCCACGACCGTGAGCCCGAGCGGCCGGAGATACGGCCATCGCGGTCTCGTGTCCCGGTCGCGAGGTAGAGACCGGCGAGCGCTTCGGGCGCTGCGTTGGCCGTTCGAGGCCCGCCGTGTGGAACGCCCGGTACAGCGCGAGGTGCTCCTCGCGCGCAGGTCGGTGAGATGGCTGAGATTGGCCTCGCTGGCGCACCGATCGCCTCTCGAAACGCAGCGCGCCGATGGGGCGCCGGCACCGCCGCGATCGCACGCACCCTGATCGCCGCTGACCAACCGCTCACCGGTGTGGCGATCGCCGACGCGGTCGGAGTCAGCCAACCGCGTGCCTCCCAGGTCCTCAAGCACTTCTTCGGCCACGACGCTGTGCGGGCGACCGCGGATGGGTACGTCGGTCGACCTTCGACGCTGCTCGACCTCTACGGGCAGCGGTCGCGTCCGCTGCTGATCGAGACCGAGTCGTATTGGTACAGCACTCGCCCGCGAGTTCGGAACAGGCGAAGCGCATCACTACGCGGGCACACGAGATCGACATCGACGTTTCCATCTCCGCCGACATCGCCCCCGACCTCCTCGTGCCCTGGCGGCACCCGATGCTCACCGTCAACTACACGAACGCCGCGCTCGACCTCGGCGGCGCCGGCTTCGTCCCGGCTCCCCCATGGCCGCGTGTCGTCGACGGATTGCCGCTCACCGATCCGGTTCAACAGTGGTGCGATCTCCTCGACCTCGGCGGCGAGGCTCGCCAAGAAGCGGCCGATCGTCTCCGCGCAGCCATCGTCGGTCGGACCCTCGCTCGATGGCCACACCGCGCGTCGTGCTCCGAGCCTTGCTGACAATCGTTGACCAACGGGCTTCCGAGCCCCCAAACACGTTTCCCGAAAAGACGTTGGCCAGGGCTTATGCCCTGGCCAGCTGGTGTCGGAGGGGGACTTGAACTCCGGATCGACGAGATCGCGTTGAGTGTCGTTTGGTGCCGTTTAGCCTGGTCAAAGCGTGTTTTCGACTGCCGCTCGTGCCGGCTGATGTCGTCTGATTCCCGCTGGTTTCGCCCCGTTCGCGGACATTTTCCTGACAAGTTGCTGACAAGCGACACCTCGCTGGGGAGGTCGGTCGCGCCGGGTCAGGCGGAGGTGCGATCAAGCAGGTGACGGTTCTTCGCGACCGAGCCAGGAAGGATCGCGAAGTGGATCTGGCCGTCGTCGTCGACGGCCACGACCCGCACGACCGCTTTCGCTGATTCGTTGCCAGCGAGAAGCATCGCTCCGGGTCGCACGCGGTCGGCATCACGCGCATCGGACAGCCTCGACCAGCCAAGGCCGTCATCGTCCTCGGCATTGAGATCTGCGATCACATCGAGATCGTCGATCATCTTCGTGCCTCCTCCTCTTGCTACGTCAGTCTTCATGATACGGGTTGATCCAGACCTGGTGCCGACACGAGAGCAGCGCCTCAGTGCCCAGATCGAGATCGTCGAGCGTGTCGGTCTGGAGTGCCGGCGGTTTCGCCCGGTCGGTTCGAGACGAACGCCAACGCCTCGGAGATCTCCGACGCTCACGACCGTCAACTCAGCGAAGCGCACCAGCGGAGCCTGTTGCGCTAGTTCGTCGATCGTGGCTCCGCGCAGTGCGAACACGGAGGTTCCGAAGGTGCCGTAGACGTCATGCATCCGCATTGCGTCGGACCGGACAATCGCCTCAGCGAGACGACCGCCGCGAAGCACAATCTCTTCATCATCGGCCAGCTCATCTCCCGGCCGAACAAATCGCTGCTTCACGGCCTCGACGCTAGGGATCGACGCTCAGCGCCGAAGATCAATGAGCGCATCTCGGCGTTCGCTATCGGTCAGCACGCCCGCGAATGGAGAGCTCTGACGGAGGTCCCGAGCGAATTGGTCGGTCGAGGTGAGCAGCGCCTCGACGTGAGCGGCGCCGAGAGCAAGCAAGGAGTCCCACACGTCGACCCACCGCTGCTCACTCGGCCCGATCGAACGCGTCTTCATGATGTTCTCGCGAGCCTTCGCCAACACAGCAGCCGGATTCTCCCGGAGCTTTGCGGCGACAGCCGAACTGATCGCCAGAGATCGCCGTTCCTCGAACGTCAGCGCAGAAACGGCCGTCAACTCACACTGCATCGCAGCCAGCACGCGCTCCAATGTGTCGGCTTGTGGCGATACCTGCTCACGCTCGTAGGTGTTGATCCGTTCGCGCGAAGTCGCCGCCAGCCCGGCGAGTTGACCCTGCGTGAGTCCGAGCTCACGCCGCCGCCTGGTGATGAGGCCTCCAGAAGTCATATTCGGGAATGTATCTGATCCGATACACCACGGCAAGCGGCGGCGCGGCGTTCAGACCTCTGCGGTCGCGTTATTGCGCTCACGATATGTGCGGCACGCCTGGAGCGGATGCCGATCGAAATGCCGGATCGCAGTCGCCGCGCGTCAGTCGAAATCGCGACAGTGATATCATCTGATACCAACGAGTTGAAGGAGTGAACGATGAGCGACATCCTGATCCGCGATGTACCCGACGATGTGTTGGCGGCGATCGATGCCAAGGCGCGCAGTGCCGGCCTGTCTCGTACCGAGTACCTACGACGGACCCTGGCCCGCGAGCGAAGTGAAGCACTCCTCGACGTCACCACCGACGATCTTTCAGCCTTCGCTGCCACGTTCGCCGACCTCGGCGATGACACCGTCATGGACGGCGCCTGGCGGTGACTACCTGGCTGATCGACAAGTCTGCTCTGTTACGGCTTGCCGCCAGCTCTGATACTGCGACGTGGGCGACCCGAATCCAGCGCGGGCTCGTCCGCATCAGCACACTCACCCGTCTCGAGGTCGGCTTTTCTGCAAGGTCGGCGACCGAACTTCGACAGAGCGCGGTGAGGCCGCCGCTCGCGTCGATGCCCGTTGAGTACCTCACCCCGAGGATCGAGGACCGTGCAGTTGAAGTCCAACTTGCACTTGCCGACCGCGGCCGACATCGCGCTCCATCGATCCCAGACCTCCTCATCGCTGCGACCGCCGAATCAGCCGGGCTTACCGTTCTTCATCTCGACAAGGACTTCGAGATCATCGCTGAGATCACCGGTCAACCCGTCGAGCGGCTCGCCAACGCCCCCAGCACCTGACTGCCGTTCCTCTTCCCGCCGATCATTCCGAACGCCCAACCTTCCGGCGCAAGCACGCATACCACCTCGTCGTTCAGAGTGCCTCGACCGACTCGCGAACGGCACGT
>CBDUYD010000038.1:0-19918 GCA_965371355.1 uncultured Ilumatobacteraceae bacterium
ATGGCGTCGAGGGGACGGCACAGTTCGAGCAACGTGTCGGCGTCGATCTCGGCCAGGTGGCCGGAGCGTGGCGCCAGCAGATCGGTCGCCGTCGGTGGCCTCTCGGGGATCGAGACCCGGGTGGACGTTGACGGATCGTGCCGTGTCATCGACCGTGCCGCCCGGAGCGTGGCGTCGCTCAGCCGCCTCGCCGTTCTGTCGGTGCGGAGCCACCGGATGACGGACGAGATGTACCAGATCAGCACCGAGGCCGAGAAGACGAGCAGCACCATCGAGATCGTCATGCCGGCGACGGGGGCGGGCCCCTGCGGGTCGGACCCCCTCAGCTGGAACTGCTCGACGAGGATGAACGAGGCGGCAAGCGCGAACGAGCCGATCACCCACCGATCAGCGCCGTCGCGGATGTAGATGCGCAGGGTGCGCGATCCGAAACGACCGACCACGTTCTGAGCGGCGACCGAGGCCAGTGCCAGCACGATGCTGAACGCGGTGAACACGAGCCCGAGCCCTGCCAGGAGCGAGTCACGCGCCCGATCGACAGTGACCGTCCACCCCTCGGTGTCGCCCCCGTCGCCGGTGCCGACGGCCTGCGCGAGCAGGAAGCCGCTCGCGCCGCCGATCGCAGGCAACAGCCAGGCGTTGTCGCGGATGGCCTCATGGAACCGCCGCCCGACTCGGTGCATCCAACGCCCACCACTCATCGATCGGGTCTCGACTTCAATCGTCGGCCTGCTCGTCGGCCCGATCGAGCAGGGCGTTGAACTGTTTCCGGCGCCATGGTGCGATGCCGTCGACCTCGATGTCGAGCGAGAAGCTGAGTGCGATCCTCACCGCGACCAGGATGGCGAGCACACCGACGCTCTCGAGGCTCGGGTCGACCGTGATCGTCTTGATGATGTCGGCCGCGACGAGGATCTCGAGCCCGAGGATCAGCGGCCGGCCGAACTCGCGCCGAACCGTGGAGAAATACTTGTTGAGGTTCGTGAAGTCCTTGAAGCCGGCGACGAGCGCAGCGGCACACCCGATCGTGATGATCGCGACACCGACCACCTCGAACCCGCGGGCGACGTCGTTCATCGCCTCCTCGAACCTCACGACCGCAACCTATCTCTCCTTCGGACATCGACCTTCGACATCGCCCCTCGGACATCGCTCGGTGTTACCGAGCGATGTCAGTCGCGCTTCATCGCCGCGATGGCCTCCATCTCGAGGTCGACGTACGCCTCGCCCGAGAGATCGAGGATGAGCTTGGCGATCGTGCCCCCCGTGAACGTCCACGGGTGATCACCCGGGAAGTCCTCGGTGACGGGAGCGCCGGCGCAGCGGCCGACCATGAAGCCCTCGCCGGCCACGGAGAACGCACCGAGCTGTGTCTCGATGTCCTGTCGGCCGACCTGCTGGTCGTCGATGAAGACGGTGGCCGTGCCGCTCGTCTTCATGTTCGCCTTGTCGACGCTCGCCATGTCGAACGACACGCCGAGGACGTGGTCACCCTTGGACAGATCCTGCTCGGCGATGATGATCTGCTCCTTCAGCCCGATGAAGTTGTTGCAGTACTTCAGCTTGCCGTCCTTGACGTACAGCGAGTGTCCACCGAAACGCGAGCCGTTGGCGAACAGCACACCGTCGGGATTGTCACCGAGGTTCACCTCGACCGCGAACTTGTAGGAGCGGCCCCTGATCGAGGGCATGTCGCTCTCGGGGACCATCGCCGTGTTCGGGTAGAAGACGTATCGATCCTTGGTCAGGTCGACCAGCGACGGCCGCACGGTACCCCCGACCATCTGTACAGGGGTTCGGTCGTCGATCGGGATGCCGTTGTACAGGCCGGCCTCGTAGAACCAGAGTTCGATCATGTTCTGAAGCTTCTCGGGGTACGCATCGGCGACGTCGTGCATCTCGCTGCGGTCGACTTCGACGTTGTAGAGCTCCCACTTGTCGCCACCGAAGTCGCCCCATCCACCAGTAGCCGGATGCACGGTGTTCGCCTTCCAGCCATCCTGCCAGATCGATCGCGTGCCGAGCAGACCGTAGAACTGGCTGCCCTTGGCGGTCTTGGCGTCGACGTCGTCGACCGTGTGCGCGAAGCTCGTGCCATCGAGCGGTAGTTGCGTAACGTTCTTGACCCTGTCCGGGAATTCGATACCGAGCAGGTCGTAGATCGTCGGTGTGATGTCGGAGACGTGACAGTACTGATCGCGCAGCTCGCCGTGGGCCTTCAGCTTGTCGGGCCACGAGATGATCAGCGGATCGCAGATGCCGCCGTTCCAGACGTAGCGCTTGTACATCTTGAACGGCGCACAGAAGGCCTGCGCCCATCCTGTCGGATAGTGGTTGTAGGTGTCGATGGATCCGAGAACGTCGAGGTACTTGATGTTGTTCTCGATCGTGTCGGGTACACCGTTGAAGAACAGGTTCTCATTCACCGAGCCGACGGGTGTGCCCTCACCCGATGCCCCGTTGTCGGATGTCACGATGAAGATCGTGTTGTCGAGCTCACCGAGATCCTCCAGGAAATCGAGGAAGCGCCCAACGTGATGGTCGGTGTACGACTCGAACCCGGCGAACACCTCGGCCATCCGAAGGAAGACCTTCTTGTGGTCGTCATCGAGCCCGTCCCACGGAAGTACGTGGTCGGAGGCCGGCCATGCCTCGCCGTCGCCGCTCTTGGCGTCGATCATCGTGTTGATCGGGGCCAGGTCGGTGTCCTCCGGCATGATCCCCATCTTCTTCATCCGCTCGAGCGTCTCGACCGCGTACTGCTCGTAGCCCATGTCGAACTTGCCCTTGTACTTGTCGGCCCACTCCTTTGGCACGTGGTGCGGCGCGTGACCAGCGCCGGGCGTGAGGTACATGAAGAACGGCTTGTTCGGAGCGACCTGCTTCGAGTCGGCGACCATGGTGATCGCCTGGTCGACCAGATCCTTGCTGAGGTGGTACCCCTCCTCGGGCGGGTACGGCTGGTCGATCATCTCGTTGTCCTTGACCAGATCGGGGTACCACTGGTTGGTCTCGCCGCCGAGGAAGCTGTAGTTGCGGTCGAAACCGCGTTGGCTCGGCCAGTGATCCTTCGTGGCCGCCATGTTCATCTCGTCGGGCGGTGTCAAGTGCCACTTACCACACGTGAACGTGCTCCAGCCCTTCTCCTGCAACACCTCCGAGATCATTGCCGCATCGTGAGGGATGTGGCCGCTGAGACCGGGGTACCCCATCGTTGCTTCGGAGATCGTATTCATCCCGACCGTCGACGGGTTACGACCGGTCAACAGCGACGCCCGCGTCGGCGAGCACAGCGCAGTGGTGTGGAACTGTGTGTAGCGGATCCCCTTGTCGACGATCCGCTTCATGTTCGGCATCTCGACGAGGCCGCCGAAGCAGTCCCAGGTCGCAATACCCGTATCGTCCCAGAGCAGAATCACCACATTCGGTGATCCCTCGGGAGGACTGGGCTGGGTGTAGGCCCCCCAGTCCTCTGTCGAGTCGCGGATGTCTACGGCGATCTTGCCTTCGAACTTGCGTGCCATGATGCTCTCTCTCTCTCTCTCGAGATACCGACCCGGCGGAATGGGTGCAGCGCGTGGCTACGGACGTCGGTACCTACGACGGTAGGGAGGAGCAAGTTCGAGATCTAGCCAGATTCGGCACGTCGCGACACGACGGTGCCGAATCCGGCTGATCGTCAGGTGATCGAGAGGTTCAGGAATCGATGGCGTCGTCGACGTTGCCGGCGGACTTGGACACAGCCTTCTCCAGTTTTTCCGCGTCGTCGGAGTCGATCGCCTTGCTGATCTTCTTGTCTGCCTTGGTCAGCGACGCCTCGACCCGGTCGAGGTACTTGTCGTCGACGATCACGACGACCGCGGACGAATTCGGCGGGAAGTACTCGTCGATCTCGGCGCCGAGCTTCTTCTCCTCGTGCTTCTTGGTCAAGTGGCCGAGCAGCGCGCCGATGCCGGCGCCGATCGCGGTGGCGGCGAGCAGCGGCGGCGCGAACAGTCCGACGACGAACCCGATGCCACCTCCGATGACCGCGCCCGAAGCGGTGTCTTCGTCGCCCTGCTCGAGCACATCGACCTTGCCGCTGGCGTCGCGGCTCATCACGACGGCGCCCTCGATCTTCAAGTCGTCGCCCTCGGCGGCCTTGAGTGTCTCGAAGTCGCTCTTGGCGGTCGCGGCGTCGGAATAGGCGGCCACGTACAGCGCGAGATTGTCACCAGTCATTTCATTTCTCCTCATCTTGGTTGTGATGTGTTGTTTCGTGATCCGGTTATACCGTGACCACGGGCGGGAAACTAGCCACTTTCGGCAGGGATTGTCGGCGCCGCACCATGGCTCTGCGCGCTGTGGCCGGATCGTGCGCTCGATCGCGAGTGGGCACGGCTCGAATACGCCGAATCCGGCTAGCCCCCGAGATGGTCCGCTCGTAGCGTCGGGAGTTGTGCCGAGACCCGTCCGAGCGGCGGGCCGGGAAGTCACCAGGGTCGGGCCCACGAGCCCGATCCGTCGAACACGGACGGAGTGCGATGGACCTGATCCCCGCTGAGGCCAAGGCCCTCGCGAGGTCGGCGTACGTCTTCGGCTACCCGCTCGTGGTCGCCTACGGCAAGATGTACACCGATGTGGTCGATCGGTCTTCGCCCTCCCACGCGGGTGGGTTCGGCATCTGGCGGCACGAGCGGGACGGGGTTCCGTCGGAGAGCGACGCGGCGCCACCACTCACGACGACCCTGCACTCGACGAGCTGGGTGGACTCGCGCGCCGAACCGTGGCTCGTGCGGCATCCGGGGGTCGATGCGGGCCGGACCCTCACCGGCTGTACCTCCGATCTCTGGGGTTTTGCGATCGACGAGATCGCGGCGGACGGCATCACCCAGGGTCCGGTGTTGCTGGCGTCGCCGACGTGGGCGGGTGATGTTCCCGAAGACGTGGATCGGGTAGTTCGTGGCGACTCGGCGTTCGTGCATCTCGAGTCGCGGATCCAGTTTCGTGACCCCGCAGATCACGCCCTGGTCGGGCGTATCGAGCACGAGTTCCGCCTCGTTCCTCTGAGCGCACACGTCCGACGTCCTCCGCCCTCACCGGCTCCACATCTGCACTGGCAGCCGTACCACGCCGGTGACGAGACCGGAGTCGAGTTCTGGTCGCTGGCCAATTTCGCACTGTCGCTGACCGCTCCGCACCCCCAAGATCGGGAGATACTCGACCGGATCGCCACGATCGGTGTCGTGGCAGGGCAACCCTGGGATGCATCGTCGCTCAGCCCCGACGCCGCCGAGGCGATCGGCGACGGGATGGACGACGCCCTGTCCGACATGATGCAGGCCGCTGCCGAACCGTTCGACCCCGCCCTGCTTCGTCGCTCGCGGGTCGGCACCGACCGTGACTACTTCAATCGTGCGCTCGGATCGTTGTGGCGTGGCCCGGTCGACGGATGAAAGGCGGGCCGGATAGGCCTACTCGTGCATGTGCAGCGTCGCCGAGGGAGGTTCGCCGTAGACCTTCCGGTAGTAGCTGGCGAATCGACCGAGGTGGAAGAAGCCGAGCCCGGCCGCGACATCGGCGACCGAGCGATGCGTCGGGTCGGTGTCGAGGAGCCGGCGCCGGGCTTCGGCCAGCGCCCACGTGCGGAAGAACCTTGCGGGTGGGATCTCGTACTCGTCGACGAAGGCCTTGCGCAGTCTGCGCTCGGACACGTGCGCCGCGATGCACAGTTCGCCGAGTGAAGGAATCCGCCCCAACGCGCGTGCGTATTCGATGGTCATAGCGGTGACCGCACGGCTGTCGATGCCACGACCGCCACCGATGTGTTGTTCCGCGTCGCTGTCGGCCAGCACCAGCACCATCGAATTCAGCACGTCGTCGGATGGGTGGGCGAGGGCGCCCGACGGGCCACCCGCGGCCTCGGCCATCTTGCCCAGGGCACCTCCGAGGCGCCGGGTCCCGGCGCAGTGCGCCATATTCCGAATCTCGCCCCGCGCCAGCGACTTGATCGGCACCCGGAGTTGCTCGGCCAGCGCCGCGAGCTGATCCACATCGGTGATGGCGCAGGACCACGAGAGTCCGGGTCGGGTTGTCGCGCTGTGCTCGGCGGACGGGCCGTAGATCATCAGGGAGCCCGGCTCCAGGTCGATCCCGCACCAGCGACTGCCCTGGGGGTCCGCTCTGATGTAGGTCATCGCGACCGTGTCCTCGCCGACGGTGGTATGCGACAGGAGGGGCATCCTCACGTCGGACGACGTCATCGTGAACCGCGGCTCGCGCACGGTCACCGTGCTGTTCGGGCCGTTGGCATGACCGTTCAAGACCGCTTCGATCTCGACCCCGGCGATCGACTTCGTGTACTTGTCGACCTCGTCGGTGACGCTGACCTCAACCGTCGGGCTCATCGGCCCCCGCAGGCGCGCCTGGGGGGGGGGGCGGCGCACTCACTGTCATTGCGGTCTCACTCTCCGACCGGCCGTCGGTGGAAATGGCCGGTGGAGAAGACCCTAACGCGACTCGACGATCGGCCCCAGAGGACTTGGTCCCTGTTTGGCTCGAGGGGACTTGTCGGGAAGCGGAACCGATGATCCTGGACCGGTGATCCGGCCCGGTGTTGTCGGGTCCCGATGATCCTGGCAGGTGATTCCGGCCCGGTGATCTTGGACGGGGTGGCGGCTCGGCAGCTATAACGGGAACCGACATGTCGAGTGCCCCAGTGTTCGAGATCGACCCGGAGCGTTTCCGGCGCGATCCGTATCCCGATCTCGCGGTGATGCGTGCGTCGGCACCGATCGCCTTCGTGCCGCAACTCGGAGCGACGCTGATCACCACCCGCAACGACATCGCGGTCTGCGAGAAGAACGTCGGGGTGTTCTCCTCCGACCAGCCCGGCGGGTTGATGAACGTGCTGATGGGTCAGAACATGATGCGCCGCGACGGAGCCGAGCACCAGGCCGAACGCAGGGTCTACTACCCGGCGATCGCGCCCAACGCGGTGCGCTCGGTGTGGGCGGCGCAGTTCGAGGCGCACGCCTCGCGGATCCTCGACGAACTCGCTCCGGCCGGAGCAGCCGACATCGTGCGGGCATACGCGATGCCGCTCAGCGCGGAGGCGTTGAAGTCGATGACCGGGCTGATCGACGTGAGCGCGGAGGAGATGGACGCCTGGAGCCAGGCGATGATCGACGGCATCGCCAACTACGCGGGCGACGCCGCGGTCGAAGCCCGCTGCCGTGAGGCGACCGCCGGGATCGACGCGGCGATCGACGAGATGCTGCCGGTGGTTCGTGCCGCGCCCGACCACAGCCTGCTGTCGGTGATGACCGAGTCGGGGATGCCGGCCGACAACGTGCGGGCGAACATCAAGCTGACGATCTCCGGCGGCCAGAACGAGCCGCGCGACGCGATCGCCGGATGTGTGTGGGCCCTGCTCACCCACCCCGATCAGCTGGCTCTGATCAGCGACGGCGCGGCCACCTGGGCCGACGCGTTCGACGAGTACTGCCGGTGGATCGCACCGATCGGGATGTCGCCGCGGCGCATCGCTCGGGCTCACGAGTACGGCGGGGTCACGTTCGAGGAGGACGAGCGCGTCTTTCTGATGTTCGGTTCGGCCAACCGCGACGAGGCGCACTTCGAGCGCGGTGATCTGTTCGACATCACCCGGAACACGAAGATGGCCCTCACGTTCGGCGCCGGACCGCACTTCTGCGCGGGAGCCGCTGCCTCGCGCAGCCTGGTCGGCGACGTCGCCCTGCCGATGATCTTCGACCGGCTCGCCGGCCTCCGACTCGATGAGCGCGCAACGTCAACCGAGTTCGTCGGCTGGGCATTCCGCGGCCCGCTCGATGTCGGCGTGACCTGGGCGTAGAGCCACTACGACCTCGTGAGGATGTTGCGCCCTGGAGACGCAAGATCCTCACGAGAACGGCTGGGATGACCTGCAGGACTGCCATTCTGTATGCGCTATTTGTATACTGATGTGTATGTCAACGACGGTACGGGTCAGCACTTCGACCCGCGATGCGGTTCGTGCACTGGCGGCCGCCGACGGGATCACGATCGACGAGGCGATCGCGCGGCTGGCGCGCCGCGAACGGCAGCGCCGCATGGGCGAGGCATTGGCTTCGCTCGATGACTCCGAGGAACAGGACTGGCTCGACCTCGCGGTCGACGTTCACAACGCCGCCGATCCCGGTGTGCAAGATGCTCGCCGGTGATGTCGTCAGGGTCGATTTCGGCATTCCGCAGGGAAGCGAACCAGGTTTCGAGCGACCAGCGGTGGTGATAACTGCGAACGTCGTCCTGCAACAAGAGCCCAGGACGGTGCACGTCGTGCCGCTCACCACGAACGTCGGTCGTCGGCTGCCGAGCGAGGTGTCCGTCGACGTTGAAGGTCTGCTTCCGTCGGCCGCCCAGTGCCATCTGCTCACTGTGCTGAGTTCGGGCAGGATCGAGCCTCCGACCATCGGCACCGTGGGCGCAGCCGTGCTGGCACAGATCCGTGAGGTGATCGTCGACCTGCTCGATCTCGATTGATCGAGGAGTCGAGGAGATCGTGATGTAATGGTGCGGATGGAAGTCAACGCGCTGCTCCTCGACCTGTACGGAAGGATCCCGCCACTCGCACGCGAGGCGGTCGAGGGCCTCTCTGTCGACCGGTTGATCGCGCAACCTGCGCCCGGCACCAACACGATCGCGTGGCTCGTGTGGCACCTGACGCGCATTCAGGACTACTACGTGTCCGACTACATGGCGATCGACCAGGTCTGGGTCGGAAGCGACTGGGCTGTGCGCTTCGGCCTCGAGGCCGATCCTTCGGACCACGGCTACGGGCACACCGAGACCGACATGCTGTCGGTCCGCCCGGAGCGCCCCGACGTGTTGATCGAATACCTCGACGCAGTCGATCAGCGGGTGTGCTCCTACCTCGCGGGTCTTGCACCTGAGGACCTCGATCGGGTCGTCGACCTCGATTGGGATCCACCGGTCACGCTGGGTGTCCGTCTGGTCAGCATCGCCGACGACGGCCTGCAGCATGTCGGGCAGGCCGCGTACGTGCGCGGCATGTTCGGTGCTGACCCAGCGCTCCCGCCGGCCCGCGCCCCCGGCTGACCTCGTGAGGATATTGCGCCGTGGGGACGCAAGATCCTCACGAGAACGGACTGGTTGACGGGTGACAGGGACCCGACAGCGCAGTCATAGCACTTGTGCGATGATCGCGTTTATGCGATGATCGCGGTGGTGGCGGAAATGGAGGCGCATGACGAGGTTGTCGAGTGGCTCGCGGACCTCAGCGATACAGAGTGGGTCAGGGTGGAGGTCGCGATCGATCGACTCGCCGACCTTGGGTCTCAGGCTCGGATGCCGCTATCGAGGAGTCTGGGAGCTGGACTCTTCGAGCTGCGGTTCTCTCTCGGTTCAACCGCTCGCAGGATCACGTATCGATTCACGACCGACGGACGGATCATCCTGCTGACGGTATTCCGCAAACAACGAAACAACGAACGGATCGAGGTGTCTCGTGCTCGAAAAATCGCTCAGGAGTGTGCACGGCGCAACCCGTGAAGGAGGACATGATGGCGAACTACTCCCGATGGGAAGACGTCAAGAAGACCCGTGGTCGACCGGCAGACAAGGTGCGTGCGGGCGTTGAGCAGGACTTCGCGCTCGGACAACTCATCTATGACCTCCGCAGCGAGGCAGGTTTGAGTCAGCGAGAGCTGGCAGAGCGGATGGGAACGACCCAGTCGGTGATCTCGCGGCTCGAGGAGGGAGGCGGCGCCCGCAACCGGATCGATACTCTTGCTCGGGTGGCGACTGCTCTTGGGCGGCACTTGGTGCTGTCCTTCCCGTCCGAGGTTCCGGACAAGCTCACCGACGCGGTCCAAGTCGCCTGAAACACCAATATCCAGCTGACCTCGTGAGGATATTGCGCCGTGGGGACGCAAGATCCTCACGAGAACGGATTGGTTGATGGGTGAGGGCGGGAGTAGAGCGATCGGCTAGCGGCCCATGCCACCGTGGACGTCGTAGGTGATCCGCACGTCGCCGCCGACAGGGTGCGCCTGGCAGGTGAGCACGTAGCCGGCGTCGAGTTCGTCGGCGGTGAGTGCGTAGTTCTTGTCCAGCGTGACCTCGCCCTCGAGCACGCGCGCCTTGCAGGTGGCGCACATCCCGCCGCGACAGGCGAACGGCACCTCGGATCGCGCCGAGCGGGCGTAGTCGAGCAGCGGGGGGCCGTCGGGGTCGACGGCGACCACCGAGGTGCGACCGTCGAGCGTCAAGGTCAGTGTGGTCGTCGCCTCACCGTCGTCGTCGGGCTCGGGCGGGCGCTCGATGCGCTCGTCGAAGAACAGCTCGCTGTGCACGCTCTCGGCGTCGACACCCAGCTCGGTGAGCGTTTGCTGTGCGGTCTCGACCATCTCGAGCGGCCCGCACACGAACCACTCGTCGATCCGGTCGACGTCGATCAGGCCGCCGCACAGGGCGCGGAGTTTGTCGGCGTCGATGCGGCCCTCGAACAGCGGGATCTCGTGGGGCTCGCGGCTGAGAACGTGGATCACGTGGAAGCGATCGGGGAAGCGGTTCTTCAGATCCTCGAGCTCTTCGATGAACATGATCGACGAACTCGTCCTGTTGCCGTACACCAGCGTGCACCGGCTGTTGGGTTCGCTCTCGAGCGTGGTCGTGAGGATCGAGAGCACCGGCGTGATCCCCGAACCGGCGGCCAGCGCGACGTACTCGCCGTGGGCGCTCGGGTCGGGGACGTGGACGAACTCGCCGATCGGGGGCATCACCTCGAGCGTGTCGCCGTCGGCGATGGCTGTGGTCGCGAAGGTGGAGAAGATCCCACCGTCGATCCGCTTGATGCCGACGCGCAACTCGGCGCCGTTGGCGCTGCTGCAGATCGAGTACGACCGTCGGATGTCCTCCCCGTCGATCTCGGCGCGCAGCACGACGTGCTGGCCCGGAAGATGGCGGTAGTCGTCGCGCAGGTCGGCGGGGACATCGATCGTGAGGCACACGGAGTCGTCGGTCTCGGGCCGGACGCTGACCGGCAGTGTGTGGAACTCGACGGCCATCTACAGCTCCTTGAAGTGGTCGAACGGTTCGAGGCAGTCGAGGCAGCGGTGGAGTGCCTTGCACGCGGTGGACCCGAACTCGCTCACCGTCTCGGTGCGGGTCGAGCCACACCTCGGACACGGGACGGTCCGGGCGGAGATCGTGACCGGTGTCTCACCCGGTGCCGTGCCCCTCGTCGCGACGGCGGAGGTCGCGACGGCGCGGGGTGGCGCGATGCCGTAGTCGCGCAGCTTGTTGCGGCCCTCGGCCGACATCCAGTCGGTGGTCCACGCGGGGCTGAGCACCGTGCGCACTTCGCCTTCGACGCCGGCATCGGTGAGGACCCCGACGATGCTCTGCTGGATGAAGTGCATCGCCGGGCAGCCGGAGTAGGTGGGTGTGATCGTGACCACGATCAGACCGTCGATCTCGTCGACCGAGCGGAGAACGCCGAGATCGTCGAGCGACAACACAGGAACCTCGGGGTCGGGGATCGCGCCGATGCGCCGCTGCAGTTCGGCCAGCTCGAATACATCGGTCTCGTCGTCGGCGCCGACCCCATCGGTGGCACGGCTGGTGTCGGTGGCGCGGATGGAACCGGTGGCGTCGGTTGCGCCGATCGCGTCGGAGACAGGAGTCGCGTCGGCGGCCATGCGCGTCACCAGCTCGCCCCGACGTGGCCGCGATGGAGCCACTGCATCTCGGCCAGGAGGTGACCGAGGTGCTCGGTGTGCATTCCGGTGCGACCACCGATCCGCTGGTAGGGGTCGGAGGGGGCGGCCAGCGTCGCCTCGTCGAGAACGGCGGCCACCGTGGCGTCGGCCTCGGCGCGCACCGCCACGAGGTCGGCCGCGACGCCGGCGGCGACGAGCTCTCGTTCCGCTTCATCGGTCGCGTAGAGGTCGGCGGCGAACGGCCACATCGCGTCGATCCCGGCCTGCATCCGCCGGTGGCTCTCAGCGGATCCGTCACCGAGCGTGATCACCCATTTCGACGAGTGGCGCAGGTGATAGCGGGCCTCCTTCTCGGCCTTCGCGGCGATGCCCGCGAGCTGCTCATCCGTGCTCGCGCAGAGTGCCCGATAGAGCGGCACCTGGTAGGCGTCGACCAGCAACTGGCGGGCCATCGTCTGGCCGAAGTCGCCGTTCGGCTGCTCGACGAGCACGGCATTGAGGTACTCGCGCTCGCTGCGCACCATCGCGAGCGCATCCTCGTCACGGCCGGCGCCCTCGACCTCGCCCGCGTACGAGTACAGCGATCTCGCCTGCCCGAGATGGTCGAGGCTCAGGTTGGCGACCGCGATGTCCTCTTCGAGTTCGGGCATCCAGGACACGAGTTCGCCGAGGCGCTGGGCGAGGATCATGTTGTCGTCGGCGAGCCGCAGCAGGTAGGTGACGAGGGAGTCGGCGACGGGACCGGCGGGACCGGCGGGAACGGGGGGCGCGGTCACATGTGCCCCACTTCGTCGGGGATGTCGTAGAACGTCGGGTGGCGATACGGGTGATCCCCCTCGAACCAGGCGTCCTTGTCGTTCGGGTCAGAAGCATGGATCGAGGTGGAGGGGACGACCCAGATCGACACGCCCTCGGAACGCCGCGTGTACACATCGCGTGCGGCCTGGATGGCCGACTCGGAATCGGCCGCGTGCACGCTCCCGGCGTGGACATGGCTGAGGCCCCGCGCGGCGCGCACGAACACCTCCCACAACGGGAATCCGCCGGTCGTTCCCTCGATCTCGGGATCGACCTCGCCCTCGATCCTCGGCGCGTCGTAGCTCATCAGGCGACCTCCCTCGACTCGTTCGGCTGGTGCTTGGCGGCGTGGGCCAGCGCGGCTTCACGCACCCAGGCACCGTCGTCCCACGCCTTTCGTTTGTGCGCGATGCGTTCGCGATTGCACAGCCCGTTCCCCTTCAGGACCTCCCAGAACTCGTCCCAGTCGATCTCGCCGAAGTCGTAGTGGCCGCGATCGTTGTTCCACTCGAGGTCGGGATCGGGTATCTCGAGGCCCAGGTACTCGGCTTGGGGCACGGTCATGTCGACGAACTTCTGGCGCAGGTCGTCGTTCGTCTCGAGCTTGATGCCCCATGCCATCGACTGCGCCGTGTGGGTCGAGTCGGCGTCGGGCGGGCCGAACATCATCAGCGACGGCCACCACCAGCGGTCGAGCGAGTCCTGCGCCATCGCCCGCTGTTCGGGCGTTCCGGCGGCGAGCACGAGCATGATCTCGTAGCCCTGGCGCTGGTGGAACGACTCCTCCTTGCAGATCTTGATCATCGCCCGCGAGTACGGCCCGTACGACGTGCGGGTCAACATCACCTGATTCGTGATCGCCGCGCCATCGACGAGCCAGCCGATCGTTCCCATGTCGGCCCATGTGAGCGTCGGGTAGTTGAAGATCGACGAGTACTTCTGGCGCCCCTCGTGGAGCAACGAATTGAGCTCGTCGCGAGACACGCCGAGCGTCTCGGCCGCCGAGTAGAGATAGAGACCGTGTCCCGCCTCGTCCTGGACCTTGGCGGTGAGGATCGCCTTGCGCCGCAACGAGGGAGCGCGGGTGATCCAGTTCCCCTCGGGCTGCTGGCCGATCACCTCGGAGTGGGCGTGCTGCGCGATCTGGCGGATCATCGTCTTGCGATAGGCGTCGGGCATCCAGTCGCGCGGCTCGATCTTCTCGCCGTTCGCCAGCAGGTCGTCGAATCGTTCGGCGGGCATCCCTAAATGATACACAGACCGGAGTTGCACGGCGCGGTCGTGTATCATGTCGATGATGGTGTCGATCGCCGAACGTGGTGTCCGGTTCGGATCCCGACCAGACATCTCGGCCCGATCGGTACTCGTCACCATCCTCGGTGACTCGATCGTGCCCACCGGCGGGTCGATCTGGCTGAGGGACCTGATCGAGCTGGCCGCACCGTTCGGCTTCAGCGATCGGCTGGTGCGGACCTCGATGTACCGCCTCGGCGCGGAGGGCTGGTTCGACACCGACCGGGTCGGACGGCGCAGCCGGTACGCGCTGACCGGCCACGCCCAACGCGAGTTCGCCGAGGCCGAGACCCGGATCTATCAGGCGACGCGTCCGCAGTGGGACGGTGAGTGGACGCTCGTCTTCCTCGGGCTCGCCGGGCTCGACCCGAATGAACGCGAGAACCTCGCGACGCAGTTGTCGTGGCAGGGTTTCGCCCGCCTCGCGGTCGATCTCCTCGCGTTCCCCGGCGAGGCACGTCAGCACGTCGATCGACTCTCGACGCGCTGCGGGATCGATGTTCCCGTGCCGGTCGCGACCGCCCGCTTCGACGACGTCGCCTCACTCGCGTTGAACGACGACCTGGCCGCCGCGTTCGAACTCGAACCGACCGCCGACCGCTACCGGGCCTTCGTCGATGACTACGACTGGGCCCGATCGATGAACTGGTCCGAGATATCGGACCTCGAAGCGTTCACCGTCCGCACGATGGTCGTCCACGAGATCCGCCGGTCGAGCCTGATCGACCCGCGACTTCCGGCGAGCCTCGTGCCGCCCGACTGGCCCGGCGACCGCGCCCACGCACTCGCCGCGGAGGTGTACCGCGCAGTGAACGAGCCGGCGTGGCGCTGGATCGAGCAGACCGCCGGGCTCCCAGCGCCGCCGACCGACAGCGTCGCGGCCCGCCGGTTCACCGGAGAATGCGCGACGGCCGCCGGCCGTTGCTCGAGCTGATCTGGCGATGAAGATCAGGCGGAGCCGTTCTCGGTCCGGAATCCGGCGGATCGGCGCGGAATCGGGACCGAGAACGTGATCGCACCGGGCCGGCGCCGGGGTCGGGCGGGTACCGTCGGCGGCGATGGCTGACCCGAGGCTGATCCGGTACCTGCCGACCGATCCCGACGCGGACGCGGTGTTGACCGCGTTCATGTCGTACGTCGACGAGCTGGGCCTCGAGCTGTATCCGGCGCAGGAGGAGGCGATCTTCGAGTTCCTCCTCGGCAATCACGTCATCGTCAACACCCCGACCGGTTCGGGCAAGTCACTCGTCGCGACCGCCGCCCATTTCGCCGCCCTCGCGGGCGGTCGGCGCAGCGTCTACACGGCGCCGATCCAGGCGCTGGTCAGCGAGCAGGTCTTCAACCGGTGCAACGAGTGCGGGTCGGATCGGGTCGGGATGATCACCGGCGACGCGGCGGTGAACGCCGACGCCCCGATCATCTGCTGCACCGCCGAGATCCTCGCCAACCAGGCGCTGCGCGATGGGCCTGAGGCCGACGTCGACGTGGCGATCGTCGACGAGTTCCACTTCTACGGCGACCCGCAACGTGGCTGGGCTTGGCAGGTGCCGCTCCTGCAACTTCCGCACACGCAGTTCGTGCTGATGTCGGCGACGCTCGGCAATGTCGAGTTCTTCCGCCGTGACCTCACCGCCCGTACGGGCCGCGAGACCTCGGTGATCTCGTCCTCGCAGCGGCCGGTACCCCTCGAGTTCGAGTACCGCGACAGCACTCTGCATCGCAGTGTCGAGGCCCTCCTCGAATCTGGGCGCGCGCCGATCTACGTCGTCCACTTCACCCAGAAGGACGCCACCGATGCGGCGCAGGGGTACCTCGCGCTCGACCCGCTTTCGAAGGACGAGAAGGCACGGGTCAAGGAGCTGATCGGCGGATTCCGCTTCGACTCACCGATCGGCAAGGACATCCGCCGCTTCCTGACCGCCGGGATCGGTGTGCACCACGCGGGCCTGCTGCCGAAGTATCGATTGCTCGTCGAGAAGCTGGCGCAACAGGGTCTGCTGAAGATCATCTGCGGCACCGACACCCTCGGAGTCGGCGTCAACGTGCCGATCCGATCGGTTCTGTTCACCCGCCTCTGCAAGTACGACGGCACGTCGACGCGCATCCTCTCCAACCGCGAGTTCGCGCAGATCGCCGGCCGCGCGGGCCGCAAGGGGTTCGACGATCGTGGCGACGTGTGGGTGCAGGCGCCCGAGCATGTCGTCGAGAATCTGCGCTCCGAGCGCAAGGCCGCCGAGGGCGGGAAGAAGAAGCGGGTCAAGAAGAAGGCCCCCGATCGTGGATATGCGCACTGGGACCGCAACGTGTTCGACAAGCTCGTCGGCGGCCAGCCCGAGTCGCTGCGATCGCACTTTCGGGTGAATCACCAGATGGTGATGAGCCTGCTCGATCGCCCGACGATGACGATCGACGACGTGCAGGTCGACGGATGCGCGGCCGTGCGACGGATCGTGGTCGACAACCACGAGACACGCAAGCGTCAGCGTGGACACATCCGCAGGGCGATCGCGATCTACCGGTCGCTGGTCGCCGCGGAGATCCTCGAGTTCCTCGACGAGCCCGACGAGTACGGACGGCTCGTGAGGGTCAACTTCGACCTGCAGCACGAGTTCGCGCTCCACCAACCTCTTTCGTTGTGGGCGCTCGAAGCACTCGGCCAACTCGCCGCGTCGAGGATCGACGCCGATACGACCGGTCCCGACTCGGTCGATACCGGCGGCTCCGATCTCGATACCGACGTCGCGCACGCGCTCGACATGCTGACGATCATCGAGGCGGTGCAGGAGAACCCGGCCGTCGTCATCGCTGCCCAGGTGAAGCTGGTGAAGGACGACCTGATGGCCGAGATGAAGGCCGCCGGCGTCGAGTACGAGGAGCGGATCGAGCGCCTGTCGCAGGCCGAGGCGCCGAAGCCGAACAGGGACTGGATCTACACGAGCTTCGACGAGTTCCGCGCCGTTCATCCGTGGGTTGGACACGACAACGTGAAGCCGAAGTCGGTCGTGCGCGACCTCTACGAGCGGGCGATGACGTTCGGCGAGTACATCCAGCACTACGGACTCAAGCGCTCCGAAGGTGTGCTGCTGCGGTATCTCAGCGACGTCTACCGCGGGCTGCACCAGAACATTCCCGAAGATCTCAGCACCGAGGCGATCAACGACATCGCCGCGTGGCTCGGAGCGCTGGTCCGTCAGGTCGACTCGAGCCTGATCGACGAGTGGGAGCGGCTCGTCGATCCGGACGACGCGGCGGTGGATGGCGGAGCGCTCGGGCAACCGATCCGACCCGATCGGGAGGTCACCGTCGTCGACGACGCCCGCGCGTTCCGAGTGATGGTGCGCAATCAGATCTTCGACTGGGTGCAGCGACTCGCGAACAGGAGGGGCTACGAAGCGCTGGTCGCCGCATCCGCCGACCCCGGGCGGTTCGAGTCGGCCGCCGACATCGCCGACGCGATGGCCGACTACTGGGAGGAGTTCGACGAGATCGGGCTCGGCCCGGACGCTCGGAGCGGCGAGCTGTTCGGCTACGACACGTCGTCACACCGCGTGCACCAGATCCTCCACGATCCCGACGACACCAACGAGTGGGCGATCGAGGCCGACGTCGACATCGACGAATCGATAGCCCAGGGCCGCGCCGTTCTCCACCCCATCGACATCCGCCGGCAAACGGGTGGAGAGCCGAACGACTGTGCCGATTCTGGCTAGTTGACCACGCGCCCTCGCCGTAGGGTTATTGGCCAAAGACTCCTACCCGACGCACGATTAGTGAGAGTGAAAGACACGATGAGTAACGATGTACAGATAGCGGCGCCCACATCCGCGAAGGATGTCCAGGGCCCGACCTCGGGCAATACCATGACAAAGGCCTTCGTTCAGGCGATCGGCCAGCTGGCGTACGTTTGGGGCTGGACGCTGGTCAATACGTCCAACCGTATTGCCGCGGCTTCGAAGATCGCCGAACCGTCAGTGGTCGGCGGACTCCCTCTTGGCTACAACGGCGTAGGGATGCTCACGGACTACATCAGCCCGGAAGAGAGAAGGGTTGCCTGTCCAAATCAGGATGTTGTCTATGGCACTGGCTTCTTCGATCTCGAAGACGGTCCGGCCGTTCTCCAGGTGCCCGATTTCAAGGATCGATTCTGGGTCTATGCGATCTACGACGAGCGCACATCGGAATTCTCGAAGATTGGCAAGCCTTACGGGACGAAGCCAGGTTTCTACTTGGTGGTCAGCCCAGATTGGAAGGGTGAAACGCCATCTGGGATCACGGCTGTGTTGCGCTCCCCGACAAAGAGAATATACGCGATTCCACGTATCTTCATGGACTCGACGGCCGAAGACAAGAAAGCCATTCAGTCAGAGTTGAGTCAGATCGGGATCTACCAACTCTCCAAGTACGACGGGAAGATGAAGACCACCGACTGGACGAAGATCCCGAAAATCACGCCGAGCGACTCCGGCGACTCAGCCGAGATGAAATGGGTGGAGCCAGACAAGTTCTTCGACCAGTTGCCGGCGGTCATGAAGGCACTTCCACCTCTGCCGGGCGAAGAAGCGCTCTACGGATTGATCAGCAGCGTGTTGGATGCTGCAGCAACGGATCCAGATGTCATGAAGACACTGAAAGAGACCGCTGCTACAGCCGAAAAGGAGATCGTTGATCCCATGATCCAATGGAAGCACGTTGGCCGATCTGCCGGCAACGGTTGGAACTCACAGATCGACAACGCCGCATGGGGCACCGACTACCTCAATCGGACCGCCAGCGCGAAGTCGAATCAGTGGGAGAACACGCCGGAGGAGACGAAGTACATCTTCCGAGATTTCGACAGCGCGGGAGACACGCTCAACGGCAACAACAGCTACACCGTCACTTTCCCGAAAGGCCAGACTCCCCCGGTCGGAGGGTTCTGGTCGATGACGCTCTACAACGATTCGCATTTCTTCAATCCGAACGCGTTGAAGCGCTATTCGTTGGGCACGAAGAATACGTCGCTGCAGTACGGCGATGATGGTTCCCTCACGCTCTATTTCGGCTCCAAGTCGCCGGGCAAGGAGAAGGAATCGAACTGGTTGCCGGCGCCCGAGGGCGTGTTCTCCCTGTACTTGCGTGCGTACTGGCCTGACAAGTCCATTCTCGACGGAAGCTGGAGTCCTCCGAACGTAGAGAAGGTGAGCTGACAAGGTTCCTGCTCCGACCCCGACCCGTCTCACCAATCGGGCGGCGCGAAGCTCGCTCTCGACGTCACACCCGTCGGAAATCGAACGGATCGACGTCGAGACTGTGTCGAGGAGGCGCGGGTCGGTTCAGGTGTCGTCTGGGGTGCCGTTCTCGGTCGGTGCTGACGCCGCGTCGATCTCGTCGCCGCGGACCTTGCCGACCACCGGGGTGATCGCGCCGACGGCGGCGATCAAGGTGATCACGACCGCCGCAGCGGCCTTGACCAGCGAGTCGCCGAATGTCTCGTTCGACAGCGACACCTGGAGCCCCGCCCACACCGCGGCCAAGCCGACCACGAAGGCGAGGATGAAGTTCGACTGGATCCACTTCTTGAACGGCGGCGCGAGGCTCACGCCCTTGTCGTCGTGGCTGAGCAGCGACGAGTCCACGTTGGCCGCATGTCGGAGCTTGATCCAGACGAAGAGGAAGGCGAGGATCGGACCGACCAACAGCATCAACAGGATCCAGTTGATCAGCGCCGACTGCGCGGTCACCTCGACCGGCACCGTCACCTGGCGCATCGTCGAATCGACGATGTGCACCGAGCCGACGTACCTCCCGGCGTCGAGCGACGAGTTCGGGTCGATACAGACGTTGAGGAATACCTGGTCGCCGAATCGGCGTGCCCACGTCGTGACCTGATCGGCCGGGATCTCGAGGCCGGAGTTGCGGCGCAGCTGATCGGTGTCGGCGACGAACCAGAACGTGTCGGGGAGCGGGGCCGTGGCCTGTTCCGCCGCAGTTTCTCCCGCCGCGCCGCCGTCGGCCACCTCGTTCTGGGGAGTGAGCCTGATCTCGACCCGCTTCGCGTTGCGCGTCGAACCGAAGTGGATCTTGGCCACCGCGACATCGGCGTCGAAGCTGACCGTGCTGCGCGGCGC
>CBDUYD010000039.1:0-19753 GCA_965371355.1 uncultured Ilumatobacteraceae bacterium
TCGGTGGCGACGAAGTGCCGGAGGTCGTGGAGGCGGACGCCGGGCATGCCCTCCTTCTCACACAGTCGTCTGAACGACCGGGACACAGAGTCGGGGAACCATGGCGCGCTGCCATCGGCCGTGTTGCTGAACACGAAGGCGTCAGCAGGAGGCACGACCCGACACATGGCGGCGCGATCCATCATCCGCTCCCGGTGATCTGCGACTGCTCCGGCAGTCCCGGCATCGAGAGACACTCGACGGGCCGAGTGCGTCTTGGTGCCCTTCTCGACCAACCCGTCGGGACCCAACACGATGCCCCGCTCGATTGAAACGGTCGCGGTGTCGAGGTCGACGTCGGTCCATCGCAGCGCGATCAACTCCGAGCGGCGAGCGCCCGTCGCAGCGGCGAGCATCAGATAGCACGCGAGATCGGGCGACCCCTCCGCGGCCCGACGCAGAACCCGCGCCAGGTCCTCCCTCGCCGGCGGCTGGATATCCGACACCGGCACGCGAGGAGGCGTCGTCGCGATCGCCGGGTTGATGCCGATCCAACCCCACTTCACGCCCTGGTTCAAAGCTCTTCGCAGGATGCCGTGAATCCGCCGCACCGTGCCCGGCGCCAACGGACGACCGCCCGACCCGCCCGACGCCAGGAGCCGCCGGTAGAACGCGTCGAGTTCGGCCGGCTTCAGGCGGGCGAGCGACTTCGACCCGAGCGCCGGCATCAGCGAGCGGTCGATGTAGCCCCGCGTCTCCTTCACCGTCTTGGGCGAGAAGTCCGGGGCGGCGAACTCGAACCATGTCTCGAGCAACTCCCCCACGGTCGCCGTCGTCCGCGCCGTCAGGCCGCGCTCGGCCTCGGTCACCATCGCGGCGAGCGTGCGCTGCGCCTCGCGCTTACCGCCGCGCACCGTTCGCGTCGAATACCGCTTCTTGCCGGTGAGTGGATCGTGGCCGAGGTACACCCTCAGCTCCCACGACGCCCCCCGCTGTCTCATGAAGCCCTTCATAGCCGTTTCTCCTTCCAGAGAGATTGGCATCAGATTGGCAACGACTCCAATGAAGCAGGAGAGCCACTCCGAAGAGTGGCTCTGACCTGGTGTTTTCTTCGCAGCCCGTACGGGATTCGAACCCGTGCCGCCACCTTGAGAGGGTGGTGTCCTAGGCCACTAGACGAACGGGCCAAGCTGCGCCGGATGACGATAGCAGCGCCCGATTCCGATGCCACACGGAGCACGCCCGCGCCCATCCGGCGTCGCCGCACCCCGGGAACGACGAACGCCGGCCCGGAGGCCGGCGTTCGTGTCGAGCTGGGGTGAGAGGGATCGAACCCCTAACTACAGAACCAGAATCTGCTGTGTTGCCTGTTACACCACACCCCACCGCAGTGGTGACCCGACGAAACGGCGGACCGATGCGAGGTGCGATTGTAGCGCCCTCACGAGGTGAGACCACTCAGGCGTGCGAAGCCGATGAGTCGCCCGACCGCGACACCTGCCGCCTCGCTCGCATGTCGGCGCAGCGAACTCGGACCGGTCACGACCGAGTAGGGAGTGGGTGACACGTACGCGGTCAAGCCGACGTCCTCGGCGATCAGGCGGCTGCGCAACGCGTGATACGGATCGGTCACGATCAACACCTCACCTAGCCCGCGCGTACCGATCATGTCGGCGACCGATTCGAGCGACTCATACGAGTTCGAACCCGAGTTCTCCAAGAGGACAGCCTCGGCCGGAACCCCCCGTTCGACGAGGTAGGCCTCGGATGCCTCGGCCTCGGTGAAGCGGTCGCCGGGCAGATTGCCGCCGGTAGTGATCACCAGCGGGGCGAGCCCGTCACCCCACAGGTCGACGACGTGGTCGAGTCTCGCGGCGAGCTGCGGAGAAGGTGCTCCGTCGTACTGTGCGGCACCCATCACGACGATCGCATCGACAGGTCGTGCCTGGTCGGAACGTCCGACCGACCAGACCTGCACGAACGAGACGGCGTAGTAGACGCCGAGCGCGACGACGAGGATCGCAGCGACGAGCAGGACCCACGGCCATCGCCTCCGGCGCGCGGTGTAGATGCGCGCTGCGCCGGGAGGCCGCTGTGTCGCCGCTGCGGTCGCCGGAGTCGGTGCCGCAGATGGAGTCGAAGTAGCAGGGTTGATCGTCGTGTCGGCGGCCGGCGCCGCGCCGGGAGGTGTCTCGGCGGGCACGTCGACCACGGTCTCGGCGGGAGCTTCATCGGACCCGGCGCCGTACCCGGCCAAGAGCGAGTCGAGGTCGGGACGGTCGAGGTCGACCGCGCCGACCGTGTCGGACATCGGGACGATCTCGGGCATGCCGCTGCCGGGCGACGGGTCGTCCGACGGCCGCGACATCAGCTGACTCACTCCCCCGTCCGGTCGAACGCCCGGTCGAGGGCCACGTCGATCCGTCGGAGGGTCTCGTCGCGACCGAGCACCTCGAGCGACTCGAACAGTGGCGGGCCGACCGATCGGCCGGTGACCGCCACCCGCACCGGGGCCTGGGCCTTGCCGAGCTTGATCCCGTAGGCCGCCATCGACGACTCGATCGACTCCTTCAGCGCCGCCGAATCCCACGACCCGAGAGTGGCGTAGGCATTACGCACGTCGCGCAGCAGGGGCACGGCCCACTCCGGCTTCATCGCCTTGTCCCATGACTTCGCGTCGAAGTCGAGATCGACACCCTCGCCGAGGAACAGGAAATCGACCACGCCCGGCACCTCTCTCATCGTCACCAGCCGTTGCTGGATGTGGGGGGCGATCCGGGCGAAGCGCTCAAGGCTCCAGTCGGGCGGCAGCTCGGCCGAGGCGGCGTCGACGAACTCGTCGAGCGGCATCATCCGGATGTAGTCGCCATTGAAGGCGTCGAGCTTCTTGACGTCGAAGAACGCCGGGGAATGCGTCACGTCCTCGAGCCGGAAGGTCTCCTCGATCTCGGCCCACGTCGTGATCTCGTTGTCGCCCGGCGGCGTCCAACCGAGCGTCATCAGGTAGTTCACCATCGCGTCGGGCAGGTACCCCTCGTCGCGGTACTGCTCGAGCGCGACCTTGTCGCGGCGCTTGGAGAGCTTCTTGCGCTGTTCGTTGACCAGCACCGGCACGTGTGCCCACACCGGCGGCGCGTGCCCGAGCGCTTCCCACAACATCTGCTGCTTCGGTGTGTTCGGCAGGTGCTCCTCGGCGCGCACCACGTGAGTGATCCCCATCTCGATGTCGTCGACGACGTTGGCGAGGATGAAGACGGGCATGCCGTTGCCGCGCAACAGCACGAAGTCCTCGATCGTCGAGTTGTCGAATCTCACCTCGCCGCGGACGAGATCGTCGACGACCGTGGTGCCCTCGGGAACCCGGAACCGGAGCACCCGTCCGGGACCCGGCCCGAGCCCGCGGTCGCGGGAGTACCCGTCGTAGCCGGTGATACCGAGCTCGTTCGCCCGCTGCTGGACGTCGTCGCCCGACAGATCGCAGTAGTAGGCGTGGCCCGACTCGTAGAGGCGCTGCGCGGCCGCGATGTGCGCGTCGGCGAAGTCGGACTGGAAGTGCGGACCCTCGAAGTGCGGATCGTCGTCGGAGATGCCGATCCAGGCCAGCGCCTCGATGATCCCCTGCGTCCACTCGGGCCGATTGCGAACCTCGTCGGTGTCCTCGATGCGCAACACGAATGTGCCCCCGAGCCGGTGCGCGAGCGCCCAGTTGTGCAGGGCCGTCCGCGCGCCACCGACGTGGAAGAAGCCGGTCGGCGACGGAGCGAATCGGAGGCGTGGTGAATCGGCCATGGTGGTCTCCGACGCTATCCCTCGATGCCCGATCGCCGGGCTCGCGGCATCGGTGTGGCTCGCGTGGCGTCACCCGCGACGGACGGCGGCCGATGTCAACGTCAGGTTGCGCAACTGGCGCAGCGCAACCGAGAGCGTGGTCAGATCGAGGCTCTCGGCCCGGCGGATCTCATTGTGCATCGCCATCGCACGGGCTACCGCCCGCTCGTTGGCCTCGATCCACTCCTCGGGCGAACCGTCGGTGGCGCGGATGACGTGCGCCGTGAGGTTGGCGAGACCCGACATCAGATCGTCGCGCAAGGATGACCGCGCCTGTGTCTGCCAGCGGTTGGTTCTCGGGAGGCCCCCGATCCCGTCCCACAGCCAGGCGAGCTCGAACGACTCGAAGACCGACCAGTAGGCCGTGGCGGCCTCGTCAACTTCACAGTCCTCGGCACCGGCCATCTCGATGATGTCGAACCCGGGGTGCAGCCACGGCCAGCGGGCGGCCCGGTGGGCGAGGTCGGGCGGGACGCCGCTCGCCTCCATCTCCGCGGAAGTGCTCGCGATCCGATCGGCGACGACACCGGTCACGAGCTCGTCTAGCGATCGCTGCAGCAACCGGAGCCCCGGCGCGAACGTCTCGATCGCGCGGGCGATGTCGAGTGGAGGATGGCGGTGCCGGAGCAGCCAGACCGCGCCCCGTTCGACCATCGCGCGGGCCGTGCGGAACAGCTCGAGCTGCGTATCGAGATCGACCGACGATCCCAGCTCGTCGATCTCGCGGAACAGCCCGTCGAAGCCGAAGATGTTCCGCGATGCGATGAATGCCCGCGCGACATCCGGGAGCGACGCACCGGAATCCTCCGTCATCCGGTGGTCGAACGAGATCCCGGCCAGGTTGACCATGTTGTTGACCAGTCCGGTCGTGATGATCTCGCGGCGAAGGATGTGCGAGCGGATGGCGTCTGGGTAGCGCTCGCGCAGCGGTTCGGGAAAGTAGCTCATCAGGTCGGGCTCGAGCACCGGGTCGTCCGGAAGATCGGTCTCGAGAATCTCCTGCACGTCGACGTTCTTGGTGTAGGCGATCATCACCGCGAACTCGGGGATCCGCAGCCCGCTGCCGCCGCTCTGGCGCTCGGCGATCTGCTTGTCGGTCGGAAGGAACTCGAGCGAGCGGTCGAGCACCCCGTCCGCTTCGAGCGCATCGAGATATCGGGCGTGCACGTGGACCATCGGCAGCGCCCGGTTGCGCGCCACCATCAGCGCGAGCGTCTGCGAGCGATTGTCGTCGAGCACCAACTGGGCGACCTCGTCGGTCATCTCCGCGAGCAGCTGGTTGCGCTGCTTCACCGTCAACTCGCCGTTGCGAACGACCTGGTCGAGCAGGATCTTGATGTTGACCTCGTGGTCGCTGCAGTCGACGCCCGCCGAGTTGTCGATCGCGTCCGCGTACACCAGACCGCCGGCGATCGCGTACTCGATGCGTCCGAGTTGGGTGATCCCGAGGTTGCCGCCCTCGCCGATGATCCTGCACCGCAACTCGGACGCATCGATCCGGACCGCGTCGTTGTGACGGTCGCCGACCGACTCGTCGGTCTCGGTCGTCGCCTTGACATAAGTGCCGATGCCGCCGTTCCACAGCAGGTCGACCGGAGCCTTCAGGATCGCGGAGATCAGCGCGGCAGGAGTCAGCTCGCTCACCGACGGATCGAGACCGAGCACCCGGCGCACCTCGGGGCTGAGGGGAACCGACTTCAGGCTGCGCGGGTAGACGCCGCCCCCCTCGGAGATCAGCGCCGTGTCGTAGTCGGTCCAGCTCGAGCGCGGCAGTCCGAACAGACGGAGCCGTTCGGCGTAGGCCACCTCCGGGACGGGATCCGGGTCGAGGAACACATGCCGATGATCGAACGCGGCGACCAACCGGATGTGCTCGGAAATCAACATCCCGTTGCCGAACACATCGCCCGACATGTCACCGATCCCGACGACGGTGATCTCGTCGACATCGGCATCGAGGCCGAGCACACGGGTGTGCCGCCGCACGCTCTCCCATGCGCCTCGCGCGGTGATGCCCATCGCCTTGTGGTCGTACCCTTCGCTGCCACCCGAAGCGAACGCGTCGCCGAGCCAGAACCCGGCTTCGATCGCCATCTCGTTGGCGATGTCGCTGAACGTCGCGGTGCCCTTGTCGGCTGCCACGACGAGGTACGGATCCTCGCCGTCGTAGATCACGGTGTCGGGCGGATGGACGACACGGCCGTCCTCGAGGTTGTCGGTGAGGTCGAGGAGCGCTCCGATGAAGCGCTTGTAGCGGTCGATCCCCTCACTTCGTACGGCGTCGCGATCGGAGAAGGCTGCGGTCGACTGCTTGACGACGAACCCGCCCTTCGCGCCGACGGGGACGATGACCGCATTCTTCACCATCTGCGCCTTGACCAGCCCGAGCACCTCGGTGCGGAAGTCCTCCGGCCGGTCGCTCCAGCGCAGCCCACCCCGGGCGATGCGCCCGCCGCGAAGGTGCACCCCCTCGACCTTCGGCGAGCACACCCAGATCTCGAACATCGGCTTCGGCTCGGGGAGGAAGGAGATCGCCGACGGATCGAACTTGATCGCGATCTCGTCACAGAGACCGCGGTCGCCCATCCGCTGGAATGCGTTCGTCCGCAGTGTCGCATCGATCAGCATCAGGACCGCCCGGCAGATGCGGTCGTCGTCGAGTGACGGCACCCGATCGAGACGTTCGAGCACGTCGGTTCGGAGCGCATCGACCACGACTGCGGCCTGGTCCGGTGGGGGCTCACTCGCCGGGTCGAATCGGGCGTCGAACAGCGTCGCCAGCGCTTGCGCCAGCTCGGCGTGGCGCACGAGGGCCTGTTCGATGTAGCTCTGGCTGAAGGGGAACCCGGCCTGCTGGAGGTACCGGCTGTAGGTGCGCAGCACGGCGACCTGCCGCCCGGTGAGTCCGGCGGCGAGGATCAGCCGGTTGAGACCGTCGGCCTCGACCTTTCCCGCGACGAGCGCGGCGAACGCGGCACGCACCTCGGCCAGCTGTTTGTCGGCGCGCTCGGGCCGACCGACCGCTCCTTCGAACAGGACACCGATGTCGTAGAGGTGCACCAATCCGTCGGGCTGCTCGAACACGTACGGCCGCTCGTCGACCGCGTGGAGACCGAGGTAGCCGAGCAGCGGGACCAGCTCGGCGATCGTGGCCGCCTCGCCACTCCGGAAGACGCGGAAGCGCCACTGGTCGTCGGCATCGTCGATCGACCTGCCGAGCGAGGTCTCGAGCGCGTCGGGCGAACCCGGTTCGACATGCAGGAGGCGGGCGACATGGATGAGGTCGAACGCCGACCGCTCCGCGGGAACCCGAGCCTTGTAGTCGGACGGGATCGCGTCGCGGACATCGCGGAACACTCCCCGGCCCTCGACCTCGCCGAGCACCTCGACGAGCGCATCCTGGGAGCGTTCGTCCCATGTCGCCGTCGCCTCGTCAACCTGCGCGGCGAGACGGTCGAGGTCGACATCGGCCGAGCGGACGGTCATCGAGATGCGGGCCAGCGAGCTCGCACCGAGCAGTGTTCGCACGCCGCGGACCTCGCTGTCGTAGGCGTGCCCGACGAGGCGCTCGACCAGCGTGGGGAGGCCCGATCCGAACCGGGCCCGAGGCACGTAGACGAGCACCGTCGTCCAAGGGCCCACAGGTTCGGCGACGCCGAACACCCGGACGATCCGGCGCTCCTGGAGACCGACGATGTCGATGACGAGCGTCGCCAGCGCGTGCGCGTCGAGCTCGAAGATCAAGTCGCGTGGAAGGGTCTCGACGACATTCTTCACCGCCCGCCCGGTGAAACTCTGCACCGACGCACCAGCGAGCGCGAGGACCTCGCTTGCACGTTCTCCGACCGTGGGGATGGCGAACACGCTCTCGCGGTAGGCCCCGCTTCCGAGCAGGCCGATGAACCGGTGCTCGACCGACGTGCCGGGTGGGCGGATGGCGATCGAGGTGAACCGTGCAGACCGGTGGATCATCGAGACCGCGTCGGCGCGGGCGATGACGACCTCGTCGTCGGAGACGGACGAAGGAGGATCGGCCTCGACCGCGGAGAACCTCGCGTCGGGCCGGTACTCGCCGAGCTCGCTGCCCGGGATGAGGGTCAGCTCCGGCGATCCCGCACCACCGGTGCGCTCGTAGGAAGCCGCGCCGAGGAACACGAAGTGCTGCTCGCCGAGCCACTCGAGCAGCGGATCGCCGTCGGTGAGCGAACGCATACGATCGCGCATCGTCGGAAAGTCGTCGACCACCATCTGCACCTCGGCGATCGCATCGCGGACCTCGTCGGCGACGAGCTGCACGCGGTCGGGCGGACATCGGTCGAGCTCGATCAACGTCCACGCCTCGAGATCGCGGGACGTGAGCGCGTCGTCGAATCCGGTGATGCGGTGTTGTTGATCGCGTACGACCGGCAGCATCGGATGGACGAGCAGGTGAATGCCGAGGCCGTGACGATCGAGCACCATCCGCACGGTGTCGACGAGGAACGGGATGTCGTCGGTGACGAACATGAGCACCGAACTCTCGGTCCTCCAGCCATCGCGCTCGACCTCCGGCGAGAGCATCTCGACGAGGATCTCCCCGGGGAGCCGCGTTCGACCCAGCGCGAGGTGGGTGACCGCCGCGGCGTACGCGGCGTCGAGGCGACGGGCATCGGCGTCGTCGGGAGGGAGCTCTCGGTAGTAGCGCTCGACGAATTGCGCGAGCACGTCGTCGTCCGGGCGACGTTGCCCCGCGATGTCGATGAGCGCGCTCACCGTCTCCGCCACGTCGCTGTGGGTCCTCATGCTGCCTCACTCGCGGCCACGCTGCCGCCTCGCCTCGCCTCGACTCGACACGATCGACAGTAGCGCCGCCAGACACCCGAGCGCATGTGACACCTCATCGCTACCCTCAATCCTATGACCAGTCTCGAAGTGCACGAGGGGCACCGCCCGGTTTCGGGTGGACTCGCCCGCGCCGCCGTCTTCGGTGTCAACGACGGACTCGTGTCGAACGTGTCCCTCATCCTCGGCTTCGCCGCATCCGGCGTCGACTCGTCGGTTGTGCGCCTCGCCGGCTTCGCCGGAGCCGTCGCCGGCGCGATCTCGATGGCGGCGGGCGAGTGGATCAGCATCACCGCGCAGAACGAACTCGTGCAGCGCGAGGTCGACATCGAACACCGCGAACTGATCAGCAATGCCGAGGCCGAGACCGCCGAACTCGCCGACATGTACCAAGACCACGGGATGACCTCGACGACCGCCCGCCGGGCCGCCGAAGAGGTGATGCGCGAGCCCGACGCCGCGGTCACCGTCCATGCCCGCGAGGAGATGGGCATCGATCCCAATGCCCTTCCGTCGGCCTTCCAGGCGGCGGTGATCTCGCTCGCGTGCTTCCTGTTCGGCGCGTTCCTCCCGGTGATCCCCTGGCTGTCGAGTTCCAGCGGCGCCGCCCCGGCGCTGGCGTCGCTGGCGATCGGCGTCGTCGCGGCGGCGGCGGTCGGCGCGATCATCGGTCGACTCGCCGAACGCTCGATCCCCAAGGCGATGCTTCGCCAGGTGGCGATCGTCCTCGTCGCGTGCGGAGTGACCTACGCGATCGGCGAGCTGGTCGGGGTCAACCTCGGATGAGCGAACGACCGATGCGCCAGATGAACGTGCTCGGGTCCGAACTGATCCTGTGCTCCAACGAGCCGATGACGGGCTACTACCGCACCGGGTGCTGCGAGAACCGCGGCGACGACCCCGGCATGCACACGATCTGCTGTCGGATGACCGAAGACTTCCTCGCGTTCTCCGCCGAGCACGGCAACGACCTCACAACACCGATGCCCGCGCACGGATTCGCGGGTCTCCGCCCCGGCGATCGGTGGTGCGTGTGCGCGGCCCGCTGGCAGGAGGCCTACGACGAGGGGCGCGCCTGCGACGTCATCCTCGAGGCCACCCACGTCTCGACCCTCGAGTTCGTCGACCTGGCGGCACTGAAGGCACACGCTGCGACCACTTGACGGCGGCGATCAGATCGGGAGGTTGCCGGTCGCCCGTCTCGTCGAGCCCTCGTCGGTGTACGCGGCGATCGTGCGCTGGGCGATTCGCATCTGGTGCACCTCGTCGGCGCCGTCGGCGAACCGGGCCCACCTGGCGTGCTGGTACATGTGTGCGAGCGGGGTGTCGGTGGAGTAGCCGAGCGCCCCGTGCACCTGGATCGACCGGTCGATCACCCGGCCGAGCATGTTGGCGACGAAGTGCTTGGCCATCGAGACCTCGGCCTTGAAGTCCTCCTGGCGGTCGATCTTGTAGGCCGCGTGCAGCACCATCAACTTGGCCTGGTACAGCTCCATCGTCGAGTCGGCGATCATCCACTGGATCCCCTGCTTCTCCGCGAGGAGCGAGCCGTGTGAGAATCGATTCAGCGAGCGGTCGACCATCATGTCGAGTGCCGTCTCCGCCTGCGCGATCCAGCGCATGCAGTGGGCGAGCCGGGCAGGGCCGAGCCTGTACTGGCCGAGCAGGTGGCCCTGCCCGCGACCGCCGAGCATCTGGTCGTCGTGCACCCGCAGATCCTCGATCACGATCTCGGAGTGTCCGGTGCCGCCGTGCATCGTCTCGATCTCGCGGACATCGTTCCACCCTTCGGCCGGGAGGTCGATGATGAACGCGGTATTCGCGGCCTGGGGGATGTCGGGGTCGTCCTCGGTCCGACACACGAGGATCGCGAAATCGGCCCGACGGGCGTTGGAGATGAACCACTTGTGCCCGTTGATCACCCACTCCTCGCCGTCCTGGTAGGCGCTGGTCTGGATCAGCGTCGGATCGGAGCCGGCGACCTCTGGTTCGGTCATCGCGAAGCACGACCAGGTCCTCCCCTCGCAAAGCGGCTTGAGGTACTTCTGCTTCTGCTCGTCGGTCGCCCAGTGCAGCAGCGTGTGCATGTTGCCCTCGTCGGGTGCCTGGCAGTTGAGCACCCAGGGCCCGTAGTAGGACTTGGCGGCCTCGGCCTGCACCATCGCCAACTCGACGTGACCGAGTCCCATGCCACCCCACTCCGGCGGCATGTGCGGGAGCCACAGGCCCTCCTCGAACGCCTTCTTGCGCATCGCGATCAGCGCCGCGATGCGCTCCTCGCCGCTGACGCCCGCCTCGATCCGTTCCTCCTCGGGCCGGATCACATCGTCGACGAACGTCCGCACCCGCATGCGGAGTTCTTCGAGTTCGGGCGTCAGCGAGAAGTCGATGGCCATCCCGACACGATGACAGGCGCGCCTGTCGCGGCATCAACCGTGGATACGGTCCGTGGCGTGTTCGTCAGGTCGTTTCCCGTTGCCATCTGCCTGCTGGTGCTCGCCGCGTGCGGGGGCTCGGGTGGCGTCGCCTCCGATGGCGGTGGTTCCGTGTCGACCGGAGATGCCGGCGCAGGCGATACCGCCGGCGACCCTTCCGCGACCGAACCGGTCTTCGCCCCCGTGAGCGACCAACCGACCGACACCGCAGGCGCTGCCGCGGCGACCGCCTCGATCGCATCGACGACCAGTCCCTCCACGACGACGTCCACTTCCACGACCAGCACATCGACCACGTCATCGACCACGTCCACGTCGACGACCAGCACGACCACGCTTCCGGTGATCCCCGATGCGGTCGGCCCGATCGATCTGGGCGCCGACGTCGTCGGACTCGGCCGCTCCGCCGGAGGTTCGCCGATCATCGCCGAGCGCTACGGCGATCCCGGCGGACGGCGGGTGCTCGTCATCGGGGTTATCCACGGCGACGAGGACGACGGCGTCGCGATCATCGACGAGCTGCGCGATCGCGAAGTGCCCGACGGGGTCGAACTGTGGCTCGTCGAGTCGATGAATCCCGACGGCCGGGCGGCGCAGGACCGGCACAACGGCAACGAGGTCGACCTCAACCGCAACTTCCCCTACAAGTGGGGGCCGATCGGCGTGCCGGGTGATCCGCAGTACGCCGGCACCGGGCCCGCGAGCGAGCCCGAAACCCAGGCAATGGTCAACTTCATCGCCCAACTACAGCCCGACATCGCGATCTGGTACCACCAGGACCTGTACGTCATCAATCCGTCGTCCGGGCGCGAGGGCGCGGTCCGGCAGCGTTACGCCGAACTGACCGGTCTCCCGATGGGGCAGATCACCGGCGGCACCTACACCGGCATCGCCGCAACCTGGGCGCGCAACGAACTCACCCCCCACGCCGGCGTCGCCTTCATCGTCGAACTCGGCCCGACCCTCTCCCCCACCGAAGCCGGCACCCACGCCACCGCCGTCCTCACCCTCGCCACCGACCCCCTCTGACCCCTACCCGCTCCAGCCCTCTCTCCACATCCCCGAAACTTGTACGTGGTGTCCCGCCCAGCGGGAAGATCCGTACACAGAACCGACCTTCTCTGAAATCTGTACGGAGGATCGCGCCCAGCGGGAAGATCCGCACACAGAATGGGATCGGCTTTCCGGCTCGGGCGCCTTGTCGCCCACTGTCCGGGAGTGATCGATGAGACACTCCTGCAGCTGTGCGCTTCCCAGTACGGCGCTGTCTCCCACCGTCAGCTGATCAACGACCTGCGGATGAGCAGCTCGGGGATCCACCGCACCAAGAGCGCTGGGTTGCTTCTACCCGTCACGTCGAAGGTGATGCGCATAGCCTCGAGTCCGGAGTCGTTTCTCATGCGGTGCATGGCGACGCAGCTCCATACGGAGAGCCGAGGCTTCCTGAGCGGATGGACCGCCGGCCGACTGCGCGGAATGCGTGCGATGCCGACCAGGTCGATCCACTACACGGTCCCCCAGGACGCGCACATCGAAGTCCCGAGCTGGGTCTCGCTGCATCGCACGCGTTGGTACAGCGCGATCGACGATCGCGAGTCCCTCGACGACGGGCTCATCGTCGCGGTTCCGCAGCGAATGCTGTTCGCGCTCGGCGCGGCCTTCAACCAGCACCGCTTCGAACGCTCCGCAGAGGACGCTTGGCATCTCGGACTCACCAGCCCCTCGGAGATGGCCGCCTATCTCGAGCGCCATCGGTGCCGGGGCAAAGACGGAGTCAGCCGCGTCGAGCGCTGGCTCGAGCGCGCGCTCGTGCAGCAAAGGCCCGCCCAGTCCGGACTGGAGCGCGAGCTCATCCAGGCGCTCGAGCATGCCGGACTGCCGGCGGCGACCCGCCAATATCCACTCGTGCTCCGATCCGGTGAGAAGATCCATCTCGACATCGCATGGCCGACAATCCGCCTCGGCGTCGAACCGGGAGCGAGTTGGTGGCACGGCGGTGACGACGGGCAGCGCCGCGACCAAACTCGTGACCGGGCGTGCGGCGAACTCGGGTGGCACGTGATCCGTCTCGACGAGAGACTGCGCGACGACATCGCGGCGACTGCCCGCCAGATCCGCCGGATTCACCAGCGCCGCGCCCTCGATGTGAGCTGACACTGCTCCACACCTCCCGTTCTGTGTGCGGATCTTCCCGCTGGGCGGGATCCGGCGTACAGAATTCGGGAGGGGCGTGTTCTGTGTGCGGATCTTCCCGCTGGGCGGGATCCGGCGTACAAGTTTCGGGGAGGGGAGGGAAGGGGGAGGCTGGGCGTGCCGGGGGAGTCGGGGTCAGAGGAAGGTGGCGAAGGTTTCGAGCGGTTCGCGGGTGGTCTCGAGGGCGTTGAGGGGGTGGTCCCGATCGGCGTGGCCGAGCGCGACGCCGCAGAAGATGCGCTGTTCCTCGGGTGCTCCGACGAATTCGCTCACCGCCTGTTCGTATACGGCCCAGGCCTCCTGGGGGCAGGTGTCGATCCCCGCCTCCTGGGCGAGCAGCATGAAGGTCTGCAGGAACATGCCGAGGTCGGACCACTGAGGCGGGCCCATCTGGCGCTCGACGAAACAAAAGAGTGCCGCGGGGGCGCCGAAGAAGTCGAGGTTCTTCGCGAACTGGGCGAGGCGGCCGGCCTTGTCGTCGCGCCCGATGCCGAGCAGCGCGTACATGTCCTCGCCGACCTTGAACCGCGACGTGCGGTACGGCTCGGTCAACTTCTTCGGATAGATTTCGTACGCAGGGGGTTCGATATCGCGGTCGGCGATGAACGCGCGGAATCGTGCCATCGCGTCACCGTTGACGACGTACACGCGCCAGGGCTGCACGTTGCCGCCCGACGGGGCCCGCGCCGCCGTGGTCAGCAGTTCGGCGATCACCGAGTCGTCTACCGGTGTCGGCAGAAACGCGCGGATCGACTTACGTCGCTGGACGGCCTCTGTCACGTTCATCGTTGCATCGAACCCATCATGTCAATCGCAGCATGTCAATCGCGGCATCTCGGTCGCGGCTACTACCGCGCACTGCCCTTCACGCTCCCGAACAGCGCGGCACCGTTCTGGTTGCCGACGACGCATATCACCTGGCGATCGTCCTCCTTGTCCCAACTGGTCAGCGTCGGCACGATCCAGGAGTAGAACAGCGAAGAGTCGAACGCGCCGACCCCGACATACGGCTCGAACAGGGTGAGGCACTCGGCTTGCGAGAAGCGCTCGAGTTCCTCGAAGCCCGGGTAGAGATCGGACGCTCCCTCCGGATCCGGAGGCTCGTAGTCGACGACGGCAAAGATCTCGTGGGTGTGCTCGACATCGCATGGCACCGTCGGCAGTGAGGTCACCTCGGGACCGGTCTCGGGCGGAAAGTCGAGGCAGTTGCCGACCTGTTCATCGCCGAGCTTGATCACCGGATCGCCGTCGTCGCCACCCGAGCACGCCACCGCGGCAAGGCACACGGCGGCGGCCGCGAGGACGCGAACGAGGGGAGAAAGCGCAGGTAGTGGGATGTGCGTGAATGTAGCCGAACCGGCTCGACCACTCGCCCTCGGGTCCCGCCATCGGGTAGCCTTGCCGCTCACGGCGAAGGGGATACGGGAGGGAGGTCGTCGACGTGCTGGAGCTGATCGACGAGAGCCTCGAACTCTTCCTGCGCGCATCGGTGCCGCTCAGCGCGACCGATGTCGACGTCTCGTTCGAGGCGCCTGATCGTGAGTGGAGCGCGAAGCTCACCCGACCGACCGTCAACCTGTTCCTGTGGGACATCCGCCGCTCGGCGACGAGGTCGCGCAGCGGGATCAGAACTGTCGAACGCGACGGTGAGGTCGTGCACCAACCCGCCTTCCCGGTCGTCGAACTGCGATACGTCATCACCGCGTGGACCACCGATCACGGCGACGAACGGGCGCTACTGTCCGGTCTCGTCCGCTCGTTGTTGGCGGCGCAGGCGATCCCCGCCGAGTACCTGTCCGCGGCGCTCGACGGCCTCGACCCACCGAGCCTCGTGATGGCCCGCGCAGGGGAGGATCACATGGACGTCTTCAAAGCGCTCGAGGGCCAGGTCAAGCCGGGGCTGAACGTCGTGCTCTCGACCGAGTTCGACACCGGCGAGTTCTTCCCCGCGGGGCCACCGGTCGGAACGATCGAGATCGGCGCGAGCCGCATCGGCACGAACGGCTTCGAGCGCGTCCGCCGCGTCGCCGGCGAGGTCGTCGATGCCGAATCGCTCGGCGCGGTCGGCGCTGTCGCCCGCTCGCCCGGCGACGCCACCCATGTAAACGCGGCCGGACGGTTCCTGTTGCGCGCCGGCGAGGGCGACCAGATCGTCGTCGAGACCGAACCGCCGCTCGAGGCGATCGTTCCGGCCGCCGGCGGAATCAGTATCGGCTGAGCCGATGAAGACCGACCTCCAGATCTCGCACCTCAGCGTTCGCCCCGGTGGCCAGGCGCGGCTGCCGATCGAGGTCACCAACACGGTCGACGTCATCGACGGCGTCACCGCCATCGTCGACGGGATCAACCCGGACTGGGTCCGACTCGAACGGCCGCTCGTCAGCCTCTTCCCCGATGCCACGGACCTCGTCACCCTGTTGTTCGACATCCCGCGGACATGCCCGGCCGGCGACTACCTCATCATCGTGCGGATCGTGTCGACGATCGATCCCGGACGCCAGTCGGTCCACGACTTCTGGCTGACCGTCGAGACGATCGTCGACCATCGGGTGAAGATGCACCCGTCGATCGTCACCGGTGGTGCCTCGGCGCTGCTCACGGCGACCATCATCAACACGGGTAACGCGTTGTCGAGCATCCGCGTCACCGCGGTCGAGCCGACGCGCGAGATCGACTGTCGGGCCGATCCGGCCGAGTTCGTCGTGCCACAGGACCATGAGGCACTCGTCGACATCGAACTCCGCGGACCTCGCCCCTGGTTCGGTCAGCCGGTGCCGCGCACGATCACGATCACCGCCGAGGCCGACGGCGTCGTCGTCGAGGAACTGGCGACGTTCAACCAGAAACCGAAGATCCCGAGGGGCCTGATCACCGCGCTGATCCTCGCCGCGATAATCCTCCTCTGGGCCCTGATCTTCTGGTGGGTCGTCGCCGCGCTCCGCGCCACCGAGGACCCGACGAAGCAGATCGCCTGCGGCACGGGCAACGAGGCGAGCATCTACGCGTGTCCCGACTTCATGACCGGCAAGCCCTTCATCCCGCTGTCGGAGATCGCCGCGTCGTTCAACGGCACGGCGACCGCCACCACGACCGGTGAAGGGATCCCGCGCCTCACGGTCGAGGCGTTCCGCATCATCCGGGGCGAAACGGCCGACGAGGGCTCGGCCGCCACCGACGACGAAGGACTGTACGAACTCGAGGCGCTGCTCCCCGGCCAGTACAAGCTGAGATTCGGCGGTGAGGGCTACGACAACGTCTGGTACCCCGATGAGGCGACCGAGGAGGAGGCACAGGTACTGCGGCTCGACTCGCTCGAGGACATGGGCGACATCGACGTACGTCTCCAAGGACAGCCGGGGCGTCTGGTCGGCCAGATCGACCTGCCCGCAGACTCGCCAGACGGCACCCCACTCACCGTGACCGTCAAGCAGATCCCCGACCGGGCGGATGGCCAGGTGAGCGACGATCCTGCCGTGCAGCCGTTCGAGGAGATGATCACCACGACCGACGGGACGATCGATGTCGACGGACTGCCGACGCCGGCGACCTATCAGATCACCGTCGAGGGCCCCGGTTTCCAGACACAGCAGTTCGAACAGACGTTGTCCGGAGGCGAGGCGACCGTGCTCAACACCGTCAGCCTCGGCGCCGCCGGTGGCTCGATCAGCGGGGCGGTGGTCGACTCCGGAGGCAATCGCCTCGGCGGCGTCGACGTCACCGCCCGAGCAGGCGACATCGAGGTGCGCGCCACCACGCCGACCGCCGGCGACGTCGGCGCGTACAGCCTGATCGACCTCTCCACACCGCAGACCTACGTCCTCACGTTCGAGGCGACCGGGTTCTCGAGCGAGACGCTCTCGCTGAGCCTCGAAGCCGGCCAGAGCCAGACCGGCATCAATGCGACCCTGATCGGCGGCAGCGGTACGGTCACGGGCACTGTCGTTTCACCCGATGGCGCCCCGCTCGGCGGAATCCCGGTCCGGGTCGTCGGCGACGGCTTCGTCTCGGAGACATCGACGCTCACCTCGAACGGCACAGGCGGCGGCACCGGCAGCTTCGAGATGTCCAACCTGCCGATCACCGGCGACTCGACCAGCTACACGATCACCATCGGTGACGCCACGACCCACCAGCCCGAGACGCTCGGGGCGACGTTCCTCGGCGCCGGTACCCAGCCGCTCGGCCAGATCACGCTGCGCCCGATCGGCGCGATACTCACCGGCACCGTCACCGACGGCAGCGCCGGCCTCGGCGAGGTCACGGTCACGCTCTCGAACGGAGTCAAGCCGAGCGTCACGACCAGCGCCTCCAACCCGCCGGGAAAGTTCGCCTTCACCAACGTGACGGCCGGTGCGTACACCGTCACGTTCGAGGCGACCGGCTTCGTCAAGAAGGTCGTGATCGTCGATCTCGAGGCGGGCGACGAGACCGACATCACCGTCGCCCTGGCGAGGTCCTGACGTGCACGCGACCGCTTGGCCCGAGACCATCGAGGTCGGCCCCGGCGATACCGGGTTCGTCTCCGTAGCGATCACCAACACCTCTTCGGTGATCGACGCCTACCGGGTCGAGGTCTTCGGGCTCGATCCGACCTGGGTCGACGTCCAACCCGCCGAGCTGTCGCTGTTCCCCGGAGCGACCGAGAACGTCAGCATCAACCTGAAGCTGCCGAGCGACTACCCGGCGTCACAGCGCACCCTCGCCGTCAACGTGGTCTCAGAGGACGATCCCGGCAAGTTCTCGCTCACCGAGGTCGAGCTCGCGGTCGCGCCACAGACACGGACCTCGATCGCACTCGATCCGGTGATGGTCACGGCCGGCAAGACCGCCACGTTCGGACTCGTCATCTCGAACGTCGGGAACGCCGTCGTGACCGCCAGAGCCTTCGCCGAAGACCCCGAGGCGCTCGCGACCTTCGACTTCGAGCCGCCCGAGGTGATGGTCCCTCCCGGACGTGAACAGGTGATCCGCGTCAACGCACAGGGCGGGCGCAACTGGTTCGGCCAACCGCGAGCGCGCCTCTTCACACTCGGCGTCGATGCCGAGTCCCGGGTCGAAACGATCGGAACGTTCATCCAGCGACCTCGTATCCCGCGATGGCTCCTGTCGCTGCTCGGGCTCCTCACCGCGGCCGCGGTTTTCGCCGCGGTGTTGGCCAACACGTTCGACAAGGTCGTCGACGACGCCCGCCTCGGAACCGATCTTCTCGACCAGGCGTTGAGCAGCGACGATGCCGGTGGCGCCGAGGTACCGACCAACCCGGGCGGCGTCGACGGCACCCTCGTCCTCTCGACCACCGGCCAGGGCCTCGCCGGCGCCCAGGCCGAGCTGTACGTCAAGGACCAGTACGACGAACCGGTCGCCACCTCCGCCACCGACTCCGATGGCGGCTTCAGCTTCTCGAAGCTCGGACAGGGCACCTACAAGCTGCTGATGACCGGCTCGGGCGTCAACCAACTGTGGTATCCGGCCGCGCAGACCCCGAGCGAGGCCGACGACATCGAGGTCGCCCTCAACCGCATCACGCCGCTCGAACCGATGTCGATCCGTGGTGTGCCGGTCCCGGTTTCCGGCGGGGTCGAGGTCGCCGACACCGACAATGTCACACTGACGCTCGTCGTTCCCGGTGTGATCGACCCCGAGACCGATCCGGTCGTAGCGGTCGCCGAGCTCCTGCCCGACGGGTCGTTCCTGATGCCCGATGTGCCGTCTCCCGGCATCTACGAGCTGATCGTCGAACAGCCCGGATCGGAGACGGTCACCCGCACGGTCGTCCTCCAGCCCGGTCAGGGGCTCGACGACATCGTGATCACGCTGCAGGCCGACGACGGACTGATCAAGGGCACGGTGTCCGGGCCCGCTGGTCCTCTCGGCGGCGCCACGGTGTCCGCCAATGACGGCAGCTCGACGATCGAGACCGTGTCGCTGACCGAGGGCGCTGTCGGAACGTTCACGCTGCGCAATCTCGCCGCCCCCGGGCAGTTCACGGTGACGATCACCAAGGAGGGGTTTTCGACCGAGGCCCGAACGATCTCGTTGACGAACGAGGTGCCCGAAGGTGAGTTCAACGCGCGCCTCATCCCGGCGCTCGGCTCGATCTCGGGCAGCGCGGTCGTCCAGGGAAGTCCCGGACGAGGACTCGAGGTCGCGATCAGCGGTGGGGCGGTCAACAGGAAGACGAGCGTCATCAGCCAGGGTGCAGGGGCGACCACGTACTCGTTCGCCGAACTGCCGGCGCCGGGTACTTACACGCTCACGTTCATCGGTCCGGACCTGATCTCGCAGGTTCGGGTGGTCGATCTCGACCCGTTCTCGGGCATCACCGACGTCACCGGCATCGACGTCATCCTCTCACCCGAGCGCGCATCGGTGACGGGCACGGTGCTCCTCGTCAGCGGCGCTCCCGCGATCCACGCGATGGTCACGCTGACCGACGGCACCGACACCTTCACGTTCCTCACCGCCGACGACCCGGCGGGGGGATTCGAGTTCTCCAA
>CBDUYD010000040.1:0-19328 GCA_965371355.1 uncultured Ilumatobacteraceae bacterium
GAGGCGGTGACGAGCGCGCCACACAGCACGAGCACGGCCGGCCGCAACGCGCGCCGACTCATCGCCGCGCGTCGAGCAGACGTCCGTCGAGCGCGGCGCTCCGCTGCGCGAGATCGACCAGCCGCTGCACGCGCGCCCCTTCGGCGAGATCGGGCTCGCACGGTCGTCCCGTCCGGATCGCATCGATCCATTCGCCGATCATCACCCGATTGACGCGGAACATGTCGCGGTAGGTGTCGTGCACCCGATCGCGGCGCGCACCACCCCAGATGTCGTCGGGGATCGGCAACGGCGCGGCCGGTCCCGGCTCGCCCGAGCGCACCCCGCGGACGATCTGGGTCGCCGCCCAGTCGTTGAGGCTGTAGATCGTTCCATCGGTGCCGTGGAGGTCGAGATGGTGCGTCTGACCGAAATCGGTGCCCTCCCAGCACACCGCGCTCACCTGCAACGTGCCGTACGCACCGTTGACGAACCGCACGGTGATGATCGCCGAATCCTCGCTGCGCTCGTAGTCCGACCCGTCGGGGCGGTCGGGGCGGTCGTAGCTGCGGTTGCTCACGCACCCGATCTCGGTGACCTCGCCGAGTAGCCAACGAGCGATGTGGAGCCAGTGGCTTCCGAGGTCGCCCAACGATCCGGAACCTGCGATCTCGGTGTCGAAGCGCCAGTCGTAACCGGGATCGCGGGCGTAGCCGGTGAAGTAGCGCAGATTGAGATGGTGGGGGCGACCGACGTATCCCTCGTCGATCAGTCGCTTCACATATTGGTTGGTCGGCATGTACCGGTACGTGAACGGCACCATCGTGATCGCTCCGACCTCGGCGGCACGAGCCGCCATTCGGTCTGCGGCATCGGCGGAGGTGGCAACGGGCTTCTCGCACAACACGTCGAGCCCACGATCGAGCGCCGTCATCGTGAGCGGCTCGTGGCTGTCGTTGGTGGTCGCCACGACCACCGCATCGAGTCGATCGGGGTCGAGGAACTCGACGGCGTCGGCGGTAGCCCAGGGAATGTTCCAAGACGCGGCAAGAGCTTCGGCCTTGTGCAACCTGCGTCCGCATAATCCGACCACCTCCGCGTCGGGGTGTGCCGCGATGGCGGGCAGGTACATCGAGTCCGCCCACCAGCTCGTTCCGATGACGCCGATCCGGATCGCCATCGATCAGGCTCCGGCCTTCACACGGTCGATCAATTGCGGCCCTCGGCATTGCCCGCGTCGGCCTCGTCGAGCACCTGCGGGTACGGGTAGCCGATGCCGAGCAGCTGCTTGAGCAGCGGTGTGGCGCGCTCGACCACGTCGTCGCGCACGATCGAGTGGTCCTCGAGTGGACGAACGAACTTCGGGAGGTACTCGAGCAACACGCCGATCCGGTCGTCGTCGGAGTTGTTGGGCATCGCGCAGTGCCAGCACATGCCATTGAACACGACCACATCGCCGGCCCGACCGGTCAGGCGTGTGGCACCGCGATCGAATGCGGCCTGGTCGTCGGGATAGTGCAGCGTGCCCTGGCTGTAGGGCAGCATCGCGGTTGCGCCGTTCACCGCGGTGAAGTCGTGCACGAGGATGGTCGCCTGGAGATTCATCGGGAAACTGCTGTTGATCCCCATCGGGAACGAGGACGTCTTGTAGAGATCCCAGTACGGGTAGTCGATGTGTGGCTCCTGGCCGGGGCCACCGGGGAGGAGACGATTGGCGGCGATCGAGCCCATGTGGAACTCATCGCCGAGGAATGCACCGGCGATCGTCATCACCGCCGGCAGTTGCGCCATCCGCTCGAACACCTCACCCTTGTTGAGCAGGTTCCACACGCGACGTTGCAGGTGGAGCTTGTCGGTGTTGGCTCCCTGGAAGTGCGTGACCTTGTCGTCCTCGTGCGACGACAGGCTGATCAGTCGTTCACGCTGGTCGACGATGTCCTCGGGTGTCACAGCCTGCTCGATCACCACCGAGCCGTAGCCCGCGAGCAGCTCATCGAGGATTGCGGGCAGAAGGGCCTCGACCGAGGCCGGAGCAAGACGAAGGGGTTCGGCTCGGCGCTCCGGGCGTCTCGTCGCGTCGGACGAGCGTGCCCCCTCGCCGATCGGCGCGTCGGATCCGCTCATCTCGATGCCCTCGCCAGGGTCGTCGGACGCCACGCGCTGGTCGAGCGCGCGACGAGCATCGGGGCGACGACGTGGTGGACGGCCGCCGTGCGTCGCTCGTCGATCCGCTGGAGCAGTAGCTCCAGCGCGAGGCGTCCGAGATCCTCACGGGGCTGGTTGATCGTGGTGAGCGACAGGTGGTGCATCTCGGCGAGCGCGGTGTTGTCGTAGCCGACGATGGAGATGTCGTCGGGAACGCGCATTCCGGCGTCCTCGGCGGCGTCGAGCGCGCCGACCGCGCTGAGGTCGTTGGCCGCGAAGATCGCGGTCGGCACGCGTTTTCCCGCGAGGAGTCGTGCGGCGGCAATCGATCCGCCCGCCTCGCTGAAGTCGCCGGGGGTCGAGTGTGGATCCAGCCCGTGTTCGCTCATCGCCGCCTTGTAGCCCGTTCGTCGCGCGGCCGCGCCGGCACCACTCCCGCCATCGATGTGGGCGATCCGTTCGTGTCCCAGCTTCACCAGGTGGTCGACGGCGAGTCTTGCCCCGAGTACGTCATCGGTGTTCACCGTGTCGATCTTCGAACTCCTCGTCGTGCGCCCGACCACGACGACGGCCGTGCTCGACGCAGCCCGTTCCATCGCCGCAACCGCGAGAGTCGGACCAGCCATCACCAGTCCATCGACCCGGAACTGCAGAAATGTCTCGACAGCTTCGCGCTCGCCGGCCTTGGAGTGCTGCCCGTTGCCGATGAGTACCCGGTAGCCGCCGACGCCGGCGGCGTGTTGGAGGCCATCGACGATCTCGGCGAAGTAGGGATTGTGTAGATCGTTGAGGACGACACCGATCGTGCGCGTCCGCCGGCTCGCGAGGTTGCGCGCCAGCACGTTCGGGCGGTATCCGAGGTCGTCGGCAGCTTGCAGCACGAGGGCGCGACGATGGTCGCTCACGTTCGGTTCGTCCCGCATCACCAACGAGACCAGGGCGGTCGACACGCCGGCCCGCTCGGCCACCTGCTGCATTGTCGGATGCCCCATTCTCGAACCGATCGATCTGCCCGGACCCTGACGGCCCAGCTGATGCACACTTCCTTGACAGCCGCACCGATCACCGGCAAGATGATGGCGGCCCGAACATTAGAGCGCTCTAATCGAGAGCATGTCAAGGGCTGGCCGGGGGGAGGTGCCAGCAATGGAACTGATTCGTCGCCTTGCAGGTGCACCGATCTCATGGGGCGTGTGCGAGGTACCCGGATGGGGTGTCGAACTCCCCCGCGAACGCGTGCTCGGCGAGATGCGCCAGCTCGGCCTCACCGCCACCGAGCTCGGCGCGGACGGCTACCTGCCGACCGAACCACACGATCTCCGGGCGCTCGTCGAGAGCTACGGCCTCCGGATGGTCGGCGGCTTCGTACCCCTCGTCATCCACGACGAGCAGCAGCGGCAGGCCACCATCGACGCGACGCGACGCGCCGCACGGTTGATGTCGGGGGCCGGCGCGACGGTGTTCGTGTCCGCAGCCGTCGCCGATTGGGAGTGGGGCCCTCATCGCACGCTCGATTCGGACGCGTGGCGGCGCTGCGCCGAGATGCTGGCGATCATCGACGAGATCGTCGGAGAATACGGCATGGTGCAGGCGTTGCACCCGCATTTGCGAACCATCGTGGAGACACGTGACGACATCGTGCGCGTGCTCGACATCTCCGGCGTCGGCTGGACGGTCGATACCGGCCACATGGCGATCGGCGGAATGGATCCGCTCGAGTTCGCCCGGCTGGCGTTCGACCGCATCCGCCACGTCCATCTCAAAGACGTGCACCTCGAGCTGGCCGCGCCGGTATTCGACGGGCGCCGTTCGATCATGGACGGCGTGAAAGCCGGGATGTTCTGCAATCTGGGACAGGGCGATGTGCCGATCGGCGACATCGTTCGCAGCTTCGAAGATCTCGGGTACGACCAGTGGTACGTACTCGAACAAGATGCCGCCATCACCACGGGGGAACCCGAGGTGGGACGCGGTCCGGTACTCGACGTTCGAGCGAGCATCGAGTACCTACGGGAGATCGAGGGATCCGCCTCGGCCGCCTGACGCCATAGACAAGCCCAAGGGGAGAAAATGACCAAGACCAAGAAATTGCTGGCGCTCCTGCCAGTACTAGCGATCGTCGCCGCGTCATGCGGTGGCGACGACAGCAGTTCGAGCGACGACACCAGCGGAAGCGGCGACAGCGTCGCTACCGAGGAGAGCGCCGCCGACGACACCGCTGCCGAAGACACCGCTGCCGAAGACACCGCAGCCCCCGCCGACACAGGCGGTGAGGAGGTCGACCAGACACAGTCCGGCGACCTCACGTTCCACATGATCACCCACTCCGACGACGGCCCGTTCTGGTCCGTCCTCAAGCGTGGCGCCGAGGCTGCGGCCGACGACGTCGGCGTCGAACTGGTGTGGCAGGGCTCGAACAACGATCCGGGCGTGCAGGCCTCCGACATCGAAGCGGCCATCGCCGCCGGCACTGACGGCATCGCCGCATCGCTGCCGAGCCCCGATCAGCTGATCCCGGTGCTGCAAGATGCGGTCGCAGCCGGCATCCCCGTATACACCATCAACTCAGGGGTGAACGACTACCAGACGATCGGTGCCACCACCCACGTCGGCCAGACCGAGTTCATCGCCGGCCAGGGTGCAGGACAACGCTACAACGAAGCCGGGGCGACGAAGATCCTCTGCGGTATTCAGGAGCAGGACAATGTGGCGCTCGGTGAGCGTTGCGACGGCGTGGCCGACACCTTCGACGGTGAGGTCATTGCAAGCTTCATGGACCTCGACGCCGATCAGACCGCACAGGAAGCCGCGATCAACGCAGCCCTGTCGGCCGATCCCGACATCGACGCCTTCCAGGGCGTCGGACCGGTCATCACCCTGTCGGGCCTCCGGGCAGCCGACGCACTGGGCCGCGAGCTGATCATCGGCGGCTTCGACGTGACGCCGGATCTGCTGTCCGCCATCCAGGACGGCCAGATCCTGTTCACCGTCGATCAGCAGCAGTACCTCCAGGGTTACCTCCCGATCGTGTTGCTGTTCCTCGAAGTGACCAACCAGAACACCGCCGGTGGCGGTCTTCCGATCCTCACCGGACCGGGCTTCATCGACGCCGGCAACGCCGACGCGGTCGTCGCCCTCGTCGACGCGGGGACCCGCTAGTCGTTCACTCCGACGAGTGAATTAGTCAAGACTCCGCCCGGGGCGAACCGATCGGTTCGCCCCGGGCGGGGTGGTCATCGATACCGGCGACGAAGGACCTCTCCGTCGCCACCAAATGGGGAAACATGAGCGAGACGGCCGCGGCCACAGGGGAACAACCGAACGAGCCGACCACTCCCGAGCCGGCCGCTGCGGAAGGCGACGACGAGCGCCTCGCGTATCGCGGTGTCTTCCAGCGATTGCTGATCCGCCCGGAGATCGGCGCGATCATCGGCGCTGCCGCGATCTGGCTCTTCTTCTGGGCGGTCACCGGGGGCTTCGGACAGGCCGGCGGAATCCTGCCGACCTTGGCGGTCGCCTCGACGCTGGGCATCATGGCCGTGGTCGTCTCACTGCTGATGATCGGTGGCGAGTTCGACCTGTCGGCGGGTGCGGCGACCGGCACATTGGGGATCGTCACAATCCTCTTGGTCAAAGACATCGGAGAACTCGGCGGGGCCGGACTCAGCCTGTACATCGCCCTCCCGCTCTCGTTCATGGTCGCGATGACGATCGGATGGACGAACGGCGTCGTGGTCGAGCGGACCGGACTGCCGAGCTTCATCGTCACGCTGGCGATGTTCTTCGTGCTCCGCGGCTTCAAGCTCGGCTTCTCGAAGAAGATCATCGACAACATCTCCGTCGGCCGGATCGACGAGGGTCACGGCTACGACTTCTTCGTGAAGATCTTCGGCTCCACCTGGGGCCGCAACGACCACACCTGGGACGCCAGAGATCCGGTCTACATGACGCTCGTACTCGTCGGCGCCGCGTTGCTGGTGCTCTCCCTGTACGAGTTCAACTTCCGACGCCGTGCCCCGTTCAAATCAGCGGGCCTGATCGCGTTCCTCGCCGGTATAGCCGGCGCCGTGGCCGGCATCGTGATCTTGCAGACAACCGATGGAGTCGGCGCCAACACCCTCGCCGCACTGGTATTCGTCGCCTCGGGCGTCGTCGGGTTCGTCGGGCTTGCGGAATGGCGGTACGACCGGCAGTCACCTGGATCGCTCGACCTGCACGGCACGAATTTGTATCTGGTCCTAGGCGGGCTCGCGGCGATCGGCCTCGGCATCCTCGCGGCGTGGGGGCTCGACGTCGAGTCCCAGAAGACCGTCCTCGACCTCGTCGGCTGGGCGAAGTGGCCGATAGTCATCGGAGCGGGTGCGCTCGGCCTGTGGTTGACCTATCGACGAGACGCACCCCACATGGCCAGCTCGCACGAAGCTCGGATTCAGGGGATCGTCCGGATCGTCTGGGTCACGATGCTCAGTGCATTCGGCGCCTATGGGTTCATGTTCATGGCCACCGAGCAGGGCTTCCGGGCGATGCTGTTCGCGACGGGCGTCGTGGGAGGGCTGATCGTGCTCGCCATGGCCGCACACCGGGTCGGCCGACTCTCGCCGGCGTCGCGAAGCGCCGTGCTGTTGTTGATGGCGGCTTCGATCGTCGTGCTCGCCTTCTTCATGCAGTCACAGTCCACTTCGCCGAAGTTCCGTGCCGAGGCGTTCACCGCCCTGCTCGTGATCGCGCTGCTGATCGCGTGTTGGGCGCTCGTCAGCGGCTGGTTCAAGAACCGTCGCCACCGCGATGCCGCCGCCGACCGCCTCGCCTCGCGCATGGCCGTCCTGGGCGGGGCGATGGTCATCGCCGGTGTCGTGGTCCGTCTGCTGTTCACCACGCAAACCGAGATAGACGCCGGGATCGCTCCTGCCCAGTTCAGGGTCGAGTTCCTGTGGTTCATCGCCGTCACGCTCGTCGCGACGTTCGTCTTGGGGAAGACCAAGTTCGGTAGCTGGACCTTCGCCGTCGGCGGCAACAAGCAGGCGGCCCGCCAAGTCGGTGTGCCGGCGGCTCGAACCAAGACGCAACTGTTCATGATCGTCACGGCCGGGGCATGGTTGGTCGGTCTGCTGCTCGCGTTCCGCCTGAACACGATCCAGTCCGGCACCGGCAACGGTCTCGAGTTCGAGTACATCATCGCGGCGGTCGTCGGCGGGACGGCGCTCACCGGCGGCTATGGCTCGGCATTCGGCGCCGCGATCGGCGCCTTCATCATGGCGATGGCCCGCCAGGGCATCCCCGCCGCCCGCTGGAACTCCGACTGGCGGTTCGCCTTCCTCGGCCTGATCCTGCTCGGCGCCGTGATCGCCAACAACTTCATCCGCAAGCAGGCGGAGGCCTCCCGATGACCGCATTGATCGATCTCGACAACGTCGGCAAGTTCTACGGCAACATCATCGCCCTCAAGGGTGTGACGACACATGTCAACGCGGGCGAGGTGACGTGCGTGCTCGGCGACAACGGCGCCGGAAAGTCGACGTTCATCAAGATTCTCAGCGGTGTCCACCAGCGCGATGAGGGTCAGATCCAACTCGACGGCGAAGCGGTCGACTTCGAATCGCCGCGTGAAGCGCTCGACAGCGGGATCGCGACGGTGTACCAGGACCTCGCGATGGTCCCGTTGATGTCGGTCTGGCGCAACTTCTTCCTCGGTTCGGAGCCGACCAAGGGGATCTGGCCGCTCCGGGTGGTCGACATCCCCGAGGCCAAGCGCATCACCAAGGACGAGATGGGCAAGATGGGTATCGACATTCGCGACACCGAGCAGATGGTCGGCACGCTGTCGGGCGGCGAGCGCCAGTCGGTTGCGATCGCCCGTGCTGTCTACTTCGGCGCGAAGGTTCTGATCCTGGATGAGCCGACCTCGGCACTCGGTGTCAAGCAATCGGGTGTGGTCCTGAAGTACATCATCGCTGCGCGAGACCGTGGCCTCGGCGTGATCTTCATCACCCACAATCCGCATCACGCGTACCCGGTGGGCGACCGCTTCATGATCCTCAATCGCGGACAGTCGATGGGGAACTTCGCCAAGGAGGACCTGCCCCGCGACGAACTCGTGCAGATGATGGCCGGCGGTGCCGAGCTCGACGCCCTCGCCCACGAACTCGAGTCCAGCTAGCCGTAGCCGACCTCGTATTGCAGAGCCAGAAGAAATCTCCCGTCGTGGCCCCGCCATTCGATATCGCCGACCTCGAGGTCCTGACGTTCGGACGTTCATCGGTCGATCTGTACCCCGAGCAGTACGACGTCCCGCTGGCGGACGTGACCACCTTCCGCAAGGCGATCGGCGGGAGCCCCACCAACGTGGCGGTGGCAGCGGCACGACTCGGGCATCGCGCGGCGGTGATCAACCGGGTCGGTGATGACGCGTTCGGGTCGTTCATCAAGCAGGGCTTGCGGGATTTCGGCGTACACGACGGCTTCATCACCACCGACGACGAACTGCTGACCCCGGTCGTCTTCTGCGAACTGATGCCGCCGGAGGAGCCGACGTTGTACTTCTACCGCGAGCCGCGCGGACCCGAGATGAACATCTCGGTCGACGACCTGCCGATGGAGACGATCCGCTCGGTGCCGTTGTTCTGGCTCACCGGGTCACGGTTCGCCGACGAGCCGAGCCGCTCGGCCGCGATCGCCGCACTCGCCGCTCGCCGACGCGCGACCCACACGATCATCGATCTCGACTACCGCCCGTCGTTCTGGAAGTCGCCCGCTGAGGCGAGCGAGTACATCTCATCTGCGGTCGAGCACTGCACGGTCGCGGTCGGCAACCGCGACGAGTGCGAGATCGCTGTCGGCACACGCATTCCCGACGAGGCCGCCGACCGCCTGCTCGAACTGGGCGTCTCGATGGCGATCGTCAAACAGGGCGCCGACGGGGTGCTCGTCGCGACGACGCACGGGCGGGCGACTGTGCACCCGATCGATGTCGAGGTGGTGTGCGGGCTCGGCGCGGGTGACGCTTTCGGCGGCTCGTTGTGCCACGGGCTGTTGTCGGGCTGGGAGCCGATCGAGATCGTCCGCCGGGCGAACGCCGCCGGCGCGATCGTGGCCGGACGGTTGATGTGTTCCGAGGCGATGCCGACCCCGGCCGAGATCGGCGACGTACTGGTCGGCGAGGTGTTGACGTGATCGTGTCCGACAGCCGCTGGGCGACGCTGCTCGAGACGAGGGCGCTGCGCCCCACCGCGATCGCCGAAGCCCTGGCAGCCCGTTCGAGGCGACCGCTGCTGGCCGACGACGGCACGACGTTCATCATCGCCGTCGATCATCCGGGTCGCCGCGCGAACGGCGTTCGCGACCGGCCGCTGGCGATGGCCGACCGTCGCGACCTCATCGAACGCACGATGACCGCATTGGCCGACCCCGGAGTCGATGGGGTGATGGGAACACCGGACGTGCTCGACGATCTGGCGCTCCTCGGCGCGCTCGACGGCAAGGTGGCCATCGGCTCGATGAACCGGGGAGGACTGCAGGGCGCGGCGTGGGAACTCGACGATCAACTCACCGGTCACGATGTGACGGCGATCGTCGAACAGGGTCTCGACGGCGGCAAGATGCTGCTGCGCATCGACCCCGCCGATCCTCACTGCAAGCCGACGATCGAGACATGTGCAGAGTTCATCTCCGGTCTGGCGAATGCCGGGCTGATGGCGATGATCGAGCCGCTGCCGTACACCCGTCGCGACGGGCGGTCGGTGCTCGACGACGACGCCGACGAGCTCGTCCGCTGCGTCGGTGTCGCGTCGGCGCTCGGTTCGACGTCGGCTTACACCTGGCTGAAGCTGCCGGCATCTGCGGAGATCGAGCGCGTGATGGCGGCGACCTCGTTGCCCGCGCTGATTCTCGGCGGTGCACCCGGTCGCGATCCGGCCACCGCCTTCGACCAATGGCGCCGGGCGATGGCCATCCCCAACGTGCGGGGTCTCGTCGTGGGGCGATCGCTGCTTTATCCACCAGACGATGACGTCGCAGTCGCCGTCGCCACCGCCGCACGGATCGTGCACCCTTCATGACCAGCGTCAGCGATCTCCTCAAGCCGGCCGGCTCGCTGGCCGCCGATCATCATGGCGTCCGCTACGACGTCGACCTCACCCCCGAACGCGCCGGCTGGCAATACTCCGGCTTGCGCGTCGTCACGCTGCCGCCCGGTGCGGGCGAGCTGACCTTCGATACCGGCGGGTTCGAGATGGTCGTGCTACCGCTGTCGGGTTCGTGCACCGTGCGATGCGAGGGCGACGAGTTCGGGCTCATCGGGCGCGAGACGGTCTTCGAACGGGTCACCGACTTCGCCTACGTACCGCGCGACGCAAGCGTCACGCTGAGTAGCGATCGCGGTGGCGAATTCGCGCTGTGCATGGCGCGGGCTTCTCGCAAGCTCACGCCCAGGTACGGCCCCGTCGAGGGCGTGGCGATCGAGACGCGAGGCGCTGGACCCGCGACCCGGCAGGTGACCAACTTCCTCAGTCCCTCCGTCTGGGACCACGCCGACAGGTTGATGTGTGTCGAGCTGTTGACACCCGACGGGAACTGGTCGTCGTACCCGCCGCACAAGCACGACGCGTCGCCCGAGTGCGAGGTCAACAACGAGGAGATCTACTACTTCCGGATCGGGCGGACCGGTACCACCCGTTATGCGCCAGAGGGCTTCGGGATGCACCGCAACTATGCGCCCGAAGCCGATCCCGGCGAGGCCTTCGAGATCGACACCGCGGTGCGCGACGGCGATGTCTTCTTGATCCCGCGGGGTTACCACGGTCCGTGCATCGCGGCGCCCGGGTATCCGATGTACTACCTGAACGTGTTGGCGGGTCCCGGCGGCGAGCGTTCGATGGCGTTCTGCGACGATCCGACCCACCACTGGGTCCGCGACGAGTGGGAGGGCATGGCCACCGATCCGCGATGTCCGATGACGAATGCGTCCGGAGTGCTCTGATGGGCCGGAAGAAGATCGGCATCGCGGTGATCGGCTTCGGCTGGATGGGTCAGGCACACACGCGCTCATACATCCGTATCCCCACCCTTTTCCCCGAGCGCACCTACGACCCCGACCTGGTGATCGTCAGCGACAACGTCCGCGCGCGGGTCGACGAGGCCGTCGAGTCGTTCGGCTTCGGTGAGGGCACCACCGACTGGCACGAGGCGATCTCACGCGTCGACGTCGACGTCGTGTGTATCTGTGCGCCCAACATGCTGCACGAGCCGGTCGCCGTCGCTGCTGCTGCTGAGGGCAAGCACGTGTTCTGCGAGAAGCCCGTCGGGGGCACACCCGCCCAGACAGTGCGCATCGATGCGGCCGCTGAGCGGGCCGGGGTCATCACGGGCGTCGGCTACAACTACCGATGGGCGCCGCTCGTGCAGTACGCGCGACAGTTGATCGCCGACGGCGAGTTGGGCGAGATCACGAACTACTGCGGACGTTTCTTCTCGATGTACGGCGCCGACCCGATGGGCCTGCTGTCCTGGCGCTTCATGCTCGACGAGGCCGGGCACGGTGTGTCGACGGACATTCTCAGCCACTCGATCGACCTCGCCCACATGCTCGTCGGGCCGATATCGCGGGTCGTCGGTACCGGTCACACGTTCATCACCGAACGACCGATCCCGAAGGCCGGCGGTACGCACTACGACGCCGGTCGGCCCGGCGACCCGACGGGCAAGGTCGAGAACGAGGACTACTTCGGCTGCATGGTCGAGTTCGAGGGTGGCGCCCGCGGGGTGTTCGAATCCTCTCGATCGATCATCGGGCCGGAGAGCCAGAACGCCTTCGAGATATACGGCACCAAGGGCTCGGTCAAGTGGAACCTCGAAACGATGAACGAGCTGCAGCTCTTTCTGGTCGGCGACAAGGCCCGCGGGTACACCACCGTGTACGCCGGCGATCGGTACCCGTATCACGGTCACTTCGTGCCGGGCGATGCGAACGCGATCGGTTTCGAGGACCTCAAGGTCATCGAGGACTACGAGTTCCTGAGTTCGGTCGCGGCGGGTCGGCAACACCGGCCCGGCTTCGCCGAAGCGGTCGACTATGTGAGCGTGCAGGACGCGCTGCTGCGCTCGTGGAAGAGCGAAGGCTGGGAAACCGTCGAACGGCTGGTGCCGCGATGAAGCCCCGCGAGACCCGCGCGGTGATGCGATCGAGAGGAGATTCCTGATGGGTAGCCAGCGTCTCACCGTTGCCCAGGCGATCGTCGGCCACCTCCTCGCCCAACGCACCGAACTCGGTGACGGGACCGAGGCCCAGCTGTTTCCGGGGGTCTACGCGATCTTCGGCCACGGGAATGTCACCTGCCTCGGGCACGCGCTCGAAGAGGTCGCCGAGCAGCTCCCCACGTGGCGCGGACAAAACGAGCAGGGCATGGCGCTGGCCGCCACGGCCTACGCCAAGGCGGTCCGCCGACGCCAGATCATGGTCGCCACCTCGTCGATCGGGCCGGGTGCCACCAACATGGTCACCGCGGCCGGGGTGGCGCACGCCAACCGGTTGCCCTTGCTGCTGGTCTCGGGCGACACGTTCGCCAGCCGCACCCCCGACCCCGTGCTGCAGCAAGTCGAGCACTTCAACTCACCGTCGACGACGGTCAACGACGCCTTCCGCGCCGTCACGCGCTATTGGGATCGCATCGTCGTGCCCGACCAGATTCTCACGTCGCTCCCCCAGGCGATCGCGACGATGCTCGATCCGGCCGATTGCGGCCCGGCGTTCTTCGGTCTCCCCCAAGACGTACAGGCCCAGGCGTTCGACGTTCCCGACGACTTCCTCGCGACGCGCCTCCACCCAATCGTGCGTCCGCGCCCCGACGCGGGTCAGCTCGCCGTGGCTGCGACGGCGCTGCGCGACGCCGAGCGCCCCCTGATCGTGGCCGGTGGAGGCGTTCACTACTCGTTCGCCGAAGACGAGCTCGCGGCGTTCGCCGAGCGGCACAGCATCCCGGTCGTCGAGACGATGGCCGGCAAGGCCACCCTCGTCGCGGCGCACCGGCTCAACGCCGGACCGATCGGGGTGACCGGCTGCGAGTCGGCCAACGCCCTCGCCAACGATGCCGACGTCGTACTCGTCGTCGGCAGCCGCCTCCAGGACTTCACGACCGGCTCGTGGACCGTCTTCCAACATCCCGACGTCCGGATCATCGGCCTCAACTCGGCGCGATTTGATGCCGGGAAACGTCGCTCGCTCCCGCTCGTCGCCGATGCCCGCGAAGGGCTGAAGGAACTGAGTGCCGGCATTGGCGATCACCGATCGGATGAGAGCTGGACCGAGCGTGCGACGTCGCTGACCGCCGGTTATCACCGCTACATCGACAAGATCGCGGCGCCCGCCGACGGCAGCGGCGCACCGGTCACCTACGCACAGGTCGTCGGGGCGGTCGATCGGAACAAGCGCGTCGGCGACTACGCGGTCTCTGCCGCCGGGGGTTTCCCCGGCGAGGTCAACAACGGGTGGCGCGCCGACGAACTGAACAGCTTCGACTGCGAGTACGGGTTCTCGTGCATGGGCTACGAGATCTCCGGTGGTTGGGGGGCCAAGATGGCGATGCCCGATCGCGAGGTCATCGTGTTCGTCGGAGACGGCTCGACGATGATGATGAACTCCGACCTCTACAGCTCGGTGTTGTCGGGACACAAGATGATCGTGATCATCTGCGACAACGGCGGGTTCGCGGTCATCAACCGGCTGCAGGTGAACCAGGGTGGCGTGCCGTTCAACAACCTGCTCGAAGACTGCAAGGGCGACGAAGGGGTGCGGGTCGACTTCGCCCGACTCGCCGCCGCGCAGGGATGTGACAGTGAGACGGTCATGTCGATCTCCGAACTCGAATCGGCGATGGTGCGTGCCCGCGCATCCGATCGCACCTATGTGATCGCGCTGCACACCGATCCCTACGAGTGGACCGAGGGTGGCGCCTACTGGGAGGTCGGTGTTCCCGAGGTGTCCAAGCGTGCCGAAGTGCTCGCCGCCCGCGACGACGTCGTCGCCGGCAAGATCGAACAACGGCGAGCGTGACGACGATGTCCACTTCGATCACCGAACTCCTCGAGGGTCGGCCGGGGCGTGACTACTCGTTGGTCGGCGAAGAGTCGGTGCTCGCCGCCGAACGGGGGTTGGCCGACGCCGAATGGTTCCGGCCGCACATCGAGGCCGAACGTCTCGCCGAACTGACCGAGCGCACCAACGCCCGCGCCGTCGCCGACGCGACACTCTGGTTCGTCCTGCTGATCGGGTTCGGCGCGGCGGCGGTGCTGTCGATCGGATTCTGGTGGGCGATCCCGCTGTTCCTCGTGTACGGCGCGCTGTACGGCGGGGCGGCCGACGCGAGGTGGCACGAGTTCGGGCACGGCACAGCGGCGCGCTCCCAGGGCATCGACAACGCTGTCTACTACGTCGCGTCGTTCTTCACGTTGCGGGAACCGACGCTGTGGCGCTGGTCGCACTTCCGTCACCACAGCGACACGATCGTCGTCGGCCGCGATCCCGAGATCCAGGTCCCTCGCCCACCGACGATCCGCAAGTTCCTGCTGAACTACACGAACGTGGTCAACGCACCAAAGGCGCTTACGCGGATGGGTCGTCACGCGTTCGGCGACATCGACGACGAGGCACGCGACTACATCCCCGAAAGCGAACTCCGCAAGGTCGTCTGGGAGGCGCGCGCATTCATCGCGATCCTCGTGGGCGTCGTCGTCGTCTCGATCATCACCCGCAGCATCGTGCCGCTGCTGCTCGTCGGGCTCCCTTCGATCTACGGGGTGTGGTTGATGGTCTTCTTCGGGGCCACCCAACACCTCGGGCTGCGCGAGGACGTGCTCGATCACCGCGCCAACAGCCGGACGATCTACATGAACCCCGTCTTCCGGTTCCTCTATCTGAACATGAACTACCACGTCGAGCACCACATGTTCCCCGCGGTTCCCTACTACCGGCTGCCCGCTCTGCACGCCGAGATCAAGGACGCACTTCCCGAGCCGAATCCGTCGACGTGGAGCGCGTACCGTGAGATCGTCGGCGAACTGCTGCGCCAGCGCAAGGACCCGACCGACGAGCTCGAGGGACGTGTGATTCCCGACGTCCCTGCCGCGACGGGTCAGGCGATCGATCACGCGGTCGGTACACCGGTGGCCGACGGGCGCTTCGACCTCGGCGCGCTCGACGATCTCGCACCAGGGGCGATGGCCGGCGCGGTGGTCGACGAGTTGCCGCTCGTCGTCGCACGCCTCACATCCGGCGCGGTCTGCGTCGTCGACGGCATCTGCACCCACGGACACGCACACCTGGCCGACGGCACCCTGGTCGACGGCTGCATCGAGTGCCCGAAGCACAACGGTCGATTCGATCTCGAGACCGGCGAGCCGCGTCGCCGGCCGGTCCGCGTGCCGCTCGGTACGTACGACGTTTCGATCGTCGATGGTCGCATCATCACCACACTGGCCTTGCAGAACCCACCGCTCGACCGGCCCGCCGAATCCATCACCGAAGAGACACCCGAAGCGACATCGAGGAGCCGAACGTGACCGACCTCAGAGTTGCCGTTCTCGGCTGCGGCCGGATCGGCTCGATGCACGCCGACCTGCTCGACGGGCGCGTCGTCCAGACCAGCGTCCCAGTCGTGTTCGACGTGAACGCCGAGGCGGCGAACGCGGTCGCATCGAAGGTCGGCGCGCGTTCGGCGTCGTCGCTCGAAGCAGCGGTCGGCGCGGACGACGTCGACGCGGTCGCGATCTGCACGAGCACCGACACGCACGTCGACGCGATCATCGCGGCAGCCGCCGCGGGAAAGACGATCTTCTGCGAGAAGCCCATGTCGCTCGACATCGCCGAGGTCGATCGGGCGCTCGCCGCCGTCGACGCTGCGGGCGTCGAGATCCAGATCGGCTTCAATCGGCGGTACGACCCGAGCCACAAGGCGGTGGCCGATGCCGTCGCGCATGGCGCTGTCGGTGACGTACACCTCTGCAACATCACCAGCCGCGACCCGGGCCCGCCGCCGATCGAGTACATCGAGACGTCGGGCGGCATCTTCTGCGACATGACCATCCACGACTTCGACATGGCGCGCTACGTCACCGGCAGCGAGGTCGTCGACGTGTTCGCCACGGGCGCGGTGCGAATCGATCCGGCGATCGGCGAGGCCGGCGACCTCGACACCGCGGTCATCGTGCTCACCCACGAGAACGGCACGATCACCGCGATCGACAACAGCCGCAAGAGCGCCTACGGATACGACCAGCGTGTCGAGGTGTTCGGTTCGGGCGGCAAGGCGGCGTCTGACAACTATCACGAGTTCAACAGCGTGCTGGCGACCGAGCGTGGGTTCCTCCGCCCACCGCTCGAGAACTTCTTCCTCGAGCGGTACACGCGGAGCTACCTCGACCAGTGGGAGGCGTTCGTCGAGATGGCCACGACCGGTAGTGAGAGTCCGGTCGGTGGCGCCGACGGGCGAGCACCGCTCGTGATCGGCCTGGCCGCATGGAAGTCGGTCCGGGAGGGGCGACGCGTGCGAACCGACGAGATCGGCTGAGACCGAAGCGCTCGGACGACCACCGGTTTGGCGCCCCTGCCGACGTAATCTGGAGCATGAGCGATGATCGGGTAGTCCGACGTTTCGCCGGCCGGGTCGCGATCGCGACCGGGTCGACACAGGGTCTCGGCGAGGCGCTCCTGCACCGCCTCGCCGACGAAGGTCTCGCCGGAGCGGTGGTCACCGGACGCGACCGTGACCGCGGGACCTCGGTGGTCGAGGCGCTCGCGGTCAAGGGATGCGAAGCGATCTTCGTACCGGCCGATCTCGCCGACGCCGACGATGTTGCCTCGATCGTCCTCCGGGCCGAGGCACGGTTCGGGGTGGTCGATCATCTCGCCAACTGTGCAGCCATGAACGACCGTGGCGACATTTGGGACACCACGCCCGAGCTGTTCGACAAGATGATGGCCGTCAACGTGCGGGCGCCGTTCCTGCTCGTTCAGGGCGTCGCGAGACTCGCCCGCGAGACCGGCCGACCGGCCACAATCGTGAACGTCGGCAGCGTCGCCGGGTACGGCGGAGCACCGTTCATCACGCCGTACAGCATCTCCAAGGGCGGCCTGACGGTGATGACGAAGACGACGGCGTTCCAACTGATGAGCGACCGCGTGCGCGTCGTGCAGGTGAACCCCGGATGGATGGACACGCCGGGCGAGGATTGGGTGCAACGCGAGTACCACGGTGCCACCGACGGCTGGCTCGAGCGCGCCGAGGCGTCGCGCCCGTTCGGGCGGCTCATCAAGACGGCCGAACTGGTGTCGACGCTCGCGTTCGTGCTCAGCGACGAGTCGGGGATGATGACCGGGGCGATCATCGACTACGACCAGACCGTTCAAGGTGCGGGCGACGCCGACACGGCATGAGACGCTGAGACGAGATGGCCACACCCGCGACAGCGCCCGAAGAACCCCCACCGCTCACCAATCCCCGGCTCACGACCCCGGTTGCGGCCGCGGCGGCAGGAATTGTGTTCTCGCTCCTGCTCGGTACGACCATGGTGCTGATCTTCGGCTCCGTCCCCAGCGATCCCGCATCGGATTCCGCTTGGTTGACCGAACACAAGACCAGAATCACGGTGGCTCTGGCACTCATCCCGTTCGCCGCGATCGCCTTCCTCTGGTTCGTCGGCGTCGTTCGCGACCGTCTCGGAGAGCGCGAGGACCAGTTCTTCGCGACGATTTTCCTGGGCAGCGGTCTCCTGTTCCTCGCTGGACTTTTCGTCTGGATGGCAGTCGTCGCCTCGGTGCTCGCCGCAGCTAGTACCGACCCCGACTTCGCGAACAGCACGTCCTTCACATTCGGCGCATCGATGATCGAGGTGATGGGCGGGACGGTCACGTTGCGGATGGCGGGCGTATTCATGTTCTCGTCGGCCGTGATGTGGCAACGCACACGAACGATGCGGGGCTGGCTGTTCGTACTCACGTACGTCACAGCGGTGGTGCTGCTGCTCGGCGGCGGTTTGGTCGAGTACGTCCGTCTGGCGTTTCCTGCCTGGGTGTTCGTTGTCAGCCTGATGATCCTCACCGGGCGCGGGCGGGAATCGCCTGAAGACTCCTGAGCAGATCACGGTTCGGCACCACGACCCGCCACACCCTGAAAGAATGGCCCGATGAGCGACAAGAAGACCTGTTTCGTCGTGATGGGATTCGGCGAGAAGACCGACTTCGAGACGGGCCGGAAGCTCGACCTCAACAAGACCTACCGGCACATCATCAAGCCGGCGGTCGAGCAGGCCGGCCTCGAGTGCATCCGAGCCGACGACATCATCCACTCCGGCGTGATCGATCAGCACATGTACGAACAGCTGCTCCACGCCGACGTGGTGGTCGCCGACCTCTCGACGTCGAACCTCAACGCGATCTACGAGCTCGGTGTGCGCCACGCACTGCGGCCGAACACGACGATCATCATCGCCGAACGAGAGTTCAAGTATCCGTTCGACATCAAGAGCCTGGCGATCCGGCACTACACCCACCTCGGCTCGGGGATCGATGTGGACGACGCCGAAGAGGCCAAGTCGGCTCTCGTCACCGCGCTCGAGAACCTGACCGCCGACATCGAACCCGACAGCCCCGTCTACACGTTCATCCCGTCGCTCAACGCGCCGTTCCTCAGAGAGCCTGACGCGGTCGCGCAGCCGGACGTCGCCGCGCAGCACTCCGACAACGACCAGAGCGTCGGCGTCCTCATCGACAGCTTCCTCGATGCGCGCGCAAGGGAGGAATGGCCCGTCGCGACCGCGCTGCTCGGCAGCGTCGCGGCGTTGAAGCCCGGCGAAGCGTACGTCATCCAGCAACTTGCCCTCGCCACCTACAAGGGTGAGCAGCCCGACATCGACACGTCGCTGGACAAGGCGAGGTCGATCCTCGCCGAACTCGCGCCGGAGTCGTCGAACGACCCCGAGACCCTTGGGATCTGGGGGGCGATCCACAAGCGGCTCTGGGACGCCCGCGGTGAGCGGTCCGACCTCGACGAATCCGTGCGGTCGTACGGCAAGGGCTTCTACCTGAAGGACGACTCGTACAACGGCATCAACTATGCGTTCATGCTCGACGTGCGGGCGGCCGAGTCGTCCGGAGACGACGCGGTCGCCGATCGCGTCTGGGCCCGGCGGGTGCGCGAGCGGGTGATCGAACTGGTCAT
>CBDUYD010000041.1:0-19316 GCA_965371355.1 uncultured Ilumatobacteraceae bacterium
ACATCCAGATCTGGCGCAACCCGAACTCGAAGGTGCAGGCGTACGGCGCCGAGACGAGGACGTTCGAGGGAATCAACCCCCGCCACTACTGGGTGATCGCCACCGTCCGCTGACCCGGCTCGGCCGTGCCGTGCTCGGCAGTATCGCGCCCGGCAGTGTCGCGCCTGGCGGTCTCGCGGCCGGTGCCGTGACCGTCGTCCGATTCGAGGTGGTCGCACAGGTCGGCCAACCGCTCGAGGAGTTCGGGGTCGAGGAGATGTTCGGCGGTGGGCGGAGGTCGTCGGCCAACCGGCTCGATCGTGCTGTGATCTGCCCGGCGGTAGACGAGATATCCCGAGTGGTGTCGCTCGACGGTGACCCTCGCCCGGTGTTTGTGCCGGTTGTGAGAGCGGCAGAGGATCGTGCTGTTGGCCAGGTCGGTCGATCCGTGGTCGCGTACCCACTCGCCGGCGTGGTCGACGTCGGCGCTCGTCGCCCTGATGTCACAACCGGGGTACGGCAATCCCAACGCGCAAAATTGGTGGACCGCTATTCCTCTCGTTCGCAGTTGATCATCCAGGGCGTGCCGAATCGATCGACGACGCTGCCGAACCTCGCCGCGAAGAACGTCTCGGCCAGCGGCATCTGCACCGCGCCGGCGTCGGCGAGGGCGGCGAAGATGCGTTCGGCATCGTCTGTGGAGTCGAGGCGCAGGCTCACGTACGCGCTCCGCACCCCGCCCGGCGGCGCGCCCACGGGTGTGTCCGAGGCCATCAACAGCGCCTCGCCGATCATCAGGGAGGCGTGTACCACCCCGCCCTCCCACTCGGGTCCGAGTTGGGCGTCGGGTGGCATGTCGTCATTGGCCATGACGGCGAGTTCGCCGCCGAGCAGCGAGTGGTACGACTCGAAGGCCTCGCGGCAGTTGCCGTCGAAGTTGAGGTAGGGCGTGAACACGACGGCCATGCGCCAACTCTCCTCCGTGGGTGTCACGGCCGGAAGAGGGAGATCGAGATGTTCCGTGGCGGAGTTGTCACATTTCCGTGGGCTGCGTCGTCAAGAGTGGTATGAGCATGGACACGACCTCCCGCCACACCGAACATCCCGATTCCGGACATCCCGACACCGGTCCGGGGCCTGGCGCGCCCCGGCGCTGCGACGTGCACGTCATCGGAGGTGGCCTCGGCGGTCTCGCTGCGGCGGCGGTCGTCGCCCGGGCCGGCCGGACCGTCGTCGTCCACGAGCGGCGCGGCCGCCCCGGTGGTCGCGCGACCACCGACGAGCGCCGCGGCTACCGCTTCAACCAGGGTCCGCACGCGTACTACCTCGGTGGGGCCGGAGCGGACGTGCTCGGCCGGCTCGGCATCGTTCCCAAGGGGACGGCGCCGGCGACGGGCGGGGCGCGCATGGTGCGTCACGGTGAGATGTACATCGCGCCCGGGGGGATCTCGACGCTCGCCCGCACGCGACTGCTGGGCGTACGCGACAAGGCGGCCCTCGCGAAGATCCTCGCCCGGCTGAGCAAGCTTGATCCGTGCGCACTCGCGGCGACCACCACCTCGGAGTGGATCGATGGCCTGACCGATCGGGCGGCAGTGCGCGAGATCCTCCGGTCGATCGTGCGCCTCACGTCCTACACCAACGGTCCGGATCACCTGAGCGCCGACGTCGCGGTGACACAACTCCAGCTCGGGCTCGGGCAGGGTGTGCTCTACCTCGATCACGGGTGGCAACAGATCGTCGACGCGCTCGCAGTGCAGCCGGGCGTCCATGTCGCCGCCGGCGATCCGATCGGGACGCTCGACGAACTCGATGGTGTCGATGGTGTCGATGGTGGCGAAGCAGCTGTGATCGTCGCCGCCGGCTCCCCCCGATCGGCCGCGGCAATCACCGGCCATCCGTATGCCGACGGGCTCGAGGCGACCGTCGGCTCGCTCGACCTCGGGCTGTCGAGCGAGCCGGAGCACTCGCTCGTGATCGGGGTCGACGAGCCGATCTACCTCTCGAACCAGGGCGTCCCGGCGGGGATGGTCCCACCGGGCGCGGCGAGTGTCTCGCTGGCCGAATACCACCGGATCGGCGAGGCCTCCGGCGATCGGGACGCCGCGGGCCACTCCGACGTGAGCCGCGGACGTCTGCGGGCGTTCGCATCACACGCCGGGATCACAGACGAGCAGATCGTCGAGGAGCGGTACCTTCACCGGATGAGCGTCGTGACGTCGGTTCCCACGGCCACGACCGGTGGCCTCCCGGGCCGACCGGGTGTGGCGGTGCCGGACCGCCCAGGCGTGTTCGTCGTCGGCGACTGGGTCGGTCGGCGGGGGCATCTCGCCGATGCCGTATTGGCCAGCGCGGAGGAGGCGGCCCTCGCGGCTGTCGCCCACGTCGCGCGGAGGTCGACGGCGCTGTGACGGTTGGGGCCGACGACGGATCGACGGAGACCTTCGAGGCCGAACGGCCGCGGCTCGTCGCGCTGGCGTACCGGATGACCGGCACACCCGACGACGCCGACGACGCCGTGCAGGAGGCGTGGCTGCGATGGCAGCGGGCCGACCGTGAGGCGATCGACGAACCCGCGGCCTGGCTGACGACGGTCACCACCCGGCTGGCGATCGACCGGTTGACCTCGGCTCGGGCGCGACGCGAGATGTACGTAGGTCCGTGGGTCCCCGAGCCGCTCGCGCCAGGCGGCGGGATCGATGCGATCGGTACATCCGCTGTTTCCCTGTCGCCCGATCCGTCCGACGTCGTCGCGGCATCGGAGTCGCTGTCGGTCGGATTCCTGCGGGTGCTCGAGACGCTGAGCCCGGTCGAACGTGCGGTGTTCCTACTCCACGACGTGTTCGGCTACCGCTTCGACGAGATCGCGGCAACGGTCGACCGTTCGCCCCCGGCCACCCGGCAGATCGCCAAGCGCGCCCGCGACCGGGTGCGCGACGGCAGGCCCCGCGTCGACCCGGAGCCGGCCGATGCCGAGGCTCTTGCGGATGCGTTCTTCGCGGCGGTCGTCGAGGGCGAAGTCGACCGGCTGGTGTCGATGCTGACCGACGACGTGCTGCACGTCTCGGACGGCGGCGCCGAGCGCCACGCCGCCCGCCGGCCCGTGGTCGGGCCGGACAAGGTTGCGCGCCTGCTCATCAACATCGCCCGCCGCGATCTCGATCCGACCGACGAGCTGCACCCGGTGAGCGTCAACGGCCAGTCCGGCGTCTACATCGTGCGCGGCGGCGAACCGTTCCTCCTGATGTTGCTCGGCTGGCGCGACGGCTTGCTCGCCGAGGCGATCGCAATCCTCCAGCCCGACAAGCTCGCCCGCTTTCACGAACGTTGGTTGCGGTCGCGGCGCTGAGGGGCGCTCAACGGCGCGGTGCGGTGGTTGGATGGGGTGATGGCCGAGCCGCAGGAAGCAAACTCGCACGCCCACGAGCACGACAGGGGCGTTTCGGCGATGCTGCGCTACCTGCGATATGCGCCGAGGATGTGGAGTTCGGAGATCAACGACGCGGTCATCGACCTCGTCGCACCCGCCGAGGGCGAGCGGGTCGTCGACATTGGTGCGGGCATGGGTCCGGGGACGGTGCTCGCCGCCAGCGCCGGTGCGTCTGTCGTTGCGGTGGAGCCGACGCCGTTCATGCGCTCGATCCTGAAGACGCGGGGGCTCTTCTCGCGGTCCCGCGACCGGATCACGGTCGTCGACGGTGGTGCTGAGAAGATCCCGACTCCCGACGACAGCGTCGACGCTGTGTGGGCGGTGAACACGATGCACCACTGGGTCGACCCCGAGCGGGCCGCCGCCGAGATCGCCCGCGTGCTACGGCCCGGAGGCCGGGTCGTGCTGGTCGACGAGAACTTCGCCGACCCCACCCACCCCGAGTACGAACGCTTCGGATCCAAGCACCATGCGGGCGGGGACGACGCCGACGATGGCGATGGCCATCACGACCACGATCACGACGACCACCACGGCTTCGAGATGGTCGACGCGACCCGGATCGGTGGACTGCTGGAGACAGAAGGCCTGACCGAGGTTGTCGCCGGGACACGCACCCTCGCGGGCCGGCCGGTCATCGCCGTCACCGCCGCCGCGCCCGCTGGCTGATTCCCGTCGATCCGCTCGGCTCATCCACGTTCTGAACTCAGGTGATGGCCTCCGGAGCGACTGGCCTCAAGTGGTGTTCGACGAACGCTCGGGGGCATGGTTCCGGCGGCCGTGGTCTTCAGCCCCGGTCCTCGGACTCCGCGTCGAGTTCTGGAGCGTTGGTCCGACCCGGCCGCCTGCGGATCGAGCGCCAGACGCGGTCGGCGACGTCGACGCCGCGATCCTTGGCCTCGACCAGGCTCTCGGTCAATGTCGGCAACTCGATGCGTCCGGAGGTGTCGACGTCGAGCACTCGTTCGTCGGCGAACCGATCGATCAGTGCCCGTAGCTCTCGGGTATTCCTGGCGAGCCGGTTCCGCTTCCACAACTCGAGCCCCTCCAGGCCGTTGGGCTCGGCGAGTCGAGCCACGAAGTCGGCGAGGTCGTCGGCGAGCTGCTGATCCTCCGCTCGGTGCTGTGCCAGGTCGTTCTCGACCCGCGTGAGTGTGCGCTCCAGGTGTTCCGGCTCGTTCTCCCGAACCCGTTCGATCCGGATCCGATGCCAACTGGCGAGATCGTGCTCGCACACCGCCAACAGGCCGAGTGTCTCTGCGAAGTCGTCGTCGAGCATCCGCTGGGCGACAGCGGCTCGGCTCGATGCCGACCAGCCTGGATCTGTCCGTGCGAGCGGTGCCTGCAACAAGACGCGTGTCGCATTGACGTTGCGGGTGATCTCGGCGCGGAGATGATCGATACTCGACCAGTCGGTGTCGCTGGTCTTGTGGCCTTCTTCGAGGGATGCGACCTGCTCTGTCAGCAGGCGATGGTGGGCGAAGATCTCACCGACCTGTACCGAACGGACCCGGTCGGTGAGGTGGTCGACCTTGTTCTCGACGCGCTCTACGGCGGCGGCCAACTCCTGGATCGACGCCTGCAGCGCAAGGCCGACAGCGGTCGTCTGGAGCCGCAACAGCTCGGGACCGGGCTGTACGGGTTTCCAGTCGAGTTTGCCCGCGACCTGGCTTCCGGCATGCACGATGCTGCGGAAGAGGCCGCCGTCTGTCGGAATCGCGCCGTGCCGTCGGAGCGCCTCGATCGCGCGGGGCGACAACTCGAAGAACGTCGAAGCCTTCGCCTCGACCTTCGGCAGTTGATCGATCGCGGCCGCGACCGTCGTGAGGACCTTGCTGACATCGTCGAGATCGGTCGATCGTACAATCGCCAACACCCGCTCGCGGAATGCATGGATAGAAGCGCCCGAGCCCTGCACGGCGACCCCACCCGGCTGGGTCGTCACCACGACCTCTGACCGTTGCCGCCGACGAATCACGTGGCCACGGTATCGGGCGAGCTCGCGCCGGTCTCCAGGAGTGCCGTGCCCGGGCCGGAGCACGACCGCACGGTGTCGGGCGCCTCCGATATCGAGTGCCCCGGGGCTCCTCGCCGACAGTTGTTCACCTTGCTCGTCCTCTTCATCGATGGTGCGCCTGTCGATCCGTCGTACGCGACGCCGCCGGCCCGACCGCTACCATCTCGCCCGTGGTCGGCGAGTGGGACATTGCTCTTCGTGTGGTGGTGGCAGCCGCACTCGGTGGCCTGGTCGGATACGACCGTGAACTGGCCGACAAGCCGGCGGGGGTCCGGACCCACATGATGGTGGCCGCGGGCGCGGCGCTCTTCGTCGGGATCAGCGTTCTCTTGTCCTTCGATGAGGGGACGACGGGCGGGCAGGCGGCTCGTATCGACGTGAGTCGTATCACTGCCGGTGTGGTGACGGGCATCGGCTTCCTCGGCGCGGGGGCGATCATCAGGCGCGGTGGTGACGTCAGCGGCCTCACCACGGCGGCTGGGATCTGGACCGTCGCGGCGATCGGAGCTGCCATTGCGTTTGGATACTGGTGGCTCGGGATCGTCTCGACCGGGGTCGTCGTCCTCATCCACGCCGCGCAGTACGTCGGCTGGAAGCGCAAGCTCGACGATGAGGAACCGACAGCTCCCACGGCCGACGCGGACTGAAGCCGCACTTCCCGTGCTTGCTGACCAGCCCTGGGAACCTCACAGTGGGACGATCCGAGCGGAGAGTTCGAACGATCTTTCACGATCCGGATGTCGCGTCACGCCTGGCGATAAGGGCGCGCGCGATCGGGTTCGGGTGGAGTCAAGGCAGACTCGGGGGATGACCGCAGTCGAGCAGAACGACTCCGACCTCACCGCTGCCGACGTGGCGTGGGACATCGAGACGATCCTCCCCGATGGCGCCACTGCCGACGATCTGTTCGATCGGGCCGACACGCTCGCCGACGAACTCACCGACCTCCGCGGACGGGTCGCCACGCTCGATGCCGGAGAGCTCGCGGCGGCGATGCAGACGATGGCCGAGATCGCCAACCTCACGACCCGCGGTGGCTACCACGCGATGCTCGCCTTCACCACCGACACCGCCGATCCTGCGAGGGGCGCGGCGGTGGCGCACGTCCAGGAGCGCGAGACGGCCGTGGAGACGAAGCTGATCTTCTTCGAGCTCGAATGGGCGGCGGCCGACGACGACCACGCGACACGAATCCTCGTAGACCCGCGGCTCGACTTCTGCCGTCACCACCTCGAGACGATGCGCCTGATGCGACCGCACCTCCTCACCGAGCCCGAGGAGACCGTCCTCGTCGAGAAGGAACAGACCGGGTCGGCCGCATGGGTTCGCCTGTTCGACGAGCTCACCTCTGCGATCGAGGTCGACCTGCCCGACGATCTTCCCGACGACGTCCCCGCCGGAGACACCGTGCCGCTCGCGCAGGCGCTGTCGCTCATCACCCACAGCGACGGCGCCGTCCGCAAGCAGGTTGCGCAAGCCGTCACGACCGCACTCGAACCAGGCCTGCGCACCCGCGCCTTCGTGTTCAACACGCTGCTCCTCGACAAGTCGATCGACGACCGCATGCGCAGCTTCCCCAACTGGGTCTCGTCGCGCAATCTCGCCAACGAGGCGTCCGACGAGTCGGTGCAGGCGCTGATCGACGCCGTCGTCGCCAACTACGAGATCCCGCAGCGCTGGTACTCACTCAAGGCACAGGTGCTCGGCGTCGAACGGCTCGCCGACTACGACCGCATGGCGTCGGTCGCCACCGACGACCGCCAGATCGGCTGGAGCGAGGCGACCGGTGTCGTGCGCGACGCCTACGACTCGTTCTCCCCCGAACTCGCCGGCATCGTCGACCGGTTCATCGACGAGAACTGGATCGACGCACCCCTCCGGCCCGGCAAGCGCGGCGGCGCGTTCGCCGCTCCGGTCACCCCCGACCACCACCCCTACGTCTTTCTCAACTGGACCTCGAAGGCGCGAGATGTCGCCACCCTCGCCCACGAGTTGGGACACGGCATCCACTTCTACCTCGCTCGCGAACAGGGCATCTTCCACCAGACCACTCCGCTCACGCTCGCCGAGACGGCGTCGGTATTCGGCGAGACGGTCACCAGCAACCGCATGATGTCGACGATCGACGACCCCAACGAGCGCTTCTCGCTGCTCGCCACGAGCCTCGAAGACTCGATCGCCACCGTGTTCCGCCAGGTTGCGATGAACCGTTTCGAAGACGCCTGCCACACCGCCCGCCGAGACGAGGGCGAGCTGAGCGTCGACCGCTTCGGCGAGCTCTGGGCCGACAGCCAGACCGCGATGTTGGGCGACGCCGTCGAGGTCACCGACGGATACCGCAGCTGGTGGAGCTACGTGCCGCACTTCATGGGCACCCCCGGATACGTGTACGCCTACGCCTACGGCCAACTCCTCGCACTGTCGGTCTACGCCCGCTACCGGGCCGAGGGCGACGCCTTCGTCCCCGCCTACCTCGACCTGCTGCGCGCCGGCGGATCGAAGAGCCCGGAGGAACTCGGTGCGATCGTCGGCTGCGACCTCGCCGACCCACAGTTCTGGACCGACGGCCTGAAGATCGTCGAGGGACAACTCACCGCCGCCGAAGAAGCCGCCCGCGCCGCCGGCCGCCTCTGACGGCGGGATCGTGGGACGACTCTCGACGGCGATCCCGTCGAAAAGCGAACGGATCGACGTCGAGACTCCGCCCGAGCGCTCCTCCGTCGAGCTCCGATCAATGCGCATCGACGGACGGCGGGCTCAGGACGATCTGGCAGTGTCAAGGCCGTGAAGATCGGCGTGCAACTGCCCGAGGTCGAGTGGGAGATCCCCGCGCAGGAACTGATCGAGATGGCGCAGCTCGCAGAGCGGGTCGGCTTCGACTCGGTGTGGCTCGGCGACCATCTCATCTACGACCTCGACATCGGCCCGCGCGGACCCTGGGAGGCGTGGACGTCGCTCGCCGCAATCGCGGCCGCGACGACCACCGTCGAACTCGGCCCGCTCGTCGCGTGCACCGGCTTCCACGAGCCGGCGATGCTCGCCAAGCAGGCGGCAACGGTCGACGCGATCTCAGGCGGCCGGCTGATCCTCGGACTCGGCGCGGGCTGGAACCGCCGCGAGTTCGACGCCTTCGGCTTCCCCTACGACCGACGCGTCAGCAGGTTCGCCGAGGCGTTCACGATCATCCGCACACTGCTCGCCGACGGCGAGATCGACTTCCACGGGGAGTTCTACGACCTCGACCGTTGCGTACTCCATCCTCGTTCGCCGCGCGCCGGTGGGCCGGCGTTGATGGTCGGCTCGATCGGCGATCGCATGCTCGGCCTCACGCTGCCGCACGTCGCCGCCTGGAACGTGTGGTGGAGCGACTACGGCAACACGCCCGAGGGCTTTGCGACAGTGAAGGCGCGCGTCGACGGATTGGTTGCCGCAGCCGGTCGATCGCCCGGCGAGGTCGAAGCGACCGCGGCTGTCATGGTCCGACTGGAAGGTGGCGGCGGCCGCCAGATGGGGGAGTTCGGCGGCGGACGGGTGGTCGAGCCGATCGAGGGAACGCCGTCCGAACTCGCCGAGACGCTCGAAGCTTTCGAGGCCGCCGGCGCTGCACACCTGCAGATCGTCGTCGACCCGATCACCGCCGACTCGATCACCCATCTCGGCGAGGTGCTGGACTTCCTGAAGCGGTGAGTCCGCGACGAGAAGGATGAGCCCCGTACCCGACATCGTCACCGGTGACATCACGACCGTCGGCGTCGGCGGGCGATCCACGCCGTCGGGCCGGTCTGGGACGGCGGCGACCGTGGAGAAGCAGACCTACTCGCATCCTGCTACCGCAACTCGCTCGCCCGGGCCGACGAGGTGGGCGCCCCTCGGCACCGGTCAGGCCTCAGCGGGCGCCGAGGGTCGCCGTGATCGCGATCGTCTGACCGTCGCGAACGATCGTCACCTCGACGATGTCGCCCGGAGCCTGTTCGGCCACCTCTCGACCGAGGTCGTCGGGCACGTCGACGTCGGTGTCGCCGACGGCGATGATCACGTCGCCGACTTCGAGGCCCGCGCCGTCGGCGCTGGAGCCCGGCACGACCCCCACCACCTCGGCGCCTTCGCCGTCGGCCGTCGCCTGCGACGTCACGCCCAGCAGCGCGTGCTCCGGCAATTCACCGTTGCGCAGGTCGTCGATGATCCGGAGGGCGGGGTCGATCGCGATGGCGAACCCGATGTTCTGCGCCTGGCCGGCAACCGCGGTGTTGACCCCGACGACCTCGCCGCGCGTGTTCAGCAGCGGGCCGCCGGAGTTGCCCGGGTTGATCGCCGTGTCGGTCTGGATCAGATTGGCGAGCCGGGCGCCGTTCGGCTCGACGAGGTAGCGCCCCGTCGCCGACACGATGCCGGTGGTCACCGTCGGCTCGCCCGACAGGTCGAGGGCATTGCCGATGGCGACGAGTTGCTCGCCGACCAACAGGTCATCGCTGGAGCCGATCGCCAACGGCGCGAGGTCGGTTCGCTCGACCTTCAGCACGGCAAGGTCGCTCTCCGGATCGGCCGCGATGAGCGCGGCCTGGGAGCTGGACCCGTCGCCGAAGTCGACGGTGATCTCGTTGGCGCCTTCGACGACGTGGCTGTTGGTGACGATGAACCCGTCGGCGGACAGCACGAACCCGCTGCCGGCTGCCTGCCCCTCGACCTCTCGGCCGAAGGTGTCCGGCTGGGATACGGACGTGTGGATCGACACGACCGACGGGCGGACCTTGGCGACCAAGTCGGCGATCGACGTCGTCTGGACGATCGTCGCCGACGCGGCGGGATCGGTCTGGACCTCGGCGGCCGTGGCCGACTCGGCGGGCGTCGAGTCCTCGTTGGTGACGGCGACGATCGTTCCCGCGGTGACGGCACCGACGAGTGCGCCGAGGATGACTCCGCCGATGAAGGTGGTACCGCGCCCGAGCATCGGTCGTCCGGAGTCCGGTCGATCCGCGGGTCTCGGGTTGGGGGAGCGCGCCGGCGGTCCGGTCGGCGCCTGCGTCAGTGGGTCGTACGGAGCTCGTGGGGACGCCGGCGGTTCGTGGGTCGGCGGGCCCTGGGGGGTGAGCAGATCGGTCATCGTTTGTTCCTCGTGTTGTCCGGCGGTCTCGTGCTGTCGGCGGGCTTGCGGGTCCCCGGAACGGAGGCTCGGAGGAAGCCCGGCATGTGCTGGTGTCTCATCCAACGGCATCACCGACAAGAACACGGCAAGTGTTCGTTGGGAATCAGGTGAGAACGGCGACGCGACCGGCACGCGGAACTGGGCGTCGGTACGCTCCCGCCCGTGCAGACGCTCGAGTCGCCGACCACATCGGGGGGCCGCGCACCTCGGTCGCCCGATCGGTCCCGATCCGATCGTCCGGGCGGGGCCCGACCGATTCACCGGCCGCCGATCGGGCTGCGCGCCCTGGTCGGATTGATGGGCGTGATCTCGGTGGTGTCGATCGTCGCTCTGATGTTGTCGGACCGCGCACCGCGTCTGCTGCGCGACGTGTTCGGCGATGCGGCCGAGCGGCTGTCGGAACGGATCGACGCCTCCGCGCGTCTCCCGTCGACCGACCGCCTACCGGAGAGTGACTTCCTGGTCCACATCGGACTGTGGGCCGTCGCCGCGGTGCTCGTGGGTTGGACCGTCTGGTCCTGGCGAGGGCTGCTGCTCGGCGCGCTCACGATGCTCGTCGTGAGCATGCTCGTCGAGGCCGCCCAGGGCACCTACTCCGACACGCGAAAGGTGGAGTTGAACGACGTCGCCGCCAACGCGCTCGGTGTCGGTCTCGGCGCAGCCGTTGCGGCTGCCTGCTACCTGCTGTGGAGCGCGGCCGCTTGGCTCGTCGGCCGGATCCGGAACGGCTCCTGACCGCGGCCGCCGGCTCCCCGTCGCCCGACCCGCCTCAGCGGTAGCTCTCGGCGTCAGATCCTTCGGGAATCGCCGGAATCGACGCCGAGAGTGCGCGGGCGGTCTGGCCCGCAGGACAGATCAGTCCGCGATCGCTCCGTAGACGAGCGACCGAAGCTGGCCGCGGAAGTCGAAGACGCCGCTCGGGAGCAGCTGGGTCATGAAGACCGCGTACAGCTCCTCGGTCGGGTCGACCCAGAAGGCGGTCGACGCGGCGCCACCCCACATGAAGTCGCCCGCCGGCCCGACGCCGGCGGTGGCGGCGGGCCCCAGGCCGATGGCGACCTGGAGACCGAAGCCGTTGCCGTCGAAGCCGACCTCCCCGTAGCCGCCTTGCACAGCGACATCGCGCAGTTCGCCCCCGCCTGGGAGGTGGTTGGTGCGCATCAACTCCACCGTCGGTCGGCCGAGGATGCGCACCCCGTCGAACTCTCCGCCCGAGCTGAGCATCTGGCAGAAGCGGGCGTAGTCGTCGGCCGAACCAACGAGACCGCCGCCCCCCGATTGCAGCGCCGGCTCGCGGCACAACCGGCCGGCGGCGCGATCGTCGACCAGCCGCACCTCCTTGTCGGGAAGACGGACGTACATCGAGACGACCCGGTCGGCGGCCGTCTCGGGCACGCTGAAGCCGGTGTCCTCCATTCCCAGCGGATCGAAGATGGTCCGCTGCAGGTAGGAGCCGAACGATTCGTCCGCGATGACCTCGACCAGCCGGGCGCAGATGTCGGACGACCAGGAGTAGAACCACCGCGTCCCCGGCTGCTGGCGGAGCGGCTCGGCGGCCAGCAGTCGGCTGAGGTCGGTCAGCGTGGCCGTGCGGTCGACGGCGCGGGTCGTCCTGCCCTCAGCGAGTCCCTCGAGGTCGAGGCGCGCGCCCTCCGGTCCCGGTCCGATGCCCGTCATGTGCATCAGCGCGTGCTTCACGCTGATCGGGCGTTCCGCCTCGACCAGCTCGACGCTGCCGTCGTCGCGTCGCACGCTCACCTTTGGATCGCGCCACTCGGGCAGGAACCGGTGGATCGGATCGTTCAGCTTGACCTTCGCCCGCTCGATCAGCGACAGCAGGGCGACGGAGGTGATCGGCTTGGTCATCGAGTACCAGCGCCAGATCGCCTGATCGTGGAGTGCCTCGCCGGTCTCGAGGTCCATCGTCCCCACCGTCGAGCGGTAGGCGACGTGCCCCCGCCGTCCGACCATGATCTGGTAGCCGGCGATCTTGCCCGGCTCGACGTAGGCGCCGCGGAAGTGTTCCTCGATGCGCTCCAGTCGCTCGCCATCGAATCCTGCCGCAGCCGGGTCGGGGGTCATCTCCATGCTCTGCCTCCTCGGGTTCGCTCCATCACAGCAGGGTGGACGTCAAGTGCCACTACCGGCACGGCCGGTCGGCGAACTCGCTGCTCAGGGCGTCAGCAGCACCTTGCCGGTCGTGGCACGACCCTCGAGCGCGCGGTGGGCGTCGGCCGCGTCGCGCAGCGCGAAGTGCTCACCGACGCGCACGTGGAGGTCGCCCGACGCGATCCAGCCGAAGAGGTCGTCGGCGCGCCGCTCGAGTTCTTCGCGGGAGGTGATGTGATCGAAGAGGGTCGGGCGGGTCAGGAAGAGCGAGCCATTGCTCGACAACGTCAGTGGTGACACCGGCGGTACCGGGCCCGACGCGTTGCCGAACGTCGCCATCGTGCCGCGCGGCCGCAGCAGCGACAGGCTCTGGTCGAAGACCGACTGGCCGACGCCGTCGTAGACCACGTCGAGCGGCCGCGGTCCGGCGATCTCGGTGATCGCCTCGGCGAAGTCGACGTCGCGGTAGAGGATCGCGTGATCGGCACCGGCCTGGGTCGCCAGCTCGGCCTTCTCGTCCGAGCCGACCGTGGTGAATACCTCGGCGCCGCGCAGCTTGGCGATCTGGATCAGCAGCAGGCCGACACCACCGGCTCCCGCATGGACGAGGCACCGGCTCCCCTCGGCGAGCGGGTACGTCTCGAGCGCCAGGTAGTGCGCGGTCATCCCCTGCAGCGGGATCGCCGCGGCGACTTCGTGTCCCACCGACTCGGGCACCTTGACAACCCGGTCGGCAGGCAGGCACACGAGCGTGGCGTAGGAGCCCGGGCTCGCGGGCCAGGCGACCCGGTCGCCGACGGTGAGCGACTCGACCGCCGACCCCGCCCAGACGACCATGCCGGCGCCCTCGAGACCCGGCGTGAACGGCAGGGCCACGTCATAGAGGCCCGATCGTTGATATATGTCGATGAAGTTGAGCCCGGCCGCCTCGACCTCGACGATCACGTCGTCGTCACCGGGCTCCGGTTCTGGCAGCTCACGCCACTGCATCACCTCGGGTCCGCCGCACTCGTCGATCTGGATACCCCACATGTCGCCGATCCTACGTCCTGTCGGAACTGCGTCGATCCGGGACGAATTCCTCCTGCATGCACCAGCGATCTTCAGCCAAGATGGACCCATGATCCCGAACGTTGCGCGCACGCTGTGGCACCACCTCGAGACGATCAACGCCGTCGCCTACTTCACTCCAGAGTGTCGCCAGGCCCCGGTCGACCTCGGGCTGAAGGGATTCTGGATGGGCTACGTCGCGTCCAGGGCGGCACCGATGGGGCCGGTCGAGGCGGGCGTCGTCGAGGCGACGTTCTTCAACTTCCATCCGGCCCGGATCCGACGGGCGATCCCCGACGCGTGGGCACTGGCCTCGCCCGACGACATCATCGACGCCCGCACGACCGCTGCCGCTGCGGCACTCAGGCGGCTGCTCGGCCACACGGCGGCCGCACAACTCGCGCAGCAGGTCACGCCGATCCTCACCGAAGCGGTCGGGCGTGCCGACGGAGCCGGACGGCCGCTGTTCGCCTCCAACCGCGACCTTCCCTCGCCCGGCGATTCGGTCGAGGCGCTCTGGCAGGCGGCGACCACGATGCGTGAGCAGCGAGGAGACGGCCACGTCGCACTGCTGACCGGCGCCGGGCTCGACGGCTGCGAGGTTCACGTGCTCGCTTCCGGCGACCGGATGGTCGATCCCGAGCTGTTCCAGCAGAGCCGCGGTTGGTCGCCCGACGACTGGCAGGCCGCGGTCGACCGACTGGCTTCGCGTGGCCTCGTCACCGAAGGAGGCGAGTTCACAGCGGCCGGTCGCGAGCTGCACGACGACATCGAACGGCGCACGGACGAGCTCGCCGCACGACCCTTCGAGCCGCTCGCCGAGGAGGTGATCGAAGGACTCACGGTGGTCCTCGAACCGGCCGCCCGTCGCATCGCCGCCTCCGGCGAGATCACCTATCCCAACCCGATGGGCCTCCCCCATCCCGATCCTGACGTCTGACATCTGACGTCTGACGTCTCCGGATTTGTGTCGGCGAATATCGCGACGCCATCGACATTCGCCGACACAAACCGTGGAGGGTGAGGTGTAGATGGGAATAACGGGTTGCGGGGAAGGTTTCACCGGGCGATGAGTTCACCTGTGCTACAGACCGTGCCGCTCGGCGTCCAGTGGCCGACGATCGATCCGTTCCTGTTCTGTGTCCACCACCTCGACCTCTACCCGACCGGCAACGCCGACCTCGGCCCGGTCGTCGCGCTCGACGGTCGCAACCTCGGCGAGGACTTCGAAGCCAGAGACGGCTGGCGCATGTACCACGGTCAGACGATCCCCGGCTTTCCGTCGCATCCGCACCGCGGCTTCGAGACGATCACGTTCGTGCGACGGGGTCTGGTGGACCACTCCGACTCGCTCGGCGCAGCAGCCCGCTTCGGACGTGGCGACGTGCAGTGGATGACCGCCGGGTCGGGCATCGTGCATGCCGAGATGTTCCCCCTCCTCGACCGCGACGAGCCGAACACGCTCGAGATGTTCCAGATCTGGCTCAACCTCCCAGCGAGCGACAAGATGGTCGATCCGCACTTCTCGATGTTGTGGGATCACGACATCCCCCGTCTCGTCGAGACCGACGGCGAGGGCCGCACCGCCGAGATAACCGTGATCGCTGGTGACCTCGATGGGCGCACCCCGCCGTCTCCTCCGCCGCACTCGTGGGCGTCGCGCGTCGACACTGACGTCGCGCTCTGGCACGTCGTGCTCGAGCCCGGCGCGTCGTGGACGATGCCCGCGGCGCGCGCCGCCGACACCGCGCGCGTGCTCTATCTCTTCGACGGTTCCGGCGTGACGATCCGCGACGCCCAGAGCGACGAGGCCGACCGGATCGACGCTTCGACGGGCGCCGTGGTCGACGCGCAGCGCGAACTCACCCTTCAGGCCGACGGTCACGTCGAGCTGCTCGTGCTGCAGGGACGTCCGATCGGTGAGCCGGTCGCCCAGCACGGTCCGTTCGTGATGAACACCCGCGCCGAGATCGCCGAGGCGTTCGACGACTACAACCGCACGCAGTTCGGCGGCTGGCCATGGGATCGCAGCGACCCGACGCACGGCGTCTCGCGCACCCGATTCGCCCGCCACGCCGACGGACGCGTCGAGGAAGCGGTCACCGTCTGATCGACGGTCGACCCGTCACCGCATCGTCAGCACGGCCGCTCCCGCGATGTCACCGCGCGCCAGTCGATCGAGGGCGACGTCGGCGTCGGCGAGCGCGAAGAGTTCGGTGATCGTCCTGACGGGGATCTCGACGGCGAGCGCGAGGAACTCCTCCGCGTCACGGCGAGTGAAGTTGGCGACGCTGCGCAGCCCGCGCTCGCGCCACAGCAGGTCGTAGTCGAACTCGGGGATGCGGTCGAGGTGGATCGCGTTGATCGCCACCGTGCCGCCCGGCGCCAACGCCTCCAGCGCGGCGACGACCACCGACCCGACGGGGGCGAACGTCACCGCCGCGTCGAGTTCGACCGGTGGCAGATCGTGCGCCCCGCCTGCCCAGACCGCGCCCATCTCGAGCGCTCGCTGCTGCTCGGCGACAGAGCGGGTGGCGACGTACACCTCGCAGCCCTGGTGGAGCGCAATCTGGATCGCCAGCAGCGCCGATGCGCCGAACCCGTAGAGCCCGAGACGGCCGCCGGGCTCGATCCCCGAGATGCGTAGCGCCCGGTAGCCGATCACCCCGCCGCACAGGAGCGGCGCAGCCTCCTCGTCGGTGAAGCCGTCCGGGATGGCGAAGGCGTAGTCGGCGCGGGCGACCACCGACTCGGCGTAGCCACCGTCGCGGTCCCACCCGGTGAACTCGGCCGAGTCGCACAGGTTCTCGAGCCCCGCCCTGCACCGATCGCACGAACCGCAGGCGCCGCCGAGCCAGGCGACGCCCACCCGATCACCGACCCTCCAGCGCTCGACACCGTCGCCGAGCGCATTGACCGTGCCGACGATCTGGTGGCCCGGCACGATCGGGAGGTGCCGGGCGGGCAGGTCGCCCTCGACGAGTTGGAGGTCGGTCCGGCAGACACCGCACGCGGCGACCTCGATGGCGATCTCGCCGGGTCCGGGTGCGGGCGCCGGCAGTTCGACGAACTCGAGCGGCCCGGAGGCCACGGGTGCGGGTCGCGAGAGCCGCTGCGCGGTCACCCGCTGAGGACTCACGGGCGCACCCGGAATCCCATCTCGCCCGAAGGTTCCTCGTCGGAGATGTCGACACTCGTGACGATGGCCCGATCGGGTCCGGATCGGCACCACTCGGCGAGCCGTCCGACAGCGTCGCGGGCGCCTTCCGCCACCACCTCGACGCTCCCGTCCGGGAGGTTGCGGACCCAGCCGCGCACGCCGAACTCCGCCGCCATCCGCTGACACGAATCGCGGAAGAACACGCCCTGCACCCGTCCGGAGACCGCGAACCGCGCTCGTACGTCCATCGACTCCATCCAACACCACTTCGACCAGGACGCGGGCGACGGAGCCGGCGAAAGGCCCCGCCGACATCGCTGACCGGTGTGCGCCGAGGCCCGGCGGTGAGGTCAGCCGACCGGGTCGAGGCCGAGCGCGACGCGGCCGGTGAATCGGGTCTGCTTCGCCCGCGGTAGGGGGTGGAAGAGGCAGCCGTGGACGTCACGGAAGAGGCGCTCGAGGTCGGAGCTGCGGGTGTAACCGAGGCCCCCGGTCGCCTCGATCGCCAGGCGCACCGTGTCGATGGCGCCGTCGCAGGCGGCGGTTTTGCGGGCGAGCGTTCGACTCGCCAGCTCGGTCGTGTTCTCGAACCACAGGTCGTCGGCCTCGGCGAACATCGCCGCCACAGCGTCGTTCGCTCGGGTGTGGGCGTTCATCATCTCGCCCGCCGCTTGGGCGACGTGCTCGTCCGAGCGGCCGCCGGCCACCCTGCGGACCTCCTCGACCGCAGCGTCGGCGATCCCGAGGTAGGCCGACATGATGAGTGGCAGTGCCACACCGAGCACCGTGTTGAAGAGCGGGTGCCAGACGTCGGCCGGACGGATCAGCAGCACCGCCTCGTCGGGGACGAACACGTCGTCGTAGACGACGGTGTGGGAGCCCGTTGCCCGCATCCCGAGCGTGTCCCAGGTCTTCTCGATGTTGACGCCCTCGGACGTGAACGGGATCGAGCACTGGATCACCTGTGGTCCGCCGGGCGCGTCGTCCCAGCGGACGCTCGTGGCGAGGATGTTGCCGACCTCACAGCCGCTGGCGGGCATCTTCCGGGCGTCGACCCGGAACCCGCCCTCGACCTTGCGCGCCGACCCGCCCGAGGCGATCCAGTCCGAGGCTCCGGTGCTGATCAGGACCGCCTGTTGGTCGACGACCGCCCGGAACACCTTCTCGGCGTTCTTCAGGCCGTGCTTGTGGCGCCAGACCTGTGTGCCGAGCACGTGAGAGTGCATCGACAGCGTGAGGGCGGTCGGTCCATCGACTCGGGCCAGCGTTCTGACTATCGCGCCCATCATCTCGTGGCTCACTCCTCCTCCACCGAACTCGGTCGGCACGAGCGCCGCGGTCACGCCTTCGGTGCGGAGGTGCTCGTAGGCGAGATGCGAGATCTCCCCGGTGCGGTCGTTGTCGGCGACCGTCGGCCGGACGACCTCGCCGATCCGCTCGGCCACGGCCCGCCAATCGGTCGCGGGAGTGGTAGGTGCTTGTGTCATTTCCTCGATCAACGTCATGCGGTCGACCGTACGGATGGCTTCCTGCGCCGACCAGTCCTGAATCTGGACCTCGCCGGTCTACGATGTGTACCGGCACGGCCCGTGCCAAGCGGGAACCCGGGCGACCGGCGACGTCGGACAGGAAGGGGCGAGATGAGCGACCAGGGCAGGGGATACGGCCAGTACTGCCCGATCTCGCGGGCGCTCGACGTGCTGGGAGAGCGATGGACACTGCTGATCATGCGCGATCTGTTGACCGGCACGACCCGTTTCAACGACCTCGCTCGCGGCCTCCCGGGGATCTCGCGCAGCCTCCTGGCGAAGCGGCTGCGGCTGCTCGAGCGATCGGGCATCGTCGAGCGACTCGACGGCGACTACCTGCTCACCGACGCCGGTCGCGAACTCGAACCGATCGTGTTCGGGATCGGCGAGTGGGGCGTCCGGTGGACGTTCGGTGACCCCGACCCCGACGAGCTCGATCCCGAGCTGCTCGTGTGGTGGATGCACACCCGGATCGACACGTCCGAGCTCCCGGATCGCCGTTTCGTGCTGCACATCCGATTCGCCGACCACCCGCAACGATTCTGGCTCGTCGTCGAGTCGGGGGAAGCGTCGGTGTGCATGTCCGACCCGGGGTACGAGGTCGACGTCACGACGACCTCCGACATGGCGACGTTGTACCGCGTGTGGCTGGGCCATCTGCCCGTGAAGAAGGCGGTTCGCGACGGGACGCTGACGTTCGACGGCCCGCCGGCGCTGACTCGGCGGATGCCGCAGGTGTTCATGCTGAGTCCGATCTCCGACACCGTGCGCGAGGCGTTCCGAATCCGCGCGTGACACCCCCTCGTCAAGCTGTCCCTCAGTAGTAACAGCGAACCGAGAGGGGAATGACGAATGCGGGTCTTGATAGCAACGAACGAACTCCAGGGCCATACGCCCGG